>JANPAR010000267.1:0-41971 GCA_031430015.1 Burkholderiales bacterium
TCGTGCTCGTCGTCTTCAAGAAAATCGGGTTCGATTTCGAGGATCGAGTTGAGGTTGAAGCCGCGAATGTCGAGGATGTCATCAATCGGCGTGTTGCCGAAGTGCACCGCCTTGATCGGTGCGCGCGGGTTCATCTTGACCAGGCGTTCCTTGAGTTTGATCTGATCCGGTTCGCTCACGAGATCAGTCTTTGAGAGCAGGATGCGATCGGCAAAGCCCACCTGCTCCTGCGCTTCGTGGTGCTCGTCCAACTGCGTTTGCGCGTGCTTGGCGTCGACCACCGTGACGATGGCATCGAGCAGATAGTAGTTGCCGATGGCCTCGTCAATGAAGAAGGTTTGCGCAACGGGTGCCGGATCGGCCAGGCCGGTGGTCTCGATGATGATGCGGTCAAACGACAGCGTCTTGGCCTCGCGCTTGCGCTGCAGGTCACCGAGGATACGCACCAGGTCGCCGCGCACGGTGCAGCAGATGCAGCCGTTGTTCATTTCGATGATCTGCTCCTGCCCGGCCTCGCGCAGCAGGATGTCATTGTCGATGCCTTCTTCGCCGAATTCGTTTTCAATCACCGCAATCTTGTGGCCGTGCTGCTCGCTCAGGATGCGGTTGAGCAAGGTCGTTTTGCCGGCACCGAGAAAGCCGGTGAGGATGGTAACGGGAACGAGCGCAGATGCAGCAGCGGCGGCAGACGCGGAAGCAGATGCGGAGGACGGTGCGGAAACGGGATCGGCCATGCTGGCTCCTGCGGACAATGCCGGGGCTTTTGAAGGGGCGCGAGGATACCAGAATCCGTGTCATGCAGGCTGTCTGACGCACTTCCAACGAGGCGTGAGCCTGGGCGCAAGGCTTAGGCGTGTTTTGCGGAAATCACGTATGGCCGGAATCGCGGGGCCAGCGCAAGCTTCTGCGGATGCGCGCTTCTCCAGTCGGCATCCCGCATCTGGCGTAGAGACCAAGCTTGCATCCGCAGTCAGCGGGCTCACGTATCATCCCCCACAACATTCATCGGAGCCCCTGCATGAATCGCCTTGAATCCATCCTCACCGCCCGCGTTGCACCTGCATTTGTATCGCGGCGCCGCTTCTTGCAGGGTGCCACCGGTCTGGCTGCTGGCGGTGCCGCGCCAGCCCTCTGGGCGCAGCGGCAGCCCGACACCGTTCACGAAATCAAGGGAGTGGTGCGCGTCAATGGCGAGCGCATCAATGACAAGGCGGTCATCAAAGCGGGCGATACGGTGATGACCGGGTCTGACGGCAAGGTGGTGTTCGTGGTCGGCGGCGATGCATTTTTTTTGCGCGAGCGCTCCGAGTTGCGCATCGATAAATCGCCGATGGGCGACTATGTGGTGTCGGGTTTGCGTATGCTTACCGGTGCCGTCGGCGCGGTGTTTGGCAAACGCACGGGTACACAAGTCACCATCGCTACACCCACCGTCACAGCTGGCATTCGCGGCACTGGCTGCTATATGGAGTCGCGCGGCGAAGGCACTTACTTTTGCACTTGCTACGGTGCCATCGAGTTGACCGGCATGAAAGACACGTCGCAAAAAGAACTCATTGCGGCATCACACCATCGCCCGAAATTTGTGCTCAACGAGCCGCGCGACGGAAGGTGGATTGTGGATGCCAAAGTGGATAATTCCCACGAGGACTGGGAGATGGACATGCTGGAAAAATGCGTGGGCCGGCGTGCGCCCTGGTTTACCGGGCTGCCCAATCCTTATAAGGACAATTGAGCGTGCAATGTAACGTCGACGCAACGGTCAATGCGCTCAAGACCGTTGCAGCACAAGGCCTTTCAGGTATTCACCTTCCGGAAAGCTGAGCAGTACGGGGTGATCGGGGGCTGCGGCGAGGCGCGTTTCGATGCGTGCGTCGACACCGGCATCGAGTGCTGCGCCGGCAACGATCTTTTGAAACAGGTCGGCAGATACCCCGCCTGAACATGAGAAGGTGTAGAGCCGCCCGCCTGGACGCAACAGCTTGAAGCCGAGCAAGTTGATGTCTTTATAGGCGCGTGCGGCGCGCTCCACCGACGCTGGCGTGGGGGCAAATTTCGGCGGGTCGAGCACGATCAGGTCAAACGAGCGGCCCTGATTGCGCAGCTCGCGCAACTCTTTGAAGACATCGGCTTCACGCCATTCGGCGCGTGCTGCATCGAGGCCATTGAGCGTGACATTGTCGCGCGCGAGTGCCATCGCGGGGCCGGAGGAGTCGATGGAGAGCACTGACGTTGCGCCGCCTCGCAAGGCGGCCAGCGAAAAGCCGCCGGTGTAGCAAAAGCAGTTGAGCACCGCGCGCCCGGCGGCATGCTCACCAACGTGTGCCCGGTTGAGTGCTTGGTCGAGATAGAAGCCGGTCTTGTGGCCTTCTGCCACATCGACCCAATACTGGGTGCCGGAGGCTGCTTCGTGAATCGCGATGCGCGCCGACGGCATATCACCGTGCAGCACACCGGTGCGCGGTGCGAGACCTTCGAGCACACGTACGTCGGCGTCGGAGCGTTCGTACACGCGTGTGACGCCGGGCAGCGCAGCCAAGGTCGCGGTGATCGTATCGCGCCAATGCTCGGCACCGGCGCTGAGTAATTGCACCACCACGGTGTCGTGATAGCGGTCGGCCACCACGCCGGGCAAACCGTCGGACTCGCCGTGAATCAGACGCTGCAAGGGGCTATGCTGTGCCGGTCCATTCGATTCGTGTTGGACGGGTTGGGCGCGTCGTGCCACGCTGGCGTGAATGGCGCGCGCCACCAGATCGGCATCGACCGGCTCGGCCTCGTTCCAACTCCAGACGCGTGCGCGGATTTGCGACTGCGGGCTGAATGCAGCGTGCGCCAGAAAATCGCCGTTGTGCGCCGTGACGCTTGCCGTCGCGCCACTCTGCGGATTCCCTTCGACCTTTGCAATCGCGCCGGAAAATACCCAAGGGTGGCGGCGCAGCAGCGATTTTTCCTTGCCGGGTTTAAGCGTGATGCGTGTCAATCGCTGCTGCCTCCACCGCTGTCACTGCTGCTCCCGCCGCTGTCGCTTGAACCGCTGGAGAACCAGGAGTTTGAGCTTGACGAATCAGAGCTCAAGCTGCTGTCCGAATCACTATCAGACGAAGCTGATGCACGTGCTTTGCCGCTGAATATCATCACAATCACCACCACGGCGATGGTAGCCACAACAATCAAGAACATCATCATGGTTTGCTCCTTTCGGTGCTTGACGGCATCTGTGGCGAAGCGGCAGTTTCATCTCCGCTGCCTCGTTTATGTGCCTTGGTCACATCGACAAGCTTCGCACGCGGATGGCTGGCATCGTACACCTTGGCCAGAGCCTGAAAATCGAGATGCGTGTACACCTGCGTGGTGGTGATATTGGCGTGGCCGAGCAGCTCTTGCACGGCGCGCAGATCACCGGTTGATTGCAGCATGTGTGTGGCAAACGAGTGACGCAGCACATGCGGATGCACGTGCGCTGGCACGCCGGCCTTGATCGTCCAGCGTTTCAGGCGCGCGTAGACGAGCGAGGGCGAGACGCGGCGTCCGCGGGGAGAGAGGAACAAGGCGCCTTCGTCTGCCGCACCGACGGGCTGGCCAGCGCGGGACGGGGTGACTGGCGCGGTGTCGTCGCTGCCCCGGTGCAGCAACTCTGAGCGCACGGTGCGCCAGCGCGCTAGCGCTTCGAGGGCTTTTTTCCCTACCGGCACCGTGCGTGTCTTGCGGCCCTTGCCAGTGACAGTCACTTCGCCAGCCACCTCATCGACCCAGCCGGTTGAGCCTGCTTGTGGAACGGCGTCGAGCCCAATCAACTCAGCGAGGCGCAGGCCTGACGAGTAGAACAATTCAAACATGGCGGCATCGCGTATATCGGCGGCATCACTTTCTGCATCTGGCGAATCGGGCAGCGCGCCGCGTTCCAGCAGAGCGATCGCGTGATCGACCGAAAGCGCCTTGGGCAGTGGCTTGGCGGCTTTCGGCGCACGAATGCCGGCGGCAGGATTGGCGCTGAAGGCGTGATGGCGCACGCCCCATCGGTAAAAACTGCGCCACGCCGAGAGCGCGCGCGCGATGCTGCGCGGCTGGCGGCCCATTGATGCGAGGCGTGCCACGGCGGTGCGAATTGCCGGGGGCGCGATGCCCTCGAAGGTTTTGGGCGCGATGATGCGACGGAGTTCATCCAGGCTTTGCCGGTAGGCAACGATGGTGGCCGGCGAATACTGCCGCTCGCCAGCAAGATACGCGGCGAACGCGTCGATCTGCGTTGCGCCCGCGTCATTCATGGCACGGCGCGTCAGGGAAAGATGTGCGCCAGCGCAGCCGACAGCAGCTCGGCGAGGCGCTCCAGATACATCGTGCCCATGCCAGTATAAAAACGCTGCTCGTCTTCACTGCCGAGCGCGAGCACGCCGCCGGCGCTGGTGCCATCGGCATGCACGGCAATCAGCGACACGACCGCGAGTGATTTGACGTGCGGTGCGCCATCGCCAAACCAGCCGGCCACTTCGGTGCCGAGCACGGTGTCGCCATGCCGAAATTGCGCAACCGGGCCGCAGTACGGCAGTTGCAACGGCGACGTCGCGCTGGCAACGGCGTCGCGCATCGCCGCGCTGACGCCCAGGCTGCCATCGAAGGTGGTGAATTCGCTGCGCGTGCCCCACACGCGGAACGCGGTATGCGGCACGGCGAAATCTTCGCGCAGGTGATAGGTCAGGGTTTCGATCAAGCGGTCGGGCGCATCTTTGGGCAGGCGCAGCAGCGCGAGCGTTGCGCGATGCATCTTGGTCGAGAGCGCGTCATTGGCGTGACCGGCTTCTACCAGTCCGGCAATCGAATGATCGAGCGTGCGATTTTTTTCGCGCAGCGTGAGCATCTGCTTTTCCGGCAGCGAGATGGCACGCCCGCCGTGCGGGTGCGGCACGAAAATCTGCGCCAGCATATCGGCGTAGTCGTCGAAAAACTTCGGGTTGTGCTGCAGATATTGCGCGACGTCGTCGGGGTTCATGGCGGCTGGCGTGATGGAAGCGAATGCATTCTACCTGCGCCTCTGGTCGTGTGCGCCAATGGGATAATTGGACGTTGCGCAACCCTTACTTTCACGAGCGACATACTCTATGCCCCGCCGCGTCTCCCTCTCCCGTTACCTGATTGAACAACAGCGCGCCTATTCTGCCGCTGGCGCTGCCGGCGCCAACGCTGCCAGTGCGGGTGGCGGCACGCTACCTGCCGATCTGCGCCTGCTGATTGAAGTGGTGGCGCGCGCATGTAAGAACATTAGCAACGCAGTGTCCAAAGGTGCGCTCGCCAATGTGCTCGGTGAAGCGGGCAGCGGCAATGTGCAGGGCGAGGCGCAGAAGAAACTTGATGTGATCGCCAATGATGTGCTGCTCGAAGCCAACGAATGGGGCGGCCACCTGGCAGCGATGGTGTCGGAAGAAATGGAATGCGTGCATCCGATTCCCAACCGCTATCCGAAGGGCGAATATCTGTTGCTGTTCGACCCGCTTGATGGCTCGTCGAATATTGATGTCAACGTGTCAATCGGCACCATTTTTTCGGTGCTGCGTTGCCCTGAAGGCGTGACTGAACCGGATGACCTGGCCTTTTTGCAACCCGGCGCGAAACAGGTCGCAGCCGGATTTGCTGTTTATGGTCCAGCGACGTTGCTGGTCCTCACGCATGGTCACGGCGTCGCGGTGTTTACACTGGATCGCGAGATGGGCAGCTTTGTGCTGACCCAGGATCAAGTGAGGATTCCCGAGGACACCAACGAATTTGCCATCAACATGAGCAACATGCGCAACTGGGACGCACCGGTGCGCAGATACATCGAGGAGTGCCTTGCGGGGCAAACCGGCGTGCGCGAGCGCGACTTCAACATGCGCTGGATCGCGTCGATGGTGGCCGACTGTTTCCGCATCCTCACGCGCGGCGGCATATTCATGTATCCGCAGGACGCTAAACACGTCAAGGGCCGCCTGCGCCTGATGTACGAAGCGAACCCAATGGCCTTCATCGTCGAGCAAGCCGGTGGTGCGGCAACCAATGGGCGCCAGCGCATTCTCGATATCCAGCCCGAAGCGCTGCATCAGCGTATCGGTGTGATTCTGGGGTCGAAGAATGAAGTCGAGCGGGTGACTGGGTATCACCGGGAAGCATCTTGGTGAAGAGGCTGGTGGCTGCGAGCTTGGCCGGTAGTCAGTTCAAGATGTACGGCAGCGCTTGCGGCGCAGGTGCGCTCGCCGTTGCGTGATGCAATCGCAGCCAATGCAGCAATTCGATGTCGCAGTGATCGGCGCAGGTGCTGCCGGCATGATGTGCGCCGCGCAAGCGGGACAGCGCGGGCTGCGCGTGGTGCTGATCGATCACGCGTCAAAGATTGGCGAAAAAATCCGCATCTCCGGCGGCGGACGCTGCAATTTCACCAACGTCAACGCTGCGCCGGAACACTTCATTTCGCGCAATCCGCATTTTTGCCGCTCGGCACTGGCGCGCTACCGGCCTGCTGATTTCATCGCGCTGGTGCGCAAGCATCGCATTGCGTTTCACGAAAAACATCGCGGGCAATTGTTTTGCGATGACTCGGCGGAACAGATCATCGCGATGTTGCAGGCGGAGTGCGCGGCGGGCCAGGTGGCCTGGCGTACCGGATGCGAAGTGAAAAGTGTGCGCCATGAGAGAGCCCGTTATGTGATCGATACCTTGCAAGCGGGCGGTATCCGCGCCGCACGCATCGTGATCGCCACTGGGGGACTGTCGATTCCCAAAATTGGCGCCACCGATTTTGCCTATCGCCTCGCCCGCCAGTTTGGCCACAAGATCATTGAGCCGCGGCCGGCGCTGGTGCCGCTCACGTTCGCGGGTGACGCGTGGCAGCCTTTCGCAGCCTTGGCCGGTGTGGCCAGCGAAGTGAAGATTGAGACCAGTGGACCGTATGGTGTGGCGCAATTTTCCGAGGACTTGCTGTTCACCCATAAAGGGTTGAGTGGCCCGGCGATATTGCAGATATCAACCTTCTGGCACTCAGGTGGTTCTCTGTGCATTGATTTGTTGCACGGTGTGGATGTCAGCGCGCAACTCATCGCAGCCAAGCGGCAGTGTGGTAGCGCTCGCGGCAACGTGGTGACGGCTCTCACGCATTGGCTGCCGCGCCGTCTGGCGCAAACCTTGTGTGAGGCGGTGCCCGGTGCGGCCAGCGTGTTGCTGGCCGATTGCCCCGATCGCGTGCTCGTGCAACTCGGCACGAGCATCAATCAATGGAAGTTGACGCCGAGCGGCACCGAAGGTTTTCGCAAAGCAGAGGTGACGGTGGGTGGTGTCGATACGCGCGAGCTATCGTCGCAGACGATGGAGTCATCCAAAGCGCCTGGCCTGTACTTTATCGGCGAAGCAGTGGACGTGACCGGCTGGCTGGGCGGCTACAACTTTCAGTGGGCCTGGGCATCCGCCGTGGCGTGCGCGCAGTCATTAGCCGCAGCGGTGGGAAAATCTACCGACCCATCGGCCTGAGAATGGCTCTGGGAGGGCGTTCAGGCGGCATAGTGCCTGACAATGGCTTGCACCAACGCTTTCAGGGCAGCACGCTTTCACCCGCGAACAACTCGGCTACGGTTTCGCGCCGCCGCACCAGATGCACTTTGTCACCATCGACCATCACTTCAGCCGCGCGCGGTCGCGTGTTGTAGTTCGATGACATCACCATGCCATATGCGCCGGCTGACATGACGGCGATGAGATCGCCCTCGCGCACGGCCAGCTCGCGCTCCTTGCCGAGGAAGTCACCGCTTTCGCACACCGGGCCGACCACATCGTAGCGGCGCGCGGCCGCATCACTGGTTTGTACTGGCATGATTTCGTGATGCACACCGTACAGGGCGGGGCGCAATAGGTCGTTCATCGCGGCGTCGATCACGGCGAAGCTTTTTGCCGGTGCGACCTTGAGGTGCTCGATGCGCGTGAGCAGCACGCCCGCGTTGCCGACCAGATTGCGGCCCGGCTCGAACATCAGGCCAAGCTTGCGGGTGCCGACGCGCTCGATGATCGCGCGCATGTAGGCGCGTGGGTCGGGCGGGGTTTCGTCGCGATAGCGGATACCGAGGCCACCGCCGAGATCGAGATGGTGAATCGTGATGCCGTCGCGCGCCAGGGTATCGATCAGCACCAGCATCTTGTCGAGGGCTTCGAGCAGCGGAGTCACATCGGTCAGCTGCGAGCCGATGTGGCAATCGACGCCGGCGATGCGCAGCCCCGGCAGGCTGGCGGCGCGCCGGTAGAGGTCAGGCGCGGCACCGATCTCGACGCCGAACTTGTTTTCCTTCAGACCGGTGGAAATATAGGGGTGGGTGCCGGCATCGACATCGGGATTGACGCGAAACGAAATCGGCGCCACGCGTCCACTGCGCAGTGCCACCGCATTGACGCGCTCCAACTCGGGGGCCGACTCAATGTTGAAGCAGTGAATGTTTTGTTCGAGGGCAAAGGCGATTTCATCTTCGCGCTTGCCGACGCCGGAGAAAATCACCTTGCGCGGATCGCCACCGGCGGCGATCACGCGCGCCAGCTCGCCGCCGGAGACGATGTCGAAGCCCGCACCCAGGCGCGCGAAGGTGTTGAGAACGGCGAGGTTGGAATTCGCCTTCATCGCGTAGCACACCAGTGCATCGCGCCCAGCCAGCCCGGCGGTAAATTCGCTCCAGGCGTGGGTCAGCGCGGCCTTCGAGTAAACATAGACGGGCGTGCCGAATTCGGCGGCAATGCGCGCCAGTGGCACCTCCTCGGCATGCAAGGTGCCGTTGCGGCGCTCGAAAAAATCAAAGCTCATAGTGGAGGGGCATTGGTGTCGTGACAAAACTCACCCTCTTTGGAGGGTACAAGCAAATGCAGGAGGCAGACAATTTTTGCGATCAGTTGTTGCCGTCGTCTTCGCGCTTGGGCGGGGCGGGCGGCGCGGGCTGACCGCTGGTATTGGCCGGCTTGGTACTATCGCGTGTAGTGCCTGGTGTTGGTGTTGCACCGCGATTTTGCCGGTCAAAATACGGATCGCCGGGTTTGCCCGGGATGTACAGCGGGCCACGCTGGCCGCAGGCACCCAGCGTGATCGACACCAAGCAGGCGGCAAGCGCGGTACACACTGCCCTCGAATTTGACACAGCCACTCCATTGCACAAAGAAGAGACGAATTATGAATGAAAGCCTGTTTCTGCGAACTGCCAGCGCGGTGCTCGATGCGATTGAAGCGTCTGTTGATGCGAGTGGCTGCGATATCGATATCGAACGCAAAGGGGAAGGCGTGCTCGCGCTCGAGTTTGAGAACGGCACGCACATCATTGTCAATCTGCAGGCACCGATGCAGCAGCTCTGGATTGCCGCCAAGGCCGGCGGCTTCCACTTCGCCGAGAAGGACGGGCGCTGGATCGATACCCGTTCCGGCGAGGAGTTTTATGCGGTGTTGTCCGCGCATGCCTCGGCCCAGAGTGGTGAGAGCGTGTCGTTGCACTCCTGATGCACGT
The DNA here is from genome assembly GCA_031430015.1 of Burkholderiales bacterium. Lineage (GTDB taxonomy): Bacteria > Pseudomonadota > Gammaproteobacteria > Burkholderiales > JAEUOS01 > CANJDH01. The sequence goes on from JANPAR010000267.1 coordinate 9,495, forward strand.
CGCGGGCGGGGCATGTTGCTACGCGCAGCACAGCTCAGAACAACTGGTTGCGCACTTCCTCGGCCTTTTGCTCACCTTCCGGAGTAGCGTCGCCTAAGCCCAGCGACTGCACACTATTTTCGCCGGGCGCGTACTCACGGTAGTAAAACTCACCGGCCACGTTGATCACCCCTTCGGGTACCGGCGGCATGGTTTCGGGAACGCCTTTGAGTGCACGCTGCATGTAGTTGATCCAGATCGGCAGCGCCGCCACGCCGCCGGTTTCCTGACCACCGAGTTTTTTCGGTTGATCGAAACCAATCCAGGCGATGCCGACCTGCGACGCTTGATACCCGGCAAACCAGGCGTCGATGTGGTCATTGGTGGTGCCGGTCTTGCCTGCCAGATCACCGCGCTTGAGCAAGGCGCCGGCACGTGCAGCGGTGCCGTATTTGGTGACGTCGTTCATCATGCTGTTCATGATGTAGGCATTGCGCGCGTCGATCACGCGGTTGGCTTCGTCGCCGGCCTTCGCCGGCTTGGCTTCGGCAAGTACCTTGCCGGCGTCGTCAGTAATGCGCGTGACGATGTGGGGGTTGATGCGGTAGCCGCCATTCGCGAACACGGAGTAGGCACCGACCATCTGCCACGGCGTCACCGACCCGGCACCGAGCGCCATCGTCAAGTAAGCAGGGTGTTTGTCGGCATCAAAACCGAAACGCGTGACGTAATCCTGTGCATATTGCGGCGTGATTTGCTGGAGGATGCGGATCGAGACCAGATTCTTCGAGCGCGCCAAAGCTTGGCGCATGCGCATCGGACCATCGTATTTGCCGTCGAAGTTTTTCGGCTCCCACAATTGGCCGCCGGTGGTGGCGGGGTCGATGAAGATCGGCGCATCGTTGATCACCGTCGAGGGCGTGAGTCCCTTTTCGAGTGACCCGGAGTAAATGAAGGGCTTGAAACTGGAGCCGGGCTGACGCCAGGCTTGGGTCACGTGATTGAACTTGTTGACGCCGAAATCAAAGCCGCCCACCAGTGCCTTGACTGCACCGTCTTGCGGGCTGATGGCAACGAACGCTGACTCGACCTCCGGCAATTGCAGAATGCCCCATACCCCTTTTTCATCCTTGTGCACGCGGATCACTGCACCGCGGCGGATGCGGCGGTTGGGCTGCGCCTTGTCAGATAGTGCATTGGCTGCGAACTTGAGGCCGTCGCCCGACACTTGCACCGTTTCGCCGGTGCGGCGCCAAGCCTTGACCAGCTTGGGCGCGGCGTCGAGCACGATGGCAGCGTGCAGGTCGTCGCTGTCGTTGTAGTCGCCGATGGCGTCCTCGAGCTCATCCTCGTTGCCGGTCTTGAGTTCGACGAAGGCTTCGGGGCCGCGGTAGCCGTGACGGCGCTCGTAGTCGAGCACGCCGCGGCGCAATGCGCTGTGCGCGGCTTCCTGATCAGCTTTCACAATGGTGGTGGTGACGCGCAGACCGCGCGTATAGGTCTCTTCGGCGAAGCGCTCGAACACCAATTGACGCGCCATTTCTGCGACGTAATCGGCTTTAAGCGGGAAATCGTTTACCTCGCGCTTGATCACCAGCACTTCCTTGACGGCAGCGGCGTGCTGGTCGGCTGTCAGGTAGCCGAGCGACAGCATGCGGTCGAGGATGTAGTGCTGGCGCGTGCGGGCGCGCTTGGGGTTGACCACCGGGTTGAACAGCGAGGGCGCTTTGGGCAAGCCCGCCAGCATGGCTGCCTCGGCCGCCGAGATGGCTTTCAACTCCTTGCCAAAATAGATTTGGGCTGCCGAAGCAAAGCCATAGGAGCGCTGGCCGAGGAATATCTGGTTGATATAGATCTCGAAAATCTTGTCTTTGGTCAGCGTCGCCTCTATGCGGAAGGCTAGCAGGGCTTCATAGAACTTCCGGGTGTAGGTTTTTTCGCTGGATATGAAGAAGTTGCGCGCTACCTGCATGGTGATGGTGGACGCCCCCTGCTGGCGGCCGGGGCTTGTGATGTTAGATAGTGCCGCACGCAGTACGCCAATCGTGTCTACCCCACCGTGCTGGTAAAAGCGGTCGTCTTCAGCGGCCAGAATTGCTTGCTTCATCACCGCAGGCACGTCGGCAAAGGTCACCAGATTGCGTCGCTCTTCGCCAAACTCGCCGATCAGATAATTGTCGGCACTGTAGACGCGCAGAGGGATCTTTGGCTGATAATCGGTAAGCGCTTCAATCGATGGCAAGCTCGGATATGCCCAAGCAACAGCGAAAGCAAGCACTAACAAACCAACGGCAATGGGTGCCAGCAAGACGCAGACGCCTGCTGGGATCCAACGAGCCGGGGGAGAGAACTGCATGATGGGCGAATGCGAAGGGTTTGATCCCGCTGCTGCCTTGAAGCGAGGGCGATGATGCTGGGCGACAAAGACCCGAAGCCTTGCCAATGCCGCCGCGCACGAGGGGGATGAGTGCATTATATAGGGGGACTCTGGCAGAAATCGGGCTGCAACGCGGCTGTCCAGCGCCAGAATCACTCCGCTTATTGCCCGCTGGGCCAAGCGGAGTAACGCGGGTGTACGCCTGTGCAAATCTGCGGGGCGCCCGCCGTGGTGCCCACGCTTTGCGCTCCGCCCGGAGTGCGCTTAATCATGTTGCATTCCTGCAACGTGGTGGTCAAACCCCCAAAATCTTTGCTTGCACTAATTAGCCTGTTAGTATTTAATGTAAATTGTAGACATTGCCTCTAATCTCTTGTCACAAAAGGAATTTGTGAATACGTGACAAGAAGTGAAATGATTGAAGGCACAATATGTAGTAGGTTCTGGTGACGTCAACGCAATATCAAGCGTTCCAGCTGTAGTTTGCAGTGTGCCAGCACGTGGTGATGAGACTGATTTAGGGGGATACAACTTTGGCTCTCGACATATTTAACCCCAAGGCCCAGCCGCTGCTTGGTCTCGACATCAGTTCATCTTCGGTGAAGCTGGTCGAACTTGCGGACGCCGGCAAAAAGGTCTACCGCGTGGAGCGGTACGCCATTGAGCCGCTGCCCAAAGATGCGGTTCTGGATGGAAACATCACAAACCTTGAAGCGGTTGCCGAGTCAGTCAAGCGGGCTTGGAAAAAGCTGGCAACGCGCACAAAAAACGTCGCGCTTGCGCTCCCGGCTGCTGCGGTGATCACCAAGAAAATCGTCGTGCCCGCCGGATTGCGTGACGAAGAACTTGAAGTGCAGGTTGAGGCTGAGGCCAACCAGTACATTCCATTTGCGCTTGACGAAGTCAACCTTGACTTTCAGGTGGCAGGGCCCGCTCCTTCCAGTTCCGAGGAAGTCGAAGTGCTGATCGCTGCATCGCGCAAGGAAAAAGTGGAGGATCGCGTAGCGGTTGCTGAAGCGGCCGGACTCAAGGCAACGGTTGTGGATATAGAGTCATTTGCTACGCAGATCGCGTTCGAAATGATTGAGAAGCAATTGCCAGGCAATGGCGTGGACCAGTCCATCGCACTGGTGGACGTAGGTGCCAATCTGATGAATGTGACGGTATTGCGCAACAATCAGTCGGTGTACAACCGGGAGCAGGCGTTTGGCGGAAACAACCTGACGCAAGACATTCAGCGGGTCTTCGGCATGACTGCCGAAGAAGCGGAAACGGCGAAGCGCAGCGGTGGCCTGCCGGACAACTACGATGCTGACGTGCTGCAGCCCTTCATGGAAAATCTCGCGCAGGAAGTAACGCGCGCCATGCAGTTTTTTTTCACATCGACGTCATACAACCAGGTGGATCACATCGTGTTGGCCGGTGGCTGCGCGGTGATTCCCGGTCTGGATGAAATCGTAGCCACGCGTACGCAAGTCAATACCATCGTGGCCAACCCGTTTGCCAACATGCAAGTGTCAAGCCGGGTCAAACCGAAGCAGTTGGCGGCTGACGCGCCTGCGATGCTGGTGGCTTGCGGTTTGGCAATGAGGAGGTTCGACGCATGATTCGCATCAATCTGCTCCCGCACCGGGAGCTCAAAAGACAAGCACGGCGCCGTCAGTTCGGCATTCTGTGCGCGATTGTGGCCGCTATTGGAGCCAGCATTGTGTTTGCCGTGGGTGGTGTGATTCAAGGGCAAATTTCCGTTCAGAACGAGTCGAATGCCTTTATCAAAAAGGAAAATGACAAGCTCGAAAACGACATCAAGGAAATTGCCAAGCTCCGCGATGAAATTGAGGGGTTAAAGGCGCGCCAAAAAGCAGTGGAGGATTTGCAGGGTGATCGCAACCTTCCCGTGCATGTTCTCGATGAATTGGTCAAGAACACACCTGAAGGCATTTACCTTAGTTCGATCAAACAAGCTGGCGGTCGCGTTACGCTGGTGGGTATCTCGGCGAATCAAGCCAAGGTGGCAGATTACGTTCGGAATTTGGGTAACAACTCCGCTTGGTTAGGTAGTCCCGAATTGGTAGAAATTCGTGCTGCGTCAATCGCAAACCGCCGACTAAACAGCTTCACCATGAACGTGTCGATCAAGCGGCCCAAGGCGCCGGAAGCCGACGCGCCGCCGGCACCTGCGGCGAAGCCCGCCGCCCCCAAGGCCTAAGGTGATCCCATGAATCTTGCTGATCAATTCAAGAGTGTCAATTGGAAGGACATCGGCAACGCGCCTGCATTGCCGAAAATACTGGCGATGGTGCTGTTGCTCATTGCCGTGGTGGCCGCCGGCTGGTACGCGTATTGGGACGGGTTGAATGAGGAGCTTGCAAAGGCCCAGGCGACCGAGAACACGCTCAAGAAAGAGTTCATTGAAAAGAAAAAACAGGCGGTTAACCTGCCTGAATTGAAGAAACAACTGGTACAAGTAGGCCAGTATGTGGCCTCTCTGGAGAAACAACTTCCGAGCAAGGCCGAGATGGATGCACTTCTGACTGACATCAATCAATCCGGTCTAGGGCGTGGTCTTCAGTTCGAACTGTTCCGTCCGGGCAGTGTCAGTGTCAAGGAATACTATGCAGAGCTTCCCATTGCCGTACGCGTTACAGGCAGTTATCACGATCTGGGGGCGTTTGCGAGTGATATTGCCCAACTCTCACGCATCGTAACGTTGAACGACATATCGATCACGCAAGGTGCGCCGGGTGCGCCGCTTGCGATGGATACCACAGCCAAGACGTTTCGCTACCTCGATGGTGAAGAGGTTGCGTCGCAGCGCAAGGCAAAAGCACCGGCTGCCAAGGGAGGGGCGAAAAAATGATGAAATCGCTCGCAATAGGCTTATTGGCGGCGACTCTGGCCGCATGCGGCGGCAGTGAGCACGCTGACATCAAGAAATGGATGAATGACGAAACCAAGAACATGAAGGGTCAAGTCAGCAAGATTGATGAACCCAAAAAGTTCTCCGCGTTCAAGTATGAGTCGGATAAAGCCATTGACCCGTTCAACAACGCGAAAATTGCGTTGGTTGCAGAGAGCAAAAAGGGGGCGGCTGCTGGAACTGGTCTGAAGCCTGACTTCGATAGGCCAAAAGAGGTGTTGGAAGCTTTCCCGCTGGAAAACATCTCCATGGTCGGCATGATGAAGCAAAAGACGGCTTTCTTTGGAATTGTGAAGGCCGAGACGAACTTACACCGTGTGAAGGTCGGCAACTATTTGGGGCAGAATTTTGGCATCATCACCGGCATTACTGAGACTGAAATCACGTTAAAAGAGCTCGTGCAGGATGGCGGCGGTGATTGGATCGAACGCGTCAGCACTCTGCAACTCCAGGAGGTAAGAAAATGAATCAGGGACGAGTGGTCAATATGATGATGCGCTACATGGCGGTAGCGCTGGCGTTCGCCGCCAGTTCTGTATGGGCACAAAATGCAATCGAATCGCTGAATGTGACCCAGCAGGGCGGGGCTGTCGTTCTTAAGATTAACCTCAAGGAAGCGCCAGCGGCAGCGCCAGCCGGCTTTGCAGTCGCCAGCCCACCGCGAGTGGCCTTGGATTTCCCCAACACGGTGAATGCGCTTGGGCGCAACAGCCAGGAGGTGGGACAAGGTGATTTGCGCAGCATCAACGTGGTGCAGGTAGGTGACCGCTCGCGCATGGTGCTGAACCTGAAGTCACCCGGGGCGTTTGAGACGAAAGTGGAAGGCAAATCGGTGTTGGTCACGCTGTCGGCTGCAACCAGTACGGGGGCATCGCCCTCTTCTGCGACCTCATTTGCGGAGTCCCGCCCTGGTGATTCGCGCTCCTCGCTGCGTGACATCGATTTCCGCCGCACGCCGGATGGTTCGGGCCGCATCATTGTCGAACTGGGTCAGAGCAACACAGGAGTGGATATTCGTCAGCAGGGACAGACCCTGGTAGTGGATTTCCAAAAATCGTCCCTTCCCGAAAATCTGCGTCGGCGCCTGGATGTGGCGGACTTTGCGACACCGGTTCAGACCATCAACACTTTTGTTCAAGGTGAAAATGTCCGCTTGGTGATCGAACCCAAAGGGCTATGGGAGCATAACGCCTACCAGACGGACACCCAGTTTGTGGTGGAAGTCAAACCTGTCAAGGAAGACCCAAACCGCCTTGTGCAAGGGTCGCGCGGCGGGTATAGCGGCGAAAAGTTATCGCTCAATTTTCAGAATATCGAAGTCAGGGCAGTGCTCCAGGTGATTGCAGACTTCACTAATCTCAACATCATCACCAGCGATACGGTCGGCGGCAATCTGACGCTTCGCCTGAAGGATGTTCCCTGGGATCAGGCCTTAGATATCATTCTTCAAACGCGCGGCCTCGATATGCGCAAGAATGGAAATGTCGTATGGATTGCTCCCCGCGACGAGCTGGCGACAAAAGAGAAGCTCGATCTCGAACAACGCGCACAGATCACGGATCTAGAGCCGACGCGTACAGAAGCGTTTCAATTGAATTACCAGAAGGCCACCGATGTCAGGACGCTTCTGACCACGACGGGGCAGTCGGTACTCTCCAAGCGTGGCGCGGCGACTGTTGATGCCCGCACAAATCAACTGTTTGTGCAGGACACCCCGACCCGTCTTGAGGAAGTACGCAAGTTGATCGCCAAGGTGGATATTCCGGTGCGTCAGGTCTTGATAGAAGCGCGCATCGTGGAGGCCTCCGACACATTCAGCAAGAATTTGGGTGCGCGTCTTGGTTTCAATCAACGCTCGGGTGACGTCTTGAGCGCGGGGGGCACCTCGCTCAGCGGAACCCAGGCATTTGTCGGCGGCAATCTGTCAGCAGTCACCCAGGCGGTGGGTGCGGGCACGCAGGTGACAGGCACACCAACCATTGCCGACACGCTAAGTTTTAGTGGCGCTGCCAATGGATTGAACGGAATCAACGCTGGCACCGTAGCCGTTACCTTGGCGAACCGGTCGCTAACTAAATTTATCAACTTGGAATTGACCGCGCTGGAGGCCGATGGGAAAGGCAAAATCATTTCCAGCCCAAGAGTTCTTACCGCAGATCAGATTGAAGCAACCATAGAACAAGGTACAGAACTGCCGTACCAGGCTGCCACGAGTAGTGGTGCTACCTCTGTCACATTTCGCAAAGCCAATCTGAGTCTGAAGGTCAAGCCGCAAATCACACCTGAAGGCAATGTGATCATGGATGTGCAGGTTAACAAGGACTCAGTGGGTCAGGTAACGACAGCAGGCTTTGCGATTGACACTAAAAATGTGAAAACGCAAGTTCTGGTCGACAACGGCGGCACTGTGGTTATCGGCGGCATCTACACCCAAAACGAGCGCGATACCTTGACGAAAGTGCCATTCTTCGGTGATCTGCCTGTGTTTGGCAATCTATTCCGCAACAGTGCGCGCACCAACGACAAGACAGAACTACTCGTATTCATTACCCCGCGCGTCGTGAGTGACCGTCTGAGCGTGCGTTGAACCCAAACGCGCAATGAGACCGGGCCAACAGCCCGGTTTTTTTTCGCCTCATTCGTACAGAATTCTACAAGCCGCTGCGAATCGCGCTGATAAACTTCCACAATGAACAATCTCGTTCTGGTGGGCCTGATGGGTGCCGGCAAGACCACTATTGGCCGCTTGCTGGCCAAGGCGTTCGCGCGCACGTTCGTTGACTCGGATCATGAGATTGAGGCACTGACGGGTGTCAAGGTGCCGGTCATTTTCGAGATCGAAGGTGAATCAGGATTTCGCGCGCGCGAAGCCAAGGTAATTGCCGAATTGGCCGGGCGCAGCGAACTAGTGATCGCTACCGGCGGCGGCGCCATCCTGCACGCCGCCAGCCGCACTACCCTGCATGCCTGCGGCGTCGTCATTTACCTGCACGCCCAACCAGCCGATCTGTGGCAGCGCACGCGCCACGACCAAAACCGTCCTCTGCTACGTGCTGCTGATCCCCTTGCGCGCCTCGCTGAACTCTATGGTGTGCGCGACCCCCTGTATCGTGAAACAGCCCACCTGGTAGTGGATACCGGCCGCCAAAGCCCGCGCCTGCTGGCAGGCCGGATTGAACAACAATTGCGAGACTCATGGATCACACCAGCCAACACGCCCACTACGCACCACGAAGCGAATTGCGCGTCAGTCTAGGCGAGCGGTCCTACCCGATTCTGATCGGCGCCGGTCTGCTCGATGACGCGTCTATTTGGGCCACCGTCAAGAGCCAAACGGTTGTGGTGGTGACCAGTGATCGCATCGCCCCTCTTCTGCTGGAACGGCTCACCCACGCGCTCACCCAAGCGGGCAAGCGCCTGCTGCCAATCGTGCTGCCGGATGGCGAAGCACACAAAAACTGGCAAACGCTAAACCTGATTTACGACGCGCTGCTCGCAGCACACTGCGACCGCAAGACGACTCTGGTAGCGCTCGGTGGCGGCGTGATCGGTGACATGACGGGATTTGCCGCTGCGACCTATCAACGCGGTGTGCCGTTCGTCCAGGTGCCGACCACATTGCTCGCGCAGGTCGATTCATCTGTCGGTGGCAAGACCGCCATCAACCACCCACTCGGTAAGAACATGATCGGCGCGTTCTACCAGCCGCAACAAGTGGTGATCGATACTGCCACGCTCACCACACTGCCGGAACGCGAATTTCGTTCCGGCCTCGCCGAAGTCATCAAATATGGTTTCATCTACGACGCCGTATTTCTCGCCTGGCTTGAGGACAATCTCGGCAAGCTTGCCGCGCGTGACCCCATCGCACTGACGCACGCCATCTGGCGCTCCTGCGAAATCAAGGCAGAAATTGTTGCGCAGGATGAGCGCGAAAGCGGCATCCGCGCCTGGCTCAATCTCGGCCACACCTTCGGCCACGCCATCGAGGCGGGCATCGGCTACGGTATGTGGCTACACGGCGAAGCCGTTGCGGCAGGGATGGTCGTAGCGGCTGCGCTGTCAGCTGACCTCGGACACATTAGCCAGGCGGACTCGGGTCGAGTCAAAGCGCTCGTGAAACGCGCCGGCTTGCCAGTCACCCTGCCCCCTCTCGACAGTGCACGCTATCTCGACCTCATGCGCGTAGACAAAAAAGCCGATGCCGGCACCATCCGCTACGTATTGCTCAAATCACTCGGCGCGGCGTTCGTCGCAGCAGTGCCGGACGCACAAGTGCTGCCGGTACTCGAAGCGCACATCGAATCCCGGCAAACATGAGCCATCACGGGCAACCATGACAAAACACAGGCAATCATGAGCGAACACGGCCTCGCCCCCTACGCGGCGCATGGCGACACCTCGCGCGGGCGCCGTTTACCTGAAGACGCCGCTGTGGGCCGCACCGAGTTCGGCCGCGACCGTGACCGCATCGTGCATGCCAACGCGTTTCGCCGCCTCGAATACAAGACACAGGTGTTCGTCAATCATGAGGGTGACCTGTTTCGCACCCGTCTCACGCATTCCATCGAGGTCGCGCAACTGGCACGCTCCATCGCACGCCAACTGCATCTCAACGAAGAGTTGGTCGAAGCCATTTCCCTCGCCCACGACCTTGGCCACACGCCCTTCGGCCACGCCGGCCAAGACGCGCTCAACGACTGCATGCGCGCCTTCGGCGGCTTCGAGCACAACCTGCAATCTCTGCGCGTGGTCGATGTGCTCGAAGAACGCTATGGCGCGTTTGACGGTCTCAACCTCACCTTCGAGACACGCGAAGGCATCCTCAAGCATTGCAGCGCCACCGTGGCGGCCACGCTCGGCGATGTCGGCCAGCGCTTTCTCGACAATACCCAACCCTCACTGGAAGCGCAGCTCGCCAACTTCGCCGACGAAATTGCATACAACAACCACGATGTCGATGATGGCCTGCGCAGTGAGTTAATCACGCCTGCGCAACTGCTCGACGTGCCGCTGTTCAGGCGCCATTGGGAAATTGCACAGCGCCTGTACCCCTACGCTTCCGAGCGCCGCCGCATCAACGAAACCGTGCGCCGCATGATCAACACTCTCGTGCTCGATCTCGTGCGCGCGAGTCAGGCGAAGATCGACGCAGCGCTGCCCGGCTCAGTAGATGAAGTGCGCCATCAACCGGCGATGATTACCTTTAGCGCCGAGGTGGAAGCTGAGTCGCTCACCTTGAAGCGCTTCTTGCGCGATGCGCTGTACCAGCACTACCTCGTGCAACGCATGAGCACCAAAGGGCGGCGCATCGTGCGTGAGTTGTTTGAAGCATTTATCTCCGATGCACGTCTGATGCCGCCGCAGTATCAGGCCAAGGCCGAAGCCGATCGTGCGCGTGCAGTGGCCGACTATATCTCCGGCATGACCGACCGTTACGCGATGCGCGAGCACCGGCGCCTGTTTGCTGTGGAAGAAATCTGAAGCGGAAGCGGCGACGAATGTCTGTCGCGAGGGCGGCCAAGGCGAGCGACGCAGCCAACGCAGCAGCGGTCAACTAGGAGGCCCTCTGAATCTGGAGAGCATCGTCTTCGCAACAAGTCGTGCCGTAGCGAGTCGCGTGCGATGCGTTCCTGATGGTGTGCCCGAAACCGGTGCGCGCGTAGTTGTGAAGTTTCAATCCACGCGAATCTTCGCCTGCTCCACCACCTTGCCCCAGCGCGCCAGATCACTCTTGATCTGCTCGGCAAACTGATCCGGCGTATTGCCCACCGGATCAATCCCCAGCGTGGCAAAGCGCTCGCGCAGATCATTCTCTTTAAGCGCGGCGGTGATGTCGCGATGCAGCCGGTCGATCACTGGTTTGGGTGTTCTGGCCGGCGCCAGAATGCCGACCCAGGACACCGCTTCAAAGCCGGCGACGCCCTGCTCGCTGAACGTCGGCACGTCGGGCAGGGAGCCAATGCGTTTGAGCGAAGACACGCCAACCGGCACCAGCTTGCCAGTCTTGATGTGCGCCTGGGCACCGGCCACTGCCGAGTAAGCGAGCGGCACCTGCCCGCCAATCGCATCGATCACCGCCTGCCCGCCGCTCTTGTAAGGGATATGCGTCATGTCGAGGCCGGTGCGCTGCTTGAGCAATTCCCCCGCGACATGCGTTGTCCCGCCTGTGCCGGAATGGCCAAACGACAGCTTGCCGGGATTGGCCTTTGAATACGCCATCAACTCGCTGAAGTTCTTCACCGCGAGCGAGGGATGCGCCACCAGCACCAACGCCGCATCACCGAGTTTGGTCACCGGCTGAAAATCCTTCACCGTATCAAACGGAATTTTTGGAAAAACAAACGGATTGATCACCATGGTGCCGTCGAACGCCAGCAGCAGGGTGTAGCCATCGGGTGCCGATTGCGCAACGTACTGCGTGCCTGGGTTACCCGATCCGCCAGGGCGGTTCTCCACGATCACCTGCTGCCCGATCAGGCGCGACAGCTTGTCCGACAACACACGCGCTGACGTGTCGGTCACACCGCCGGTGGCAAAAGGAACGACCAGGCGAATCGGCTTGGATGGAAAGTCTTGCGCCTGCGCGAGGCCGGCTGTCAGGGCGGCGACGGCCGCAAAGCCGCACACAGCAAGGGTTTTGAGGCAATGCATGGTGTTCTCCGTTAAATAAGTGCGGAATGAAAGCCGCACAAGTGCCGAAAAAGCACGAAACAAGTGCGGAACAGCAACTAAACGACTGTGAAACGATAGAGACATGCGGACGCCTATTTATTTTGCGCGCTGCGCCAACCCCAACGCCCGCCAGCCCGCGATGCCAAGCTTGTCCAGTGTTTGCATGTTGGTCTCAAAAATGTCCGCCGCTTCCGGAAACGCCGCAACAGCGCGCTCGACACTGGCCTCACGCAACAAGTGCAGCGTTGGGTAGGGCGAGCGGTTGGTGAAATTTTCTATGTCGTCTGGCGCGGTGCCGGCGAACTGATAGTCCGGATGAAAACTCGCCACTTGCAAAATACCCTCCAGCCCCAGCGCCTCCACCGCCGCATCGGCCACATCAAGAAAAGCGTTGTAGTCGAGAAAATCACCGAGCACGTACGGATGGATCAGCAATGTGGTGTCAATGTCGGCCGGGTCAGCATCGCGCAGCGATTCAAGTTCAGCGGTGAACTCACGTAGCAGCGCGTCGTCGTCCGCAGCCCCGCTGACGACGTAGCGCACCTGCCCCTTAATCTGAACCGCCTTGGCAAATGGGCAAAGGTTAAGACCGATCACCGCCTTGTCCACCCAGTCACGGGTGGCAGCGATCACAGCTTCGGCATCGAGTGGGGTAGTCATCAATGGCGAGTATGCCTGATGCGGCCACGACTGTAGGCGCAAGCAGACACGCGAGCAGACACGCAATCGGACTTCCCAGCGGACTCCCCAGCGAGCTCAAGATCAGAGCCGCGGCCAAAAGATTGCAAACTGCGAAGAGTGGCCCAAATAACTGTCATCTCCCGCGATGACGGCAGCACACAATCGCTAGGCTACCCAACTACAGTCACCGCGTTCAACCAGCCCCTGCCCAATCACCATGTTTGCCGAATCCCTCTCCATCGCAGCCATTCGTCTCGACCAGATCCAGCGCCGCATTCTCGAAGCGCTGTACGCGCGCTCCGAGCGCCGCCGCGAGACCGCTGAAATCGCGCGCCTCGTCTTCCCCGCAGCCATGGCTTACCCGGATGCGGAGCTACGGGGCATCGTGCAGCCGCGCCTGCGCCGCATGGCTGCTCTCGGGGTGGTGACGGTCAATCGCCTGGGGGCCGCCATCAGCCTCAAGGGAATAGAGTTGTTGGAGAGTGGCAGTGCTGCGCGAGCGTGACTTGAACTGGGGCGCTTACCGGTGGTGGTGCTGGCGGCCATATCAATACGGTTTGAACAAAAATTGAAACCGCTAGAACAAGGGCAGTGATACCCCGCGCGCCGTGTGCGCGGCCAGCGCCTCGTCCTCCCCCTCGCGCACCAGCGATCCCGCCCGCACGCCAATGAGCCGTATCGGCCGGGCCAGCATCCGGTTCGGTGCCACGCGCGCCAGCGCTTCAAACGCGGCCTTGCGTATTGTCAGCGCATCAAAGGTCGCGTGCTCAAGCGTGTTGTCCCGCGTCACGATCTGAAAATTGTTGTAGCGTAGCTTCACGCCGATGGTGCGGCTTTGATAGCCGCGCCGCTGCAGGTCTTCGCTCAACTGCTTGCACAGTTGTACCAGTACGCCGGCGATCTCGTTCCATTCGCGCGTATCGTGCTGGAACGTGGTCTCGCGCGAGCGCGACTTCGGCTCGGAATGCGTCACCACCGGTCGCTCGTCGCGCCCATGTGCGCAGGCGTGCAGCCAGGCGCCATAGTTCTTGCCGAAATGGCGCATCAAAAATTCTGACGTCTCTTTCGCCAGATCACCGATGCTGCGGATGTTCAGCAACGCGAGCTTCTCATTGGCCTTGGGGCCGACGCCATTGATGCGCTTGGCCGGCAGTGGCCAGATGCGCGATTCCAGATCACCCGCTTCGAGAATCGTCAAGCCATCGGGCTTGTCGAGCTCCGAGCCGATTTTCGCAAGCAGCTTGTTGGGTGCTACCGCAATCGAGCAAGTGAGGCCCGTCGCGCGCTGCACGCTGTCCTTGACGCGCTGCGCCAGCATGAGGGAGTCGCCAGGTTCATCGGTGAGATCAATGTAAACCTCATCGATGCCGCGATCTTCAATCACCGGTGTGACTTCGGCAATCGCTGCCTTGAACAAGCGCGAATATTTGCGGTACTCATCAAAATCAACCGGCAGAAACACGCAATGCGGACACAGCTCGAGCGCAATTTTCAGCGCCATGCCAGAGTGAATGCCGAACGCACGCGCCGCGTAAGTCGCGGTGGTCACCACGCCGCGCCGCGTGGGGTCGCCGCGCCCGCCGATAGCGACGGGTTGACCCGCAAGATCTGGCCGGCGCAGCAGCTCGACCGACGCGTAAAACGCATCCATGTCGAGATGGGCGATGCGCCGTGTCGTCATGCGCCGTGATGACGTTGAAGTGAGACAGACCGCTGAAACCCGCTCCGGGAGCGGGTCTTCAAGATATCTCTCCAGCGCGCCCACCGCAACCAGGCATGCAGCGCACGCCCATAGCCGCCGCCAACCAAACGGCGTGCCACACGCCGGCTCAACCCTCGGCGTACACCCATTGCAAGAGCGCGTCCTGCGCCGCTTGCGACGCACCGGCGTTGCCGTGGTTGACCATCAACACCACGGCATAGCGCCGGCCCGACGCTGACAGCACATAGCCGCCAATCGAGCGCACGTCATTGAGCGAGCCGGTCTTGACATGTGCCTGCCCTGCGACATCGCGCGTCTTGAGGCGGCGGCGCATGGTGCCGTCGTACGCCACCAGCGGCATCGACGACATGAATTCGGGCATTACCGGGCTGCGATACGCTGCGACCAGCATGCGCCCGAGCGTACCCGCTGAAATGCGCTCGATGCGCGACAGGCCCGAACCATTCTCCATCACCAATTCATCGCCGCCAATTTTCTTCTCGGCGAGCCAAGTCTTGATCGCGCGTGCCGAGCGCTCCGCACTCGCCGCGATTTTCAGCGTCTCGCCACTCACGGTGAGAAACACCTGGCGCGCCATCACATTGTTGGAAAACTTGTTGATGTCGCGCGTGATCTCGGCGAGGCTCTCCGAGTCCGCTTCATAGAGCAGACGCGCGCCCGGCGGCAGCGCGCCGTCGCGCACCTCACCCTTGAATTCACCCCCCACCTCCAGCCAGAGTTGACGCAACACGGCGGCAGCGTATTGGATGTGCGTGAGCTCGTAAGGATGCAGCCACCAGGTCTTCACGCCGCACGCCAATGCGTAAGAGCCGTTCAGTTGAATCGCCGCCGCATCAATCTTGGCCTTGACCGGATACGCGCGAAACTCGGCGCACGCACCCTTGCTCAAAGTCACGTTCGCGCGCACCGGCACGCCGCGCGGCTCGGAGGTGACGACCACCGTGCCCGCGTTCTCGTCCGGCGTAAACGTGAGCGCGAACGCCTTGAAGTTGATCAGCAGCGCATCCGGCCCGGCGTTGTAGGCACGCAGTGGGTCACCATCAAACTTGGCCGCGTCATAGCCATTTGCATCAAACGCGCTGCGCTCGAGCACGATGTTGCCGCGTATTTCGCGCACCCCGCGCGCGCGCACCGCCTTGAGCGCCAGCCACAACTTCTCTTGCGACAGCTTCGGATCGCCCGAGCCCTTGATGATGAGGTCACCGTCAAGCACATCGCCGCGCACGGGGCCGTTGGCGTAGAAGCCGGTCTTCCAGACATAGCTTGGGCCGAGCAATTCCAGCGCGGAATAAGTGGTGACGAGCTTCATCACCGAGGCCGGGTTCATCGCCTTATCGGGATTGAGCGTGAGCGCGGGTTTGGAGGCAGTCACGTCCTGCACAAAAAAACCGACTGACGAAGGGGGCAGCTTGGCGGCGCGCACCGCGTTGGCGACCGCGGCAGGCAAGCCGGCGGGCAGCGGAGCCTCGATGTCGGCAGCGGCCTGCTGTGCCAATGCCGGCATGCACTGCGTGGTCGGTATAAACAGGCATGCGGCTATAAGCCTTGTCCACCAACGGTTTGCGGGCAGCGCACGCATGGGGTGTGAATTCATGCAGTAATTATCCCACGCGCTGCGCAGCCCGGCGCCGCAATCGGGTTGCCGCGCGCGGAGTGGCGTCGCGCACGATTCTGATGCGGCGCGCACCAGATTAAATCTGCGCACACCGCGTGCTGGTGGCCAGCCTGGCAGCCAACCCGTGAGACTGCTGGTTTGCGTATTGGCGCGTCTTTGTCTATCTTTTCACGTCAACGCAATCAAAGCAGAGGAGTTAAATCAATTGTCGATGATCCTGCACAAGCTGCACTCGGACAGACAGAAAGGTGAGGCCGCCATGAGCGAAATCGCACTTCCGGTTCCCTTCAAGCCGCTAAACATACCGATTGCGGGCATGAAGCAGGTCTACGACGTCAAAAAGGTTGATCGCGCGCTCGGCGAGGTCTCGGGCCAGAACGACGCGCTGCGCGACACCTACCAAAAGATGCTGCGCGCCGGCGGCGAGCGCTTCGCCGTCAAGCCCTCGGGCCTGCCCGAGATGAATGATCTGTACGAAGACCTGCCCAACTTCGGCGAAGTGCTCGACGATATCAAGCGCCAGCTTGCGCTCTGTGTCGATAGCCGCGACCGGCTGGAGTTGACGCCGATGCTGCTGCTCGGCGACCCCGGCATTGGCAAGACCCACTTCGCCAAGCGCATCTCCAGCCTGCTTGGCACCGGTTTCGGTTTCATCTCGATGAGTTCGCTCACTGCGGGCTGGATCATCGGCGGTGCGTCGTCACAGTGGAAAAACGCCAAGCCGGGCAAGGTGTTCGAGCAGTTCCTGCACGGTGAATACGCCAACCCGGTGATGGTGATCGACGAGATCGACAAGGCCTCGGGCGACGGCGCCTATGATCCGCTCGGCGCGCTCTACAGCCTGCTCGAGCACGACACGGCAGCCGAATTCATCGACGAATTCATCGAGTTGCCGATCGATGCCTCCGACGTGGTGTGGATGGCGACGGCCAACGACGAGGCACGCATCCCCGAGCCGCTGCTCAACCGCATGAACGTGTATCACATCGAAGCGCCCGATCACGATGCTGCCTGCCGCATCGCGCGCTCGATCTACAAGGAAATCCGCGATAGCCATGAGTGGGGCGCGCAGTTTCCGGAGCAGCTCGATGCGAAGGTGCAGGACAAGCTGGCCGCCAACGGCCCGCGCGAAATGCGCCGCCTGCTCGGCCAGGCCTTCGGCAGCGCCAAACTGGCCGGGCGCAGTGCCGTCACGGTCGAGGACATTCGCGACCCGCACGCGAAGCGGCGCAGCATCGGGTTTTGATGCCGGTGCGCTGGCCCCCACGCTGAACTGATCCCGGCTCAGGCACCGCCGCGCTGCAGCGCACCGCTCGTACTCGATGTGTGGGTGCTGCCCGCGCTGCCTGGCGGCGTACTGCGGCAAGGCATGCCGCATAATCGCGCCTCCCGATTTTTTTGCACCGCATGGCGGTGCCGTGCCATGGCAAGCAGCACCTTCCGGCGGTCGCCGCAAAAGCTCAACGACCCCTCCTCCCAAACCCTTGGTGGAAGAGGATGTTGAAGCACACCAACTGGAAAGCCGCTGTTACAGCGCTTCTCCTTGGGATCATGGCAGCGATTTATATCGGCAAGCTGCCGCCGGCGATCCCGGTGCTGCGCGCCGAGTTCCATCTCTCGCTCGGCCAGTCGGCATGGATGGTGTCGATGTTCAATACGCTCGGTGTGGTCGCGTCGATCTTCATGGGCCTGATCGCCGCGCGTGCCGGCGCCTGGCGCCTGTGCGTGACCGGTTGCGTGGCCATGCTGCTTGGCGCCGTAGCGGGTATGTTTGCCTCCGGCAGCGATGCCTCGGGCGCCAGCCTCTTGTTGGCCAGCCGCTTTCTCGAAGGGGTCGGCTTCCTGTGCATCGTGGTCGCGGCGCCGGGATTGCTGATGCTGGCCACCGTGGATGCCGACCGCAAGCGCGTATTCAGTTTCTGGGGCGCCTACATGCCTACCGGCACCACCCTGGGCATGCTGCTCGCACCGCTGTTGATCGCCGCGTACGGCTGGCGTGCGCTGTGGGGCGTGACGGCGCTGTTCGCGCTCGCCGCCATCGCGCTGCTGTGGCTGCGGCGGCGTGACTACGCTGCGGCCGGCGGGGTCGCCGCCTCAGTGAGCCCCTCGGGGCCCGCCCCAGTCACGGCTTCGACCACAGTATCGAGCGCAACGGCTGACGCCACCTCGCGCGCCGCTGCACCGGCCACCGTGAGTGCGGCCGCTTCCTGGCGCGCCAGCGCCGCGCCGCTGGGCAAGGCCGGCCCGTGGTGGATTTCGCTCGCGTTCGGCTGCTATGCGTTCAACTTCTACGCCATCATGGTCTGGCTGCCGACCTTCATGGTAGGCGAGCGCCAGACGCCGCTGCTGACCGCATCGCTCCTCACCGCCCTGATGGTCGCGGTCAATATCCCCGGCAACCTGCTCGGCGGCGTGCTGATGCAGCGCGGCGTGGCGCGCGGCACCAACATCTGCATCGCCGGCGTGGCCACTGCCATTACCGCCGCGCTGATCTTTTCTCCGGCACTGCCCGACGCATTACGCTATCTCGCCTGCGTGGCGTTTTCGTTTGGGGTCGGCGTGCTGCCCGGTTCAGTCATGTCGGCGGTGCAAATTCACGCGACCAGCCCGGCCCAGGTCGGCACGGTGCAGGGCATGATCAATCAGGGCTCCAACATGGGCCAGTTCGTGAGCCCCTTGCTGGTCACCGCCGTAGTGGGTGGCACCGTGGGCAACTCGGTAGCCAGTGCGGCGACCAGCACGCAGGGTGGCGCGCTGGCCTGGAACAACATGCTCTGGCTGCTGCTGGCGACCAGCGCCATCATCGTGGTGTCGGGACTGATGGTGCGCCACGTTGAGCGGCGCATGTTGGGCGGCGCGACGCGCTGAATCTTTGCTTCAGCCGCGATTTCTTTCGTAGTCTTCCCAGAACGACCCGGAACGTGCGCGCACATTGGTAATCATGTCGATGGCATTGCGCGCGCGTTCGGCAGCCGCATTCAGTTCTTCGAGGTTTTTCGCACGCTCAATGCGCAGGCAGTAGTCGTCGCCCATGGGCCCCATCGCCTTCGAAGCGGCGTGTGAGGTCCATTGGCGCAATTGTTCAAAAGACATGGACGCCGCGGGCGCGGGTGAAGCAGGGACAGCAGCGCCCGCGATGGGGGCGGACGCGTCGGCCACAGCCGACAATGCAATCAGGCCATGGCCAAGCAACTCGGTGATCGCCGCCTGCGCTGCCGCCTCTCCGCCGAGCTTGCTGCACAGATCCGAAAACGGCTTGACGCCATCGATGATTACCATCGCCATGCGCGTCATCGGTGCCAGCTTGATCGAGCGCGCCGCGATCTCGGCGCTGCCTTTGGCCGTTTTGTGGAACACGTCGTTCGGTGCCATGGCAAACCTCCATCGCGTCGGCACGCGCGGATCGGGCAAGCCCGCACGGCATGCAAACGAGCGTGACGCCATTCGAGGGTAGCGCCAATCAGGTTGCGACGCAATCCGCAGCGCAGCAACACCCAGTATAGTGCGCCAGGCAATGATGACGAACAGACAACGGCTAGCGGTGGCGCTCACGGCCGCCACCATCCTCAACCTGCCCTTCGGCACCATCTACGCCTTCAGCGTTTTTTTGAAGCCGATGGAGGCGCTGCTCGGCGTGTCGCGCGCGCAAATGTCGCTGGTATTTGGCCT
Organism: Burkholderiales bacterium; assembly: GCA_031430015.1. Classification (GTDB taxonomy): domain Bacteria; phylum Pseudomonadota; class Gammaproteobacteria; order Burkholderiales; family JAEUOS01; genus CANJDH01. Next base: position 29,134 of record JANPAR010000267.1, read on the forward strand.
CGCCACCATCACGCTCACGGTGGGCATGCTGATGGGGCCGCGCCTGTATCGCGCCCTGCCGCCCGCAGTGCTGGTGCTGGCCTCATGCCTCGCCAGTGCGACTGGCCTTGTCATCATGGCCACTGCCAGCGGCTTCGTGCAACTCCTCGTCGGCTACGGGCTGATCTACGGCGTCGGTGGCGGCATCTGCTTTGTGCTCGCACAGCAGGCCGTCAACCAGACCTCCGAGACCACCAGCGGGCTGGTCAATGGCTATCTGGTGGCCTTGTATCCCCTCGGTGCGATGCTGGGGGCACCCCTATTTGGCTGGGCCATCGGCGCCTTTGGCCTGCGCGCCACGCTGGGCGGGCTGGCGGCCACGATCCTGATTGCCGGGGCGATTGCCGCCTTCATGCTGCACGCGGCCGGCATCCAGGTGCACGAACCCGGCGCGCCCAATGCGGAAGGCGGCATCACCGAACGGCCAATCTTCCTGCGCCTGTTCACCGTGTTTTTTCTCGCGGCTGCCGCTGGCCTCACGGTGTTGAGCCAGGCCGCCGGCATCGTGCAGGCCTATGGCGGCCAATCCGCACTGGCGCTGGGCGCCACCACCTTCATTACCGGTGCGATTGCCGCAGCACGCACCGGCGGCGGCGCGCTGGTCGACCGCTTTGCCGTGCCGCAGGTGGCGTGCGGCGCACACCTGTGGTCTCTCACCGGCGCACTGCTGCTGCTCATGTGGCCGGGGCCGCTGGTCTCGGTGGCCGGGTTGGCGATGATCGGCATGGGCTACGGCTTTGTTTCCGGCCTCACAGCGGGAGCGATCTCGCGCTACTGGCACCGCAACCTGTTTGGCTACATCGCCAGCCGCATGTATGTTGCGTGGTGTATCGCTGCGCTCAGTCTGCCGGTGCTGGCCGGCTGGCTATTTGATCGCACCCAGGGCTATGCGGCGGCAATGATGATCGCGGCCGGCGTCAACGTGGTGGGCGTGTGGGTGGCGCGGGGGTTGCCCGCGTCAGGGGCCGTGAAATCGGTTGCCAACACTGCCGCAAGCGGCTGACGAAAGAAATGCGGAATAGGCGCTCCCACCAACGCCCTCGGCCAATACTCACCTGAAACCCGCCCCCACCAAGCCTCTCTAGCCCCCACCCCAACCGATTGCCGCCCCACCCCAAGCGTAAGAACCATCAAATGCGCTTAAATCAGCGTTGCTAAAGTCCGCTCCACCCCAACGGAGCTGCACCGCATGACGCCCTTCGGCCGCGCCCTCTGGCACATCGAAACGCACTTCAACGAAGAGCTCACGCTCGACGAGGAGTCGAAGTGGCGAACTTCTTCAACCTGCCGACCGCCTTCACCCGCCTGCGTGTCGCCGCGCAACGCTACGCTGTGTTCACCCACCGCCAGCACATCTCCGGGATTCGCCGCACCTGGTACACGATTTGGAACAAGTGGCTGCCGCGGCTTGTACGTGATGAAGGCATCGAAGCGCTCGATGCCCCGGACTTCGAGCGCCGCTTTGGTCAATGCGGCGAGGAGTTTGACGGGCGGACCGGGTTGGGTGGGGTGGAGATTTGGGTGCCGGTGAAGGCGTAAGATATTGACGAGCACGGCCCCCGGGAGAGCAGCATGAGCGCAATATTCGACGAGTTGAGCAGCAAGGCCATGGCCCTGTCGACGCTGGAGCGCGCCCGTCTTGCGGACCTGATGGTCGAGAGCCTCGACGCCGCACCGCTGACGGATGTCGATCAGGCTTGGATCAATCTTGCGCAGCGCCGCGCGGATGAAATTCGCGCCGGCACCGCGAAAACCTATTCTGCCGAAGAAGTCCTCAGTGAGGCGCGTCGCTCCATTGGCCGATAAGTGCCGATGAAGATAAGGCTCCACTCCGGAGCGAAGCAGGATTTCGATGACGCCGTGCGCCACTACGCGGCAATCAGACCGGAACTGGCCGGCCGGTTCATCGATGCAGTCAATGCCGGCTTCGATCAGATCATTCAAGACCCGCAACGCTGGCGGATCGTCAGCGGCTCGGTTCGTCGCGTTTTGACAAAAATATTTCCGTTTACGCTGCTCTACGTCATCGAAGGCGATACGGCCTTTGTTGTCGCGGTGGCGCATAACAGCCGTGAACCCGGGTATTGGGCAGAACGGATATAAGTCAGTGAATCGCTCCCACCAACGCTCCTGGCCGCTTCCTGCCTGAAACCCGCCCCCACCAAGCCTTTCCAGCCACCCCACCCTAAGCGCAATAACCATCAAATGCGCTTAAATCAGCGTTGCTAAAGTCCGCTCCACCTCAACGGAGCCGCACCGCATGACGCCCCGCATCACTCCTTTCGGCCGCGCCCTCTGGCACATCGAAACGCACTTCAACGAAGAGCTCACGCTCGACCGCGTGGCGCAGATGGCCGGGGTATCGCGCTTTCACCTCACCCGCGCATTCGGTCTCGGTGCCGGCATGCCGCTGGTGAAGTATTTGCGCAGCCGGCGCCTCACTGAAGCGGCGCGCGCCCTGGCCAGCGGCGCCCCCGACATCCTGGCGCTGGCACTACAGGCCGGCTACGGCTCCCCGTATGGTCAATGAGGGCATTCACCCGCGCCGCTTCACAGCCAAACGGAGGACCACTTCGGCCTCACCCCCGAAGCCGTCCGCGCGCAGGGCCATGTGCAACACCTCAACCTCGTGGAGCCGATCAGAATGGACGAAACCCTGTTGACCACCTTGGAGCCCCCGCGCTTCGAAGACGGCCGCGCCCTGCTGCTGGCGGGCCTGGTCGAACGCTACGGCGTTGAAGCGAGCGCGGCGATCCCCGCGCAATGGCAGCGCTTCGCGCCGCATCTTTCTGGAAACGGCGGCCACGTGCCCGGCCAGACCGGCCGCGTCGCCTACGGCGTGCTCTTCAACGGCGACGACGCCGGCAACGCCGACTACATGACAGGAGTGGAAGTGGCGGATTTCTCCAACGTGCCGGCCGCCTTCACCCGCCTGCGCGTCGCCGCGCAACGCTACGCCGTGTTCACCCACCGCCAGCACATCTCCGAGATTCGCCGCACCTGGTACACGATCTGGAACAAGTGGCTGCCGCAGCTTGCAAGTGACGAAGGCATCGAAGCGCTCGACGCGCCGGCCTTTGAGCGCCGCTTTGGGCAATGCGGCGAGGAGTTTGACGGGCGGACGGGGTTGGGTGGGGTGGAGATTTGGGTGCCGGTGAAGAGGTGAGCGAAGGATGCCTTGGCTGCACGGGGCGTTATACTGTATCCATATTCAGCCCGCTTCACTCTCCGATCCGCAGCTAGAATGCAGCCATGACCCTAATCGACATTGCCAGCAGCCTCGGTCGCAACGTCACTGACTCCGCAGGAAAGGCAGCGCAAAAAGACCTGGGGCAGTTCATGACGCCAGCCGCCATCGCGCGGCTGACCGCAAAGCGATTGGTTGCGGGCGGTTTCGGCAAGACAGTGAGAGTACTTGAGCCAGCAGCCGGCGCGGGCATCTTGGCGTGCGCCGTCTGTGAGGCGCTCGCAGTGTGCGATAACCCGCCATCCACGATTGAGTTGACGCTGTTTGAGATTGACCGCGCCTTTGAACCCGCGCTCAACGAAGTGTTGGTCACGCTCAAGCAATGGCTAGCCAACAAAAGCATCGCGCTAGTCACAACATTGAGATTCGATGACTACGTGCTGACCAATGCACCGGCGCTGGACGCGGGATTGTTTGGCATGAACGAGCAGTGCGGCGAGCGGTACGATCTCATCATCTCCAACCCGCCGTATTTCAAACTCGCCAAAGACGCGCCTCAAGCGCTCGCCTGTGCTTCAGTTGTCCACGGCCAACCCAACATCTACGGCTTCTTCATGGCCATCGGCGCGGCAACGCTCGCACCCGGCGGGCGTCTCGCCTTCATCGTGCCGCGCTCATTCGCCAGCGGCCAATATTTCCGCCTGTTCCGCGAGCGCTTCTTCGCCGAAGTGCGCCCCGAATCAGTCCACGTCTTCCACTCACGCCAAGATGCATTCGCCGAAGACGAAGTGCTGCAAGAGAATGTGATCTTCGTCGCCGCCAAGCAGCCCGGCTGGAGCAAGACCAGCGACGTCGATCAGCCCGAATTCGTCGTCACCACCAGCCAGGGCGTTTCAGACTTATCAAAGCCCGAAGTATTCCGCCTGCCGCTCGACGAAGTGCTCGACATCCACTCCAAAGACAAAGTGCTGTGCATCCCCTCGACCAACGAAGAGGTGGCCGTCTTCAAACGCCTGCGCCACTGGAGCGGCAATCTGCACCGCTACGGCTGGGACATCTCCCCCGGCCCGGTCGTCCCATTCCGCGCTACCGAAGCCATCCTCAACGAATCGACGCCAGATGCCATCCCCTTACTGTGGATGCAAAACGTCCAGTGCATGCTCACCACATGGCCCGCCGCCACCCGCAAGGCGCAATACCTGCGCGACTGTGCGGACAGCGCCGCCATCGTGCTGCCCAACAAAAATTACGTGCTGATGCGCCGCTTCTCCCCCAAAGAGCAGGCGCGCCGCCTCATGGTCGCGCCGATTCTGAGCGAAGACCTCCCCTTCGCCCACGTCGGCCTCGAAAACCATCTCAACTACATTCACAAACCCAAAGGCACTCTTAGCGCCGAAGAAATCTACGGCCTCGCTGCCTTGCTCAACAGCCACTTAATCGACGCGTGGTTTCGTTCCACCAACGGCAACACACAAGTGAGCGCCACGGAAATTCGCGCCATGCCACTGCCGCCGCTCGAAGCGATTCGCGCCATCGGCAGAGAAGCCATGCACAGCAAAACACTTGCCGAACTCGACGAAATGGTTGAGCGTTTAACAGCAAGCCGGGAGCGCGAGATTGCCTGACCGCCTCGCCGAAGCTAGGGCCATCCTGCTCGACTTGGGCATGCCGCCCAAACAAGCCAACAAGATTTCGGGCCTCACGCTGATGGCCCTCGCACGCGTCAGCGACAAAGTGCCGTGGAACAAAGCCACGCGCGACAGCCACACCATCCGCAAAGGCATCATGGACTACGTAGGCAGCGTGCTCGGCAACCCCTACGCCGAAAACTCGCGCGAATCCTTCAGGCGCCAAGTACTGCATCAATTCGTCCAAGCTGGCATCTGCCTCTACAACCCGGACGCCCCCGGCCTCGCCACCAACTCCAGCCTCAATCACTACAAGCTCACCGAAGAAGCGTGGCAAGCCATCACAACCTATGGCACAAAAAAATGGCCCGCAGCACGCAATGCATTTCTCAAGGCTGCCGGATCGCTGCACGAAAAATACAGCGCCGCCCGCGACTTGAAGCAAGTCCCCGTCACCCTCCCCGATGGCCGCAAGCTCCTGCTCTCCCCCGGCAAACACAATGAAGTGCAAGCCGCCATCGTCATGGAGTTCGCCCCAAGATTCGCCCCCGGCGCGACGTTGCTCTACCTCGGCGACACCGCACAAAAAGGCCTCGTGCTCTACGAAGCCGAAATGAAAGCCATTGGCCTGCCGCTCAACCAACACGACAAAATGCCCGACGTAGTCCTGCTCGACCGCAAGCGCAACTGGCTGTTCCTGATTGAAGCCGTCACTTCTCACGGCCCGATGTCGCCCAAGCGCGTGGCTGAACTAAGCAAGATTCTCAAAGCCTGCACCGCAGGCCTCGTCTACGTGTCAGCCTTTCCTGACGTCGCCGAATTCAAAAAGCACGTTGCGGATGTCGCCTGGGAAACCGAGGTGTGGCTCGCGGATAAACCAGACCACATGATGCATTTCAATGGCGACCGGTTTCTTGGGCCGCGATAGCCGACCACTCCAACCCGCCGATAGCCGCCTCCACCAACGATCTTGGCGGGAATCAATCAGAGAGCTGCTCCCGCCGGGGGTATTCAGGCATCACCGCGAGGCACCCCCAATCCCCCCTAGATCGGCCGCGTCGCCTACGGCGTGCTCTACAACAGCGACGCCGCCGGCAACGCCGACTACATGACAGGAGTGGAAGTGGCGGACTTTTCCAACGTGCCGGCCGCATTCACCCGCCTGCGCGTCGCCGCGCAACGCTACGCCGTATTCACCCACCGCCAGCACATCTCCGAGATTCGCCGCACCTGGTACACGATCTGGAACAAGTGGTTGCCGGAGTCAGGCATCGAAGCGCTCGACGCGCCGGACTTCGAGCGCTATGGCGAGGAGTTTGACGGGCGGACGGGGTTGGGTGGGGTGGAGATTTGGGTGCCGGTGCAGCCGTAAAGCGGGAACTCTCGTCTCCGCCCTCAAAGCAGGTCAGTACAACAGACCAACACCCTATTGACGGCATTACGCTGAGTCACATTAGGGAGCAGGTACTTTATCGATTCGAATATTTTTTGATTTTCGCAACCAAAACAAATCCCGGGTACAACTTCCCCACGGAATCGTTATAAGGGTTGGCCGTCTCCTTCACCCGCTCAGGGTGGAATGCGACCGCTCCAACCCAGTTGGGCTTAACCCGACCTAAAGCCATCCCTGTCTCAACCATATTTGCAATCAACTGATCTCGAGTACCGCAATACGGCTTCTGAGATGGCGTACGAAGGCTTATCAGTTGAAGTGCAATCTTTAGACGAACATCATGTTTTTCATGTTTGGCTTTGCCAAGATTGCTCTTAGTAACAGTCGTAATTTGTCGAACGCATGAATCCCATTTTCGCGTCAACACTTTTCCAAATTTCGAGGGTGAATTTGGATCATGAAATCCCATTTTCAATTCAAGCGCGACAAGCATCGCGAATTTCTCGTCAATTCGCGCCCTAGGTACCCGCAACAAATAGTCAAGATGCCCGCTAGCGTCCGTTCGCCCTTTTCTATAGAGCGGCCACTCGGGCAACACAACAGCACCGCAGTCTTCAAGCGCACCGCAAAACGATGCGGCCATTTGACTTTCACGATAGGCTAAAAGGTTTATTTTTCCACACGTTAAATGCAATCCTCGGACAATTCGACGTGCGAGATTGCGCAGGCAAGCGTCCAAAAGAGGGCGAACAAAAAAAAGCTTTTCGGGCTTTGAAAATAAATCCTGCGTCAACGCCTTGCCGACGCCCCTGATTGTTTCGGGATTATTAAATTCGCCTCTTTGAATCGACATATCGTGACTTTCCGAGTCTTGCGAGGATTGACAATTAAAGGCCGAAGAAAATGTCGTGCCGGCGCTGCTTCTGCGATTTTGAATCAAACTTGACTTTCCTCAGCCCCAATGGATACGGAGCTGACAGATGAGTAGAATGCTCAGGTACATATCAATTGCGCAAAGTGGGCGCCCGCTGGCGGCAACGAGAACAATCGAATTGTCGTTCTACCACTCTCTAAGCTTCTGAGAAGTTCAACCAAATAACCGTGGGTTCGGGGTCTTTGGGAAAAGGAGAAACCTAGTGTCAACTGCCGAGCGCCAATCCGAAAGCGAATTTGACGAAGAGATCATCGAATCTTCCGAAGCAATCGCCATTCCATTTGATCCTTCGAAGATAAATGTCGTTCGCGAACCTATGTCGATCTTTCAAGCAATGCGAAAGATCGAGATGGCTGAGATCAAGCTAGATCCGGATTTTCAAAGAAACCTCGTATGGGACAAGACGCGCCAATCGAGACTCATAGAATCTATCTTGCTCAAGATTCCGTTACCCGCCTTCTATTTGGATGCAAATCAGCCAAACCAATGGGTAGTCGTAGACGGGCTCCAACGCCTGTCGACACTTGATGAGTTTTTCAACAAAAAATCATTCAGCCTTGTCGGCTTGGAATTCCTTGGCCGCCATTTTGAAGGGATGACCTTTTCCGACCTGCCTCGCAGTAGCCAACGGGACATAGAGGAGACGCAGCTCACGATGTACATCATTAGGCCAGAGACTCCTCCGAATGTTAAGTTCACAATTTTCTACAGAATTAATACTGGAGGAATGGTACTTACCGCTCAGGAAATTCGCCATGCAACATTCCCTGGACGCGCGCCCAAATTGCTCAAGGACTTGGCAAGTTCCGAGGAATTTAAGACGGCCACCTATTTTTCCATTAACCCCAAGCGAATGGATGATCGTGAATGCATACTGCGCCATTTTGCGTTTCGCAGAACCAATTATTCCAAGTACGCAAAGGCGGACCTAAATGATTTTTTGGGGACCGCAATGACTACGTTGAATACCGCTAAGGAGGTAGAAGTAGGCGTATTGAAAGAAGATTTTCTACGCGCGATGAGTCTCTGCCATGACATTTTTGGGCCTTACGCCTTTAGAAAATTCAATGCACAAGCCTCAACGCGAGGACCAATAAATAAAGCACTCTTCGAAACGTGGTCTACCGCAATTCTCGATTTTGATGAAAGCAAATTAATACGCAGTAAAGACGCGTTAATCGCCGGGCTAGACAATGCTCTAAGGAAAGATTTGGAATATTTGAAATCCTTGTCCCAAGCTACGGGAGGGATAGTTCCCGTGCGAAAGCGCTTTTCAAAGGCTTATCAAATAATTGATGCGGCACTCAAACCATGATTCGAGAGATTGTTCTTCGAAATTTCAAGTGCTTCCCCAGCGTCTCCTTGCCCTTTGCAAATCTAAACATTTTGGCGGGCGCCAATGGCACGGGCAAAAGCAGCGTTATCCAAGCACTTTTGGTCTTATTCCAATCTGCGCAATCAGGATCGATAGGGAGAAACAGACTTCAACTCAATGGCCCACTAATTGATTTAGGGACGGGGCGAGACGTCTTGTATCGACTTAGCGAAGCCGATCAATTTGAAATCGACATCGCTTCTGATAAGGCTTCTTTGAGCATATTGGCAAAAGTTCAATCATCAAAGATCGATCATGTCTTAGACATCGTTATCCAAGAAGCGAGCAAAGACCCCAATTTGGCGATGCCAACTAAGCTGCTTTATCTTTGCGCGGATAGACTGGGTCCACAGAAGGGCTATCCAATGAGCATGGAAGATGTATCAGGAAATGAGATCGGACGCAGAGGGGAATACGCCCCACTCACTTATTTCTTACATCGAGAAGATGCAGTCCAAAACTCTAAGCTCTTACTAGAGAATGATGACAAGCGAACCTTTGCGACCCTTGAAACGCAATTTACGCTTTGGATGCGACGCCTCTTTCCCGGATTCTCCGCAATGACGGAACAGGTCGCTGCATTGGACGCCGTGACATTGGGTTTGGCGCTGCAAGGTCAGTATGGCGCGGCGGATCACCTTCGACCGACAAATGTGGGATTTGGAGTATCGGTTGTATTCCCAGTAATTCTTTGCGGCCTGTTGGCCGACTCGAGCACCACTTTGGTGGTCGAAAATCCCGAAGCACATCTGCACCCTTCTGCCCAGTCGTTAGTTGGTGAGTTTTTAGCGCGAGTTGCTTCGGGGGGAACTCAGGTATTTGTCGAAACGCATAGCGATCACGTCATCAACGGGATCCGCCTGGCGCATAAGAATGCTGTACTGAGTACCAAAGATCTTCAATTCTTTGCGTTTGCGCGAACTGACAAATTTGGTTCTCAGCGAGTAGATATAGTCCCTCTTTCTGAGAATAGTGAATTCAAGATACATCCCGATTCCTTCTTTGACCAGTACGACAAAGATTTGAAGCTTATCTACGGAATCTGATGTTCGTCTATTTTGATGAACGATGCCTAAATACGCACAACCTTGTTGGGTTGCTGAGTAACTGGCGTCAGATCGCAGATTTGGCTACAGCGCATGCTCCGGCCGTGTCGCTATTCCTAGATCAGGACACCGCAAAGAGCGGCGAATTCCTGCGACGTTTTCACAATTCTTTGACAGCGGATCAACGTGCGCTTTTCAGAGCCATGCTTTTTGGTGGTCAGAGGGTTGTCAATTGGCGCAGCATCGCCATTGCACCGGGTTCGGTATGCAAACTTGAGACTGAATCGGTGCCTGTATCGGACTGCGCAATTTGTGAGACTCATGAGCATGCAAAGGCTGTCGCAAAAGTTTCTTTGTTTGGATTCGAGAATTCAAGTTTTAAAAGCCGGGAAGTGGTTCAAGTAGAAAAAATTTCGCCGCCTGAACCACCAAAATCAATCCTGTGCGGAACCGAAGTTGCCGATTTCTGGAGGATTGGCAAGCAATGGGCATGCTTGCGGATTCGATACGATCTCAATTCGACTCGGCCTCCGCAAGACGCTGAAACATTACTGGGACAATTTCCAGACCGATTTGAGCGCCTCCAAAAGATTGAGCGAAACGGTCGGCGCCGTGTATATCGCGAATACACGACAGGTCATTTGTTCTATGTCGACAGTCTGCACTATGGCAATAGTGCTCATTTAGAAGTGTTCAATTCTTTGGAACACCATTTGGGAACGTGTGACCTAGAGGGAGTCCTGATCCCGAGTTCTCAGGTACTCGGTCGAAAAATATTGTGGTAATTCGGCACGTACGACTGATTTGCTTACGATTTCACGAGTAGATATCTGCAACAAAAAATACGCTTTTTGGTTTTTGGATTGAATTCGATCTGTCGTCACCAGAAACCCTTGTCCCACAGGGCTCTTGGGCCAATTCTCCTGTTGCACTGCGGTAGAATCTTGACTTAAATCAAGCGCGCAACTCCGCCCCACCGGAGCCGCACCCGGCCCCACCCATGACAGACCTGTCGCACCCGCCTTACGAGGCGTTGCCCGATGCTGCGTTGCCTGCTGAGCCGCTCGCGGCGTCTCCAGACGCTCCCCCTCGGCTGCGCGAGATTCCCTATAACTACACCTCGTTCTCCGATCGCGAGATCGTGATTCGGCTGTTGGGCGAAGAGGTGTGGGGGCTGCTCTCGCATCTGCGTGGCGAGCGGCGCACCGGGCGCTCGGCGCGCATGTTGTATGAGGTGCTGGGCGATATCTGGGTGGTGCAGCGCAACCCTTATTTGCAGGATGACCTGCTCGATAACCCGAAGCGTCGGGCCATGCTGGTCGATGCCTTGCACCATCGGCTTACCGACATGGAGCAGCGGCGCCGCACTTACCAGAAGGATGGCCTGGAAGTGGCCAAGGCTGGCGGCGAGGTGGAGAAGCTGATCGCGGCTGCCAAGAAGGCCGTGGCCGATTTCGATGCCGAGTTTGACGAGATGGCGCGTCTGCGCAAGGCGTGCATGAAGCGCCTCTCGCGCGTGACGCGCAAGGACAACATCGCCTTTGACGGCATGGCGCGCGTCTCGCACGTGACCGACGCCACCGACTGGCGCGTCGAATACCCGTTTGTGGTGGTGAACCCGGATACCGAGGAAGAGTGTGCCGAGCTGGTGCGCGAGCTCATTGACCTGAAGCTGACTATCATTCCGCGCGGGGGTGGCACGGGTTACACCGGCGGTGCGGTGCCGCTGACCAAGTGGTCTGCGGTGATCAATACCGAGAAGCTCGATGCCTTGGGAAAGGTGCAGACGCTGCGTTTGCCTGGCGTCGATAGAGATTACGCGGTGATCGAGTGCGGCGCCGGCGTGGTGACGCGCCGGGTGATGGACGCAGCCGAAGCCGAGGGCTTGGTATTTGCCGTGGACCCGACCTCCGCCGATGCCTCGTGCATCGGCGGCAACGTGGCCATGAACGCGGGCGGCAAGAAGGCTGTGCTGTGGGGCACGGCCATCGACAACCTGGCCTCGTGGCGCATGGTCGATACCAACGGTTTCTTCATGGAGATCACGCGGCTCGACCATAACCTGGGCAAGATTCACGATGCGGCCGTGGCGCGCTTTGCGGTGCAGAAGTTCAAGAAGGACGGCAAGACGCCGCATGGCGAGCCGGAGGTGCTGGCGATTGAAGGCCGCAGCTTCCGCAAGGCAGGGCTGGGCAAGGACGTGACGGACAAGTTTCTGAGTGGCCTGCCGGGCATCCAGAAGGAAGGCTGCGACGGCATCATCACGTCGGCGCGCTTCATCCTGCATCGCATGCCCAAGTTCACGCGCACGGTGTGCCTGGAGTTTTTTGGCCAGGTGCGCGATTCCGTGCCGGCGATTGTCGAGGTGAAGGATTACCTCGACGCCGAGACCAAGCGGGGGTGGGCGGAAATTGCGCAAGGTAATACCGCCAAGAGTGGCTCTGGTGGCGGGTCCGGGGCCGATGGTGGCCTGACAGGCGCTCCAGGAGTGCTTCTTCAGCCTGTGCTGCTGGCAGGTCTGGAGCACCTGGACGAGCGTTACCTCAAAGCCGTCGGCTACGCGACCAAATCGCGCCGCGGCCGCCTGCCGAAGATGGTGCTGGTCGGCGACATTACCGGCGACGATGACAATGCCGTCGCCAAGGCCACCAGCGAGGTGGTGCGCATCTGCAACGCGCGCGGTGCCGAGGGCTTTGTGGCGATCTCGGCTGAAACGCGCAAGAAGTTCTGGCTCGACCGTGCCCGCACGGCGGCGATTGCCAAGCACACCAACGCCTTCAAGATCAATGAAGACGTGGTGATTCCGCTCAATAAATTGGGCGAGTATTCGGACGGCATCGAGCGCATCAACATCGAGCTGTCGATTGCCAACAAGCTCAAACTCATCGACGCATTGGCGGCGTTTTTGCGCCAGCCGGTGCTGCCGGTGAACCCGGATGATGATTCGCTCTCGAAAGACGAGCTGGTGGGCGATCGCGTGAGTGAAGCGCAGCAACTGCTCGCGCAGGTGAAGGTACGCTGGCAGGCCGTGCTGGCGAGTCTGGATGACACGGTCGCGGCCAAGGCGGTGGGCCTGTGTGCATTGGGCATGCGCACTGAAGGTGCGGCGACCGCGGCCAGTATGCCGCCCGAACAGACCATTTTTGCGATGGTGCAAAACCACACCATCCGCATTTCGTGGAAAGAGGAGTTGCGCGCGCCGCTCGAAGAGCTGTTTGGCGGCGCCGCCTACCTGC
>JANPAR010000268.1:0-57973 GCA_031430015.1 Burkholderiales bacterium
CGGCCAAGCCCAGTGGCAGCCCTTCGCATCGGGCATCAGCTTCGATCTGATCTGGCAGTTTTGCGCTCTCGCCCGCGCTGCCATGATGCGCGGCGCGCTCGAACACATGCTCGCGCTCACGGTGGACTATGCCAACACACGCGTGCAATTTGGCAAGCCTCTTGCCAAACAGCAAGCGATCCAGCACCAGCTCGCCGTGATGGCCGAAGAAGTCGCCGCCACCGGTGTCGCCGTCGACATCGCGGTGCGCGCCTTCGCGCAAGGCGATGACAGTCAGCGTTGGCAAACCGTCGCCGTCGCAAAAATCCGCGCCGGTGAAGCGGCCGGCATTGCTGCGGCCGCCGCGCATCAGGTGCACGGCGCCATCGGCTTTACGCAGGAATACCAGTTGCAGCGCTACACCCGCCGTGTCTGGACCTGGCGCAACGAGTTTGGCAATGAAGCCGAGTGGTCGCTGCTGCTCGGTCAGCGCCTCACGTCAGCGGATGCGCAACCACTCTGGCACACCATCACACGCGAATCACTGACGGCATAACCAAGACACCGTAGCAAGTCTCACAGCGACACCCGCCTCTGCAATCCAACCTGGAACCGCCCCAAGGAATCTCATGCCCTTCGTCCTCTCCGAACAAACCGGTGCCATCCTCACGCTGACTCTCAACGCCCCGGAAGAACGCAATGCCCTCTCCAACCAGTCGCAATGGGATGAAATCGTCGACGCCTGCACGCGCATTACGCGCGACCACAGCATCAAAGCCGTCATCCTCACCGGCGCCGGCAGCGCGTTTTGCGCAGGTGGCAATGTGAAAGACATGCGTGACAAAAAAGGCATCGCCGGCGGCACGCCCTACGACATTCGCGAGGGCTACCGCAACGGCATCCAGCGCATTCCGCTCGCGCTCTACAACCTCGACGTGCCGACCATCGCCGCCGTCAACGGCGCGGCAATTGGCGCAGGTTGCGACCTCGCCTGCATGTGCGACATCCGCATCGCATCAAGCAAGGCCAAATTCGCCGAGAGCTTCGTCAAGCTCGGCATCATCCCCGGCGACGGTGGCGCGTGGCTGCTGCCGCGCGTGGTCGGCATGTCAAAAGCAGCGGAGCTTACCTTCACCGGCGACACCATCGACGCCGAGGAAGCTGCACGCATTGGCCTGGTCTCACGCGTGGTCGCGCCGGAAGATCTGATGAAAGAAGCGCAGGCGCTCGCTGCCCGCATCGCCGCCAACCCCGCCCCCGCGCTGCGCATGGCCAAGCGCCTGATGCGCGAAGGCCAGCACATGCGTCTTGATTCGCTGCTCGAAATGTCCGCCGCGTTTCAGGCGATTGGCCATCACACCAAAGAGCACGATCAGGCACTGGAGGCGTTTCTCGAAGGTCAGCGCAAGCGTTGAGCGCTGATGGCTGCCGGCTCACACCGCGCGCAGCAATGTCACCAGTCATTGCGCCCGAACGAACCTCACTCAAACTTGATGTTCGCGTCTTTGATCAGCTTGCCAGCCCGCACGATCTCTGCGCGGATGAAGGCAGCGAACTCTTCGCTGCTTCCACCTTGCGGTTCGCCGCCGGTGTTGATGATCTTGTCACGAATGTCGGGTGACACCAGCGCGCGGTTGGTGTCGGTATTGATCCTGGCGACAATGTCGCGCGCCGTAGCCGAGGGCGCAAACAGACCGTACCAATTGGTCGCTTCAAATCCCGGCACCGTCTCACCAATCGTTGGCACCTCGGGCAACTGAACGGTGCGCTTCTTCGCACCGACCGCAAGCGCCTTCAGCTTGCCGCCCTTGATATGCTGCAACACCGTTGGCATGGTGTCCAGATTCAGGTCCACCTGCCCCGCGATCAAGTCAATCACCGCCTGCCCGCTGCCCTTGTAGGGAATGTGCAGCAGGTCAGCTCCGGTCACAAACTTGAACGATTCGGTCGACAAATGCTGCACGCTGCCATTGCCTGACGATGCGTAACGCAACTGCTTGGTCTTGGAGAGCGCAATGAATGATTTCACGTCATTGACCGGAATGCCAGGGAACAAGGTCAACACCAGCGCCACCTGTGACACCAGGCCCACCGGCGTCAAATCTTTCTGCTGGTCATAGGGCAGTTTGGGAAACGCAAACTGTGCCACCACGTTTGAGTTGGGCAGGCCCATCAGCAGCGTGTGGCCGTCTGCGGGAGACTTCGCGACGAGATCAGCCGCAATCGTGCCGCTCGCACCCGCACGGTTCTCGACAATAACTTGCTGTCCCCAATACTCGGAAAGCTTCACCGAAAGCATGCGCGCCGTGATGTCGGTGCCGCCGCCGGGCGGGAAGCCAGCGAGAATTTTCACCGGGCGTGTGGGCCAGTTCTGGGCGCCGGCAGAAACCGGCAGCAGACCGTAGGTCAATGCCGACAAGGCCAGGACGAACCCGGGCACAAGTCGAACAGCGTGAGAGTGATTTTTCATCGTCATGCACCTTTCAAGGATTGCGGCCCACTTGCAGCCGGAGCGTGCGCCATGTTCTGATTGTGGCACGACAGCCTGCGACCGTTCAGGTCATCGCCAGCCCGCGCCCATGCTGAAGGCCACGTGTCCCGCCAAAAAGAGCTGCACCTGCTTCCGGCAGGCAACAGCGAATCGGCAGCTTGATTTCAGAAACGTTCCAAGCTACCTCGCCAGCAGCGGCTTCCACCATGGCTTTTGCCATGATTGGGTCGTAGGGCCATTGTGTACCAACGGTCTTCGAGACATGCCCTTCTGGCATTCCCGCGGCTTGATCTATTGGAACGGGCGCCGGCGGGGCTCCAGACTGCGCTAGACTTTGATGCACGCTGCCGATCACCACCACCCATCGGCCAAGGAGACTGTTCATGCTGCAACTCAAACCGCTCGATGAAAACGTTCCGATTTTTCAACAACTCGGCGCCGATGCGTCGCCGGTCATCCTTGTCAACATATTCAATGTAGCAGCGGCGGACATACCGGCGCTGCTCAAGGCCTGGGAATACGATGCCAACTGGATGAAGCAGCAGCCGGGGTATATCTCGACGCAATTGCATCAGGGCATTGCGGGCAGCAGCGTATTCATGAACTACGCGGTGTGGGAGTCGACTGCACTGTTCAGTGCCGCCTTCAATCACCCCGACTTCAAGAAGGCGCTCGGGCACTATCCCTCTTCTGCGGTTGCCTCGCCGCACTTGTTCCGCCGCCTGACGGTGCCGAATCTTTGTGTCGGCCCGTAGCGATCAGGAGCAGACGCGATGCACTAAACGCTGGTTCCCATCCATGCCTCTTCAAACCCTACTCTGCACCTTCGTCGTTGCTCTCGCTTTGATGGATGGCTCGCCTGCCCGCGCGCAAGTATCCGCTTCCGGCGCGTCCGACCCTAACCTGTCACATCCAAACCTGGTTGTGACGGCCAAGCGCAATGGGTACTCCATCTCCGGGCTGGTCACGCACCTGCAGGGCGCCAAGACGTTCAAGCACGGCGTAGCGCTGTTCCCCGGATACCCGGGCATCATGCGGCTCACGGACGACAACGGCCACCCGAAGTTTGAGCTTCGCGGCAATTTTCTGGTGCGCTCACGCAGACACTGGCTGGACGAGGAGACATTGGTCGTGGTCGTCGATGCGCCGTCTGACCAGTGGGCCACGTTTACACAACAGTTTCGAGAGCGTCCGCGCTATGGGGCGGATGTAGCTGGGTTGCTCCAGGAAGTTGGCCGCCAATATAGCGTCGGGGGCTGGACGTTCGTCGGCACCAGCGAAGGCTCGGTCAGCGCATTCCATGCCGCGCGCATGAACCCGCAACTGGTGCAACGGACCATCCTGACAGCGTCGTTGTTTCAATCCTCGCGAAACGGGCCTGGCCTGTTTCCGGTGACTTGGGCCGAACTGCCGGGCGAATTGCTCTGGGCCCATCACGAAGATGACCCCTGCGCCTATACGTCGTATCGGGACGCGAAGGCATTCTCCCAAAAAACCGGCAAACCTCTGCTGACAGTCGGTGGTGGCGGACCGTGGCGCGGCGCAGCCTGCGAGGCGTTTACGGCGCATGGTTTTGCCGGTGTGGAGCGCGAAACCGTGAGCGCCATGCGCTCCTGGATCAAGACCGGTGTCGTGCCGGCCGACGTGAAACCGTGATCAGCCGCGCGTGCCGCGTTCAAGTGCGCCCGCTGCGGCTCTGCAAGGCTCGCGCTCTGTCCATCTTAATGACCCTCCCCAGGCTCTGTATCGCCGCCCTGTTGCTGCTGCCGCTCAGTGCCAGCGCGGACGATGAGGCCAGCAATACCCCGCGCGTGTTTGCCAGCCGTTACGGCAACTGCTATGCGAAATCAGTACCGGCAGAGCACTACGGCCAGAAAGGCACCACCAGGATTTTCATGGTGGACGCGGGCACCGACCGGCTGGCGCATACCCACCCCTGGTATGCGCAACAACTTTTTCTCGAATGCAACGCCGCTGCGGCTGGTAAACCGGTGGCGGTTGCCGTCGCGCGCATCGGGCCGTGGCACCGTGGCCGCCGCGCCACCGCAAATAATCTGGCAATTGCTTTTTATCACGGTGGAAAATTGGTGAGGCAATATTCAACCCTCGACATCGCGGGCAGCCCCGATAACCTAAGCGCGAGCATGTCGCACTTTCGCGTGTTCGAGCATACTGATGGCTACCACTGGAGAAGCGGGAATGAATATGTATTTCATGCACGCACCACCGATGGCAGGCACCTCGCCTTCGATGCAGCCAGCGGCGAGCGTGTGGCACTTCCGGCCGCTGACGCGCAAGTTGTACCAGCGCGCCGTTGAGATGCGGGCCGCGCCGCCAGACCGGTGGTGCCACGGTGGATCTCTGTGGCACCCGGTTGTGCGCGATCGCACAATCGGCCGGCAATTCGCAGGAGGATGCGGTATGCGCATGCGGGCAATGGGTAGCAAATACATCGCGGCGATGATCGTGGCCAGCGCGCTGCTCATGTCGAGCGCCGCCCTTGCGTGCAGTTGCCGCACACCAGATCTCGCGCTCAGCATCGCGGATGCAGACGTGGTGCTGGTGGCCAAGGTGCTCACCTTCAAACCACTCGATCAGGTGACGTTGTCACCCAAAGAGGTGTTCAAGGGAACCGCCTCGAAGGTTTTCACCATCCAGACGGGTCAATCCGACTGCGACTACTTTTTGCCGC
This sequence comes from Burkholderiales bacterium, assembly GCA_031430015.1. Classification (GTDB taxonomy): domain Bacteria; phylum Pseudomonadota; class Gammaproteobacteria; order Burkholderiales; family JAEUOS01; genus CANJDH01. Next base: position 5,163 of record JANPAR010000268.1, read on the forward strand.
CCATTGCGCCAACGGCCGGCGACACCTTTCTTTTGTTCCTGCGGCAATCCGAGGGCCGGCTCACCGCCAGCCGCTGCCTGACGTCAGGCCCTGTCGCAGAAAAAGCCGCAGACTTGCGCGCTTTGCGAAGGCAGTTCCCGTCGCGCGCCCGGCCGGGTGCGGCAGTTGATCCGAATCCCAACCTGGCACGTGCCCGCTCAAGTCCATTCCATGCGCTTCTTCGGCATTCGTGCCCTGTAGGCCGCACAGACCAAGGCTTTGCGGCCTCCTGCACCGAACAAATTCATGCATAAGGTCAGTATTCGCCCGCACATTGCCGAGCGTGTGATGGCACGGCGCGGCAAGCTGCATTGGTTCGATGCGTTTGATGCGCGGCACACCGCCTTGATCGTGATCGACATGCAGTCCACGTTTTGCGCGCCCGGCGCACCCGCTGAAGTGCCATATGCGCGCGGCATCGTGCCGGCCATCAACGCCCTGAGCGTTGTACTGCGCAGCCGCGGCGTGCCGGTGTATTGGGTGCTGCATGCAAACTCTCAGTTGGACGGCGCGAGCGACTGGGAACTCTTTTTCAAACACGTGGTGAGCGGCGAGACACGTGCGCAGACGCTTGAGAGCCTTGCGCCGGGAAATCAATCCGTGTGGCCAGAGTTGACAACTGTCAGCACAGATGTGACCGTGTTCAAGAACCGCTACAGCGCACTGATCGCGGGCGCATCCAATCTGGAGGCCTTGCTGGGCGAAGCTGGCATCGACACCCTGTTGATTGCCGGCACCAAGACCAATGTCTGCTGCGAGTCCACCGCGCGCGACGCGATGATGCTCGGCTTCAAGGTAGTGATGCTCTCCGATTGCTGCGCCGCGCTATCGGATGACGAGCATCAGGCAACGCTCGAAACCTTCATTCAACAGTTTGGCGACGTGATGACATCAGCCGAGGTGGTGGCGCGGTTCGGGTAACACGCGGGGGTCATGCGACCAGAAGCGCGACCACAAGCGCGGCCAAAAGTGCGCCGGGTGCTTCAACAGCACACCGCAGGCCGGCGGCCTGAGTCAGATGGCTTTCCTGCATCCACTCCACACCAGAAGCAGTACATTCATTCCGGGTTCTCTGTAATCGTTGAGGTCTGTATGCTGATTCGCACTCCCGCTGACGTTCCCCCGTCCAGCATCACGCCAGTAGACGTGTTCCGGCAGCGGCGCGCCTTGCTGCGCACCACCGCCGCACTCGTTTCCCTGAACGCGGCAGGTGTTGCGCAATCCCAAAGCGGCGCTCAGGGCAATGCCTTCGGCGGTCTTGTCAAAAGCGCACTGAGCACCAATGAGGCCCCTACTCCGCTCAAGGATGTGATCGCCAAAACCCGCTTCCGCGAACTTGAGGAAGACATTGCCGCGAACGCGGCGCATTACAGCGTGCGTCCGTGGACAGTGCGTGTGGAAGGCGAAGTGGGCAAACCGCGCACCTTCGACATCAACGAATTGATGAAGCTTGCCCCGATCGAAGAGCGCATCTACCGGATGCGTTGCACCGAGGGCTGGTCGCTGGTGATTCCCTACAACGGCTATCCGCTTTCTGAAATTTTGCGCCGCGTGGAGCCGAACGGCAACGCGAAGTTTGTCGAGTTCACTTCGATCCACGACCCGGCAAAACTGCGCGGGCAGCGCGACGTGAATTACATTTCGTGGCCTTACGTCGAAGGCTTGCGGCTCGACGAGGCCATGCACCCGTTGACCATCGTCGCGCTCGGCGTTTACGGCGAGCTGCTGCCCAAGGCCAATGGCGCGCCGCTGGCGATCCGTGTGCCATGGAAATACGGCATCAAGAGCCCGAAGGCCGTGATGCGGATTCGCCTCACCGCGACACAACCGGTGACGGTGTGGAACAAACACTACCCGCAGTACCACACGTTCTGGTCCAACGTGAATCCGAACGAATCGGGCAGCGGGCGCAGCCGCGCCCACGAGGTGCGCGTTGGCGACTTCCTGCGCCGCCCGACCCTGATGCTCAATGGCTATGCCGAGCAGGTGGCGGGGCTCTACGCCGGCATGGACCCAAAGCAGATGTATTGAACGTGCCGGCCGACCGCAACGAGCAAGGCACGGACAAGCCAGCGGAGCCGCCCCCGGCACAGAGCGTCCTCGTCTGGGACCCGTTGGTGCGCATCACGCATTGGTCGTTGGTGGTCACGGTGCTGGTCGCCTATTTTTCACCGGCTGGGCGCTCGCTGGTACATGAGACCGCCGGCTACGCTGTCGCGGCCATCGTGGTGCTGCGCATCGTCTGGGGCTGGATCGGCGCACCCTACGCGCGCTTCGGCCAGTTTGTGGCCGGCCCATCCAGGGTGGCGGCCTATGCATTGGCCATGCTGCGTGGGCGTGAGCCACGCTTTCTCGGTCACAACCCGGCAGGGGCCGTGATGATCGTGATGCTGCTCGCCCTGCTCGGTGCCATATGCGTGTCAGGCTGGTTGTTGACCTGGCAAGCGTTGCGTGACCATCGCGAGTTGCAGGAGTGGCACGGCCGCTTGTCCGACGGATTGATGATCGCCGCAACGCTGCATATCACCGGCGTGCTCTATGCCAGCCTGCGCCATCGTGAAAATCTGCCGTGGAGCATGATCACCGGACGTAAGCGAAAATAGCGGCCTCGGATTAACTTGAGGCGCGTGACGATCAATGCAGCGCCCGCCGCTCCAACTGCGCGCAAGGCGCCCCGCGCCGTGGCCGCCGGCAGAGCGGTCTGGCGTCAGGCACAGACAAACACCAGCACCTTTTTTCAACCGTCTCATATCGCGCTACAGCTTGACGCCGCTCGCCTCCACCACAGCCCGCCACTTTTCAATTTCTGCCTTGATGTAGGCGGCAGCGGCCGCCGGGCTGGAATCCGCGTTCGGCTCGATCGCCAGATTTGCCAGCGACTGGTGCAAAGTGGCATCCGCCATCACTTTGGCGGTTGCTGAAGCCAGAGTGGCCAGTATTGCAACCGGCAATTTGGCCGGAGCCGCAACAACGTTCCACAACACCGACTCATACCCACGCGTGCCGATGGCCTCATCGACCGTGGGCACGTCGGGCACCAGCGCGGAGCGTTTGGCGCCCGCCACCGCGACAATCTTGAGCTTGCCGGCCTTGTGGTGCGGAATCAGCGGCCCCAGGGTATCCACCGTCATGCTGATCTGGTTGCCGAGCAAAGCCTGCAGCGATTGCGCACTGCCCTTGAACGGTATGTGCTCAATGTCGAAATTGCCGGCCGCACGTTTCATACGCTCGGTAGCCAGATGCAATGTGGTGCCTTCGCCGGGCGAGCCGTATTGCAGTTTGCCCGGCGTGGCGCGCGCTTGGTCGAGCAAGCCCTTGAGGGTTTGCGGCCCGGCGAGGTGCACGCCAAATGCGGCAGACGCACCGCCGACAATCGCGACATGACTGAAATCAGTCAGCGAGTTGTACTGTGGCTGCTTGCTGATCACGTCATACAAGCTGTGTGTGGTCGCCGTACCAAACAGCAGCGAGTAGCCATCCGGCGACGCGTTCTTGACATCGAGCGAACCGATGGCGCCGCTGGCACCACTCTTGTTCTCCACAATCACCGGTTGGCCCAACACAGTGGCAAGGCGCTGCGCGTACTGGCGCGCAAAGATATCGGTCGGCCCGCCCGGTGGGAATGGCACCACCAGCCGCAACTGCCGGGCGGGGTACGCCGCCTGCGCATGGACGCCGGCCATTTGCCAGGGCAATGCGCCCATCAGGCCGAGCTTGATCAGGTCACGTCGTTGCATGCTGGTCTCCGAAAATTCGCCAATTCGATGTCGCCTACAGACCGGCCGCGCGCCAGTCGGGATGGGGCGCTGCCGGTTCGCTCGCACAGCCCGCTGCATGCACAGCGCTGATGGCGCAATACTCATCCTTGTCCGACGCATCACCGCTAATGCCAACAGCACCGATGGCACTGCCCGCGCTGTCAAGGATCAACACGCCGCCCGGCACCGGAATGAAACGGCCGGCTGAAGCAGCCGCCAGCGCGCTCTGGAATGCGGGCCGCTCCTTGAGGCGGTCACGGATCAGGCGCGACGACATGCCCATGCCCAGTGCCCCATGCGCCTTGCCGAAAGCAATGTCGAAGCGCATCACACCAGAACCATCTTCACGCTTGAACGCCACCAGATTGCCGCCCGCGTCAAGGACGGCCACCGCTAATGGCAACAAGCCCTCGCGCTGACGCGCGGTGATTGCAGCATCGACTATTTTGGCGGCGAGATCCAGCGTCAGGCTGCTGTGCACGCTCTTGAGTTGCTCGCTCACGCTGCTGCTTCTCCGGCCGTTTATTTCGAAGGCAACTGCACAACCTGGTCGCGATCAATGCGAAATGCCATCAGATCCTCACCGACCACCAGCGGACCGGCGTAGGTCTTGCGAGTCAGGTCCACCACGTCCTTCTCGGTGAGCGGCGGTACGGTGGGAGAACCGAGCAGCACAAAGTGGTAGTACACCGCCAGTTTGGGTTTGGCGCGGGAGAAAACGATACCTGCTTCATCAGGTTTGGTATGGTGGTCCAGGATGACCTTGAACACCGGGTTTTCCAGCAATGCTTCGCGCACCGCTGCGACCTGATGAATCAAGAGATCAGTGCCGGTCGCGTGTTTGATCAGATTCTCGTTGAACTTGGTATCCCCGGATATCGTGACCGAGCGTCCCGAATAGTCGACGCGATAGCCAAGCGCAGGGTGCAGCAACTCGCCGTGATCGACGGCGAATGCGGTGACCTTGACGCCACCCTGATCGTAGACCACCCCTTCCTTGACCTCGGTGACTTCCGGTTTCAGATTGACCGGATCGAGTTTTTGATCAGCAATCCGCGCCTTGATGTCCCAATCAAATGCTTTGACCAAACCGTCCATCAGGTTTTGGGAGCCGGCAGGTCCCATGACACGAAACGACCCCCTGCGTTGCGCAAAACTGGGCTCCAGCCATCCGGTTAACCACAGGTCGGGAATGCCGACGATGTGGTCGGAATGCAGGTGCGTGATGAACAGCGTGTCAATGGCGCCCAGTTTTATTCCCAGTTGCCACAGGCGCTGGGTAACGCCGCGTCCGCTGTCGATCAACAAATTGCGGCCACCGGCTTGCACCAGCACGCTTGGGCCAAAACGGCGCATCACCGGAGGCGGGCTGCCGGTACCGAGCAGAGTCACGCGGAACTCGTCAGCCGCCGCTGGCGCCGGCGCTGATGCAGGTGCCTGCGCTTGGGCGTGAAGCGCAACGACACACAGCAGCGCCGTGAACACAAGGCATCCACAGCGTCGAATTTTTTCCATCATCATGCTCTCCTTAAACATGCATGCGCTACCACTATCTCCAGCGCCAATTCCACCGGGCGCATCGCTCTCAGCCTGCAGCGCCTGGCGCAGTTACAGTCCAGTTCTCGGTCAGCACCGTACCCGAAGCGCGCACCACCTTGGCGATTGGGCAGTACATCGCGAGCTCAGTCTTGATCTGTTCGATCTCTTCAGGGGTCGCCGCCGTCGTCACGTCAATGTGCAGCACCATCGCCGGGAAGGGCACGGCAATGTCGTCCGCCAGGGTGACGCCACGCCGGTCAAAGTCAGCTTCAAGCCGGATGTTCATGCTCTGAAACTTAACGCCGTTCTTGTGGGCGATCTTGTGGCTGATCACGTTGGTGCAGCCGATCAGAGCGGCGGCAAAGGTCTCGGTCGGGCTCATGCCCAGGTTGGTGCCGCCGCGCTCGACCGGCTCGTCGATGATCTTGGTAAGCCCGCGAATGCTGACATCGGTGCGCGAATGCGAAGCCGCTGCGCCCTGCATGCGCATCATGATGCTGGTTTTTTCTCTAACGGCAGACATGGCGTTTCCTATGAACAGTCCTGTCGGTGAAGCAAGTTGATACGCAAACGGGAGTCAAAAGAAAAGCGGGAGTCGATCGCAGGTATCCCTGATGGCGCACGCCGCCTCATGTCCATTCCATGCGGCTCGCACATGACAATGGCCTGAGACCGTCTCCCACCAAGGATTTCCGCCTAATGCATCAAGCGCCTGGTTCAGGCGCCCGACCATCTACTGCGAGCCGACCAGCCCGAGCGACTTCACCAGCGCACTCCATTTGTCGCGCTCGGCACGCATGTATTGATTGATCGCCGCAGCCGACGGTGCATCGTGGGGAATCAGCCCGAGAGAGGCGATGCGCTGCTGCACTTCCGGGGTGGCGAGGATGCGCTTCATTTCCTGCTGCAGGCGGTTGACAATGTCGGGCGGCGTGGCGGCAGGTGCCAGCAGCACATGCCATGACACCGCCTCGAAGTCGGGCGAGTTGGAAGCTTCGGCGAACGTTGGCACTTCAGGCAAACTTGGCAGGCGCGTGAGCGACGACACCGCCAGCGCGCGCAGCTTGCCTTCGCGGATCAGCGGCAACGAAATACCGGCTTCGGCAAAAGCCATGCTTACATGCCCGGCCATGATGTCGGCCACTGACTGCGGGCTGCTTTTGTAGGGAATATGCGTGATGTCTAGGCCGAACTTCTGCTTCATGAACTCGACGCCGAGATGTTGCGCGGTGCCGGTCCCGGGCGTGCTGTAGCTGAGCTTGCCCACGTTGTCCTTGGTGTACTTGATCAATTCGCTGACGTTGCGCGGCCCCAGCGTAGGGTTGATCACGAGGATGAACGGCGACTTGACGTAGAGCGAGATCGGCACGAAGTCCTTGTCGACGTCGTAGGCCACCTGCTTGTAGAGCGTCGGGTTGATCGCCATGGCCGGTGCGGTCGCGACGCCCAGCATGTAACCATCGGGTGCAGCCTTCGATAGCGCACTGACGCCCAGCATCAGCGCGGCGCCGGGCCGGTTGTCGATGATGAAGGGCTTGCCGAATACCTGCGACAGGCGCTCTGAATAAAGCCGCACCAGCGTGTCCATGCCGGTGCCTGCTGCTAGCGGGACGATGACGGTGACGTTGCGGGCTGGCCAGGCCTGCGCCAGCGCATGGGGCGCAAGCAGCGCCATCATGGCTGCGGCGCACAGGGCGCCCACCACGCGCCACGCGCGCGCCACCGGATTCAGTCTATGGGTCGTTTTCATGACACTCCTTTACTCATGAACAGCTTGTCTGATCGAGGCTGGGTGCGCATGGACGCGCAGCATGCATGCTTAAAGCAGCTTGCACGCCTCATCAAACGCGTAGCGCGGCAGTCGTCCCATCACCTTGGCCGCATCGCCATAGCCGAGGCCAGTGATGAAGTTGGTCTTGACTGGCGTACCGGCCCAGAATTCGGCATCGACCTTGGCCGGATCGAAACCCGACATCGGGCCGCAATCGAGACCCTGCATGCGCGCGGCCACCATCAGGTAGGCGCCCTGCAGCGTGCCATTGCGAAAGGCGGTGCTCTGAATCAGCGGTTCCTTGCCTTCAAAAATGCCGCGCGCATTTGGGTTATGCGCAAAATTCTTGATCAGCTCGGTGTAAAACTCGGGGTTGTAGCCAATGATCGCAACCACCGGAGCGGTAGTCGTTTTGGCCTGATTGCCGGGCGACATGCAGGGCACGAGGCGCGCTTTGGCTTCGGCAGTACGCAAAAACTGGATGCGCGCCGGCTGGCAGTTCATCGAGGTCGGGCCCCATTTGGCGATGTCGTAAATGGCGCGCAACTGATCGTCGCTGACCGGCTTGTCAGTCCAGCCGTTTTGCGAGCGTGCGTTGGTGAATACGAGGTCGATGGAGGCTTTGTCGGCAATAGTCATGATGTCTTTCTGATGGATCTGATGGAGGGAGAACTACGAGAAACAAGTCAGGCTGTAAACAAATCAGTTGGCCGGTGCCGGAATCGGCGTTGACTGCCACCCGGTCATTTGCCATTTGCCGTTTCGCTTGACCCAGAGATTCATGAAACGGCCGTTCACGCTGCGCGTGGTGCCATCCGCATTTTTCAGGGTAAGGCGCACATGGCCGGTGACGCGCGCGCAATCGCCGAACACGGCGATGTTTTCTTCCGGGCGCTCGGCCTTGGCGTAGGCCCAGCGGCCACCGAGGATGCCGTCGATATAGCTTTGCTTGGTATCGACCACGGCATTCGAATGCGTGTAGGTCAGATCGTCGGCCAGCAATTCATTGAGAGTGGCCTTGTCGGCCTCGACCATCGCCTTGTAGCGGCGGTTTTCGAGGGCGAGGATGTCTTGTTCTGCGCTCATGGGGTGTCCTGGTGGGAGAAGGCGGGTGAAAAGAAGGCCGATTGTAGGGGGTGCGAGCGTCAGCGGGGGTGGGATGCGGGTGACGACACGGGCGCAGATGCAGGTGTCGGGAGCGCTGTCGAGGGGGATGTTGATGCGGGCGGCGGCGCCGCTGCCGGTGCAGATGTCTATGAGGGGGACACCACAGGCGGCACCGGCTGCAGCAGCGGCACTTCATGGCCATCGCGCGTGAGCATCATCGGCTCGCCCTGCATGCCAGGCTGCGGCCAATTGCCAAACGCTTCGACGTAATGATGCGAAAACAATTCAATGATGTTGCCCCACGGGTCTTCGCAGTAAATCAGTTGGTAGGGCCGCCCTGGAATAAAGGTGAAGGTGGGAATGCGCCGCTTGCCGCCAGCCTGCACGATGCGCTCACAAAATGCGTCGATGTCGGGCGCGGTGAATGCCAGATGCCACACGCCGCGCCGCCAGTATTCAAGCTTGTCCGCTGGCTCCTCGACCGGCGGATCGACAAACTGAAACAGTTCGAGGCCAATGCCATTGGCCGTCACCAGATGGGCTTGATAGGCTTTGCGAAAGCGTGCGCCGAAGATGGAGGGCGTCTCGTGCGTGGCGGCAGAGCCGGCTTGCAACACGCGCGGCCCCATGACACGGGCGAAGCCGAAGACCGCGCCGTACCAATCGATGGCACCCCAAATATCGGGTACGGTGATGCCGATGTGGTTGAGCGCGCGCGGCGGAACGGGTGTAGTCATGCCATCCTCAATTGATCGAACACGGTATCGGGATTCACTGGCAACGCATCGCCACGCCACGCCACCACCTGGTCAGGGCGGATCAACGCATAGCCGGCACGATAGGTTTCACGCAATCCATCACGCGCAGCGCCAGCCGGCAACGCCAGCATGGTGATGGGCAGGCCGCGCACGGCAGCGGCTTGGGCAAACGCAACAACATCACCATCACCATCGTCGCGCAACACCAGCAAGGTGTACTCAAAACCGAAATAGTCGTACAGCGACGCACCGTCATCGAGCCAGGCATGCGGCGCGCGCCCGCCGGGACGCGCGGTGGCTTCATAGCGGTTCGGCTCATCGGGCGGCGGCGCGGTGCTGTCGCTCACGATGATCGGCGAGGCGTCATAGCGGGCACCGAAGGTGATGCCGGGAATGTTGAATTCCGCGCGCGCATGGGCGTTGAAATAGTTGGAGGCTTCCGCACGCAGTTCAGCGCCGCGCGCCGACTCTTCTTCAATTTGCGCATGCGGCGCAAACAGCCCGAGCGAATCGGCAAACTTGCGCGCGAATGCGGTGTTGCGCTGCGCCACCGGCTTGCGCTCCATCTCGTAGGTGTCGAGCAGCGTGGCCGGGCTGTGGCCCTTGATCACATGCGCGAGCTTCCAGCCGAGGTTGACCGCATCTTCGACGCCGGTGTTGTAGCCCAAGCCGCCGGCGGGTGTGAACAAATGCACGGCATCGCCAGCCATGAATATGCGCCCTGCGCCGTAGCGCTCGGCAACCAGCGTGAAACCGGCCTTCCACGACAGGCGCGCGAGAAATTCCACTTTCATGTCTGCGCCCAATGCATCGCAAAACATCTGCTGCGCTTGCGCGTCAGAGACATGCTCGCCATCTTCCTCACGCAACTGGGTGTGAAACACGAACTCATCCACACCGTTCAACGCCGCCATGAAGGCGCGGCGCTGCGGGTTGAAGGCCCAGTACATCCACGCGCGCTTGGACGCGGCACTGCCGCCGCCACGTGTCTCCATGAAACGGTAGAAGTCCGGCGCACGCACGTGGATAGCATGCATCTGGCCGCCCATGAAGTCGCGCTGCTTGCCGCCCTCGCCTTCATAGGCAATGCCCAATTGCTTGCGCACCATGCTGCGCGGGCCGTCACAGCCCACCAGGTAAGAAGCATGAAACCTTTGGTGGGAGCGATTCTTAAGAGATATGCCCTCTACGCTCACGTGAGCGTCATGATCCGCGAAGCATTCAACTCGCCATCCGAAACGCACATCGAGCGACGGCAACTGCTGCGCGCGGCGCCGCAAAATACGTTCGATGTACATCTGCGAGCAGCGGTGCGGCAGCTCGGCCGCGCTCCACGAGCCGCCTAGCGTTTTGATCATCGCGCGTGCGTCACGCGAAGCCGGCAACTCAAAGCGCGCGAGTTCCTGGCGACCGTAGCGCGTCCAGTAGGTCACATCGGTCGGGTAATCGGCCGGCAAACCCTGTGAGCGGATTTCATCTGCAAGCCCAAGGCGCCGGTAGTGCTCCATGGTGCGCGCCTGCGTTGCATTCGCCGCGGGCAGAATGGCGGTATCGGGCTTGTCGTCGAGCAACACCGTGCGCACGCCGCGCAGCCCCAGCTCATGCGCCAGCACGAGGCCGGTTGGCCCGCCACCAATGATGATGACATCGGTGTGGATCACCTCAGAGTTCGCTAGTGGCATTCGTGTGAGTCAAGGAAGGCGCAAAAAATAAGCGGGGGCACGCCCCGCTCGACAAAATTAAGTAAGGTCCGATCCCACCTATGCAGGACCCCGCATGTTCAATAAAGGGGTCTGACCCATTTTATTTACGCCGGGTTTAGCACGAAGTCGAAGTCGAGGGTGTAGAACGGTTTGTCATCTTGCTGCCATCGGGCGCAACGCCGGCCTTTCGCGGTACCCAGTCGGAAATCAGCGACGAGCGCACGCCAAACACCGCGTCGGATTCAAGATACTGATCGCTCTTGCGAAAGACGTGGGTAACCAGCTTTTCATAACCGGGCGCCTGAATCATGAAATGCAAATGGGCCGGGCGGTAAGGATGCCGGGCTGCCCGCTTCATCATCGCCCCGACGGGGCCATCCACGGGAATCGAGTAGAACTCGGGAAGGATGCTCTTGAACCAGTATTTGCCATCCTTGTCCGCATTGAGGCGGCCGCGTGCGAACAGCGCGTTGTCCTTGTCGGTGTACTGCACGTCGTAAATGCCATCGCCATCGGCCTGCCACACGTCGAGCAGTGCGTTGGGTATCGGCTTGCCATCGAGGCCGCGCACCGTGCCGCGGATGAAGGCGGGCTCGCCAGCGGCGCCAATCGCCAGGTCATCGCCATTTTTGAAGGTGGCCGCTTTGTCGGTGTGGAACGGGCCGAACACGGTGGCCTCGGTGCAGCCGGCCGGCTTTTGGTGATTGAGCGCGACCACCAGCATCGACAGGCCGAGCGTGTCGGAAAGCAGGATGAATTCCTGGCGCTTGTCATCGCACTTCTGCCCGACCGCGGTGAGAAATTCGAGGCCCTGCATCCACTCGGCTTCGGTCAATTTCACTTCGCGCGCGAAGTCGTGCAGATGATTGGTGAGGCTAGTCAGGATTTCCTTGAAGCGCGGATCGGTGCAGCCTTCTAGGCGGCGCAGCGCTTCTTGCGTGATGGTGTTCTGGTCGAGGTTCAGCATGACAGTCTCCTTGATTGGGTGGTGCGGGGTTCAGTGATACAGCGTGTCAGCAACGGCACGCCGGAAAACAAATCGGTGCGGCAAGTATTGTAGGTCGCGGACTCATGTTGACAAGCCCGCCATGCGTTCCATCAAGCGCACGGTGGCGATGTAATCAAGCTCGCCCTCACCTTGCGCGGCAATCGCGTCGTACTGCTGGCGCATCAGTGCGGTAAGCGGCAGCGGCGTGTGCGTCGCTGCGCCCTGCCCCAGGATGAGGTCGAGGTCTTTGATCATTTGCATGCCCGAGAAGGTCGAGGCGTAGTCGCGCTCCAGCAACGGCGGCACCTTGTAACCCACCAGGGGCGAGCCGACCGCGCTCTTGCCGATGATCTCCAACATCTGCTTCCAGTCGAGGCCGCTCTTCTCGCCCAGCGCGAGTGCCTCGGCCATCATGCCGGCCGTGACCGCCACCATCAGATTGATGACCAGCTTGATGACGCGCGCCTGCTCGCCTTCGCCGAGGTAGAAGTGGGTTTTGCCGAAGGTTTCCAGCATTGGTTTAACCGTGTCGTAAGCCGCACGCGGGCCGGAAGCCATCACCGTGAGATTGCCGGCGCGCGCAGTGACCGGGTTGCCTGATACGGTGCACCGCACGTAAGGCACGCCGGCAGCACAGGATGCGGCGGCAGTGCCGGCTGCTGTGCCAGCACCGCACGCCGTCGCAGCAGCGGTGGCGCGCTCCGCCACCTTGGCGGACACCGCAGCGGACACCGTGCTGGTATCGACGTAAATCATGCCCGGTTTCGCGTGCGCGAACACGCCCTCTGCGCCTGTGATCGCCTCCAGCGCCGCATCGTTGGGCATGGAACTGAATAGCACATCGCACTGCGAAGCGCACCCACCAAGGGTTTCAGACACTGCGCAGCCCAAGACTTGCGCCTGGAGCGCGTTTGCGGGCAGCGCGTCGTAGACATTCACGGCATACCCGGCACGGCGCAAGTGCGCAACCATCGGCAGACCCATCTTGCCGATGCCGATAAAGCCCGCTGCAGGAAGCGCGGTGTCAGTGCTCATGCTGCGTGCTTTAAACCGAGTTGCGCAAGCATGCGCCGGCCCGATGCCAGCAATTCCTGTTGTCGCGCAGGCACGTCAGGATGGAGCAGCTTGCCATGCCGCTTTTTCCAATGCCCGGCAATCATCACCGAGTCGATATTGGCGAGACTGGTCTGCATCACCACGGCGGCTACCGGGTCGTGCACCGGCTGCATGTTCAGTTGCGTCGCGTCGATCAGCACGAGGTCAGCCTGCTTGCCAGGCGTGAGCGAGCCGATGCGCTCTTCCATGCGCAGCATCTTCGCACCGCGCGTGGTGATCCACGACAATGCTTCGCGCACCGGAATCGTCGAGGTATCAGGAATGGTGCCGTGCGCGGCGCGGTAGTCGGCATTGTCCAGTGCGCGCTGCATCGCAAGGGCAATACGCGCGACGGTAAACATGTCGCCTGACATCACCGATTCCAGATCGACTCCCAGCGACGGCCCAGTGCCGAGTTTGAGCAAGCGCCCGGTGATCGGGTGGCCGTGGCCCTGCGCCATTTCGTTTTCAGGCGTGAGCGAAAAGCTCATGCCGAGGTCAACGAATTTTTTCAGTTGCGCATCCGACAGGTTGTTGCCGTGCACGATGTTGATATTGTCGCCGAGCAAACCCGCTGCTTCAAGACGCTCCCAGCCATCCGGCGTCTTGGCCGCGCCGCCGCCCTGGTGCATCGAGGCGATGAGGCCAAATTCACGCGCCAGCGCGAAATCGGACAGCGCGACATCCAGCGTCGAATAGTGCGGGCCGAGAATCGCCAGCCCGAGCGTGACCAGACCATCTCTGGTGGGCAAGCGATGCTTGAGCAAACGCTCAACTTCATGACGCGGATGCGGCACTTCCCAGAATGGTTTTTGCCCCGGCTTGGGATCGGGCTTGGGGCTGCCGTGAAAAAATGCGGCGCGAATGCCGGAAGCGATCAAGCCATCGATGCCCGCATCGGTGTGCGCGGGCGTCGGGTTGTTATGACACCAATCGACCAGCGTCGTGGTACCGCAGTTGATCTGGTTCAGCCCGCCCATCAGGTTGGCGATGGCGATGTCTTCCGGTTTGAACACCGTCGCCAACCCGGCGTGCACGTGCTTGAAATATTCGAGCAGCGTCCAGTTGGCCGAGACCCCACGCAAGGCCGTCTGCCAGGTGTGCATGTGGGCGTTGATGAAGCCGGGAATGGCGATGAAGCCTTGCGCGTCGATCACCTGCGCATCATCGATTTTCAATGACGGCGCCGAAGCAGGTACGACTGCGGCAATGCGGTCATCTTCGACCAGGATATCGCCAATCAGCTCACCGAGCTGATCATCCATCGAAACGATGGTCGCGCCGCGAATCAGGGTGCGTTGCATGTCAGCGGCTCGTCAGGATTCCAGCCCGTCGCTCATCTCGACGTTATCGGGCGTCAGTTCCATGCCGGCATTGCGCGCCAGCTCGACCAGCAGGATGGCAAAGTCCACGTTGTCATGCCCGCGCCCGACCAGGCTGGCAATCGATTCGCGCGTCGCTGCAGCGGCCGGCATGGTGACGCCATGCTTCTTCGCTGCGGCCATGCCGAGGTCCATGTCCTTGAGCAGCAATTGCGGCGTAAAGGTGACCTTGTCAAACGTCAAGTTGGTGAGCGTCGGCGTTTTGTACTTGGTGTACATCGAGCCCAGCACCGAGTTGTTGATCGACTCCAGAAACACATGCCGCGGAATGCCGGCCTTCTCGGCCAGCACCGCGACTTCGCAAAACGTCTGGATGATGACGCCGAACATGGTGTTGTGGGCGATCTTCCACACCCGCGCCAACTCGCCTTCGCCCAACCAGATTTCCGAGCGGCCGAGCATTGCAAGATAGGGTTTGGCAACCTCATAGGATGCCTTGGGGCCGGATGCGACAACCGAGAGCTTGCCCGCCTTCGCTACTTTGGCGTTACCTGACACCGGCGCGCACAGATAGGCGACGCCGCGCTTTTCCAGTTCGGCGCGCACTTCGGCGGAGCCTTCCTGCGAGATCGACGAGCAATCGACCAACATCTTTGGCTTGCGCGCCGTCGCGAGCAAACCGCCCGCTTCGAACAACACCTCTTTCAAATCAGCCGTGGTCGAAACCATGGTGAACACGATGTCGCAACCGGCGAAATCGGGCTTGCCAGCCACAATCTTCGCGCCAAAGGGTCGCAGGGGTTCGGCCTTGGCGGCGGTACGGTTCCACACCGACACGTCGCATTTGTTTTTGAGGAGGCGAATCGCCATCGCTTCGCCCATGCGGCCAAGGCCGATCCAGCCGATGGTGGGTGCAGTTGTACTCATGTGAATCCTCTGTTGGTACTCAGTTGATGAATGCGTAAAAAGGGGTGATGAAAAATCAGTTTGCGCGCACGCCGGCGGTCTAGATCACCGCCACCCGCTTGCAGGTCTCGGCTTGCATTGCGCCGGCGAATGCAGCGCCCGTGGCAACCGCGTACCGGTTTGGCCGGGCGGTTCAGTGCGTCAATTCAAAGCACCGGTACGCCGGTCAGGCGCGCCAATTCAAGCTTGGTCAGGCCCTCGACCATGTCCACCACCTTGCAGCCCTGCGGCGTGATATCGATGGTGGCGAGGTCGGTGTAGACCCGGCTGACACAGGCCACGCCTGTGAGCGGATAGCTGCACTCCTTGACGATTTTCGATTCGCCCGCCTTGGTCAGCAGTTCCATCATCACATAAGTTTTTTTCGCGCCCACGGCCAGATCCATCGCACCGCCCACTGCGGGGATCGCGTCCCCGCCAGTGTGCCAGTTAGCGAGGTCACCGTTAACCGCCACCTGAAAGGCGCCAAGCACGCAGATGTCGAGGTGGCCGCCGCGCATCATCGCGAACGAATCGGCGTGGTGAAAATAGGCGCCACCGGCGAGCAGCGTAACCGGCTGTTTGCCGGCGTTGACCAAGTCCCAATCCTCGTCGCCCCGCGCGGGGGCAGGCCCCATGCCGAGGATGCCGTTCTCGCTGTGCAGAAAAATTTCGCGGTCTTTGGGCAAATGGTTAGCCACCAGAGTTGGCAGGCCGATACCCAGGTTGACGTAGGCCCCTTCGGGAATGTCACGTGCGACGCACGCGGCCATTTGGTCGCGGGTGCGGCGTTTGTATGCCGGCGCAGCGGCGCTGGCCGCAGATGCGGTCGCGGCAGCGCCACTGGCAGTGGCGCCCAACGTCTCTTTAATCACGGCACTCATGCGGCCTCCTTCTGCGGATTCGTTTGCGGGGTCACTGATGTTTTGGTCTGCTGCGATTTGGCCAACACCGGCGCTACGCGCGGCACCTTGACCAGGCGCGACACAAAAATTCCGGGTGACACCACGCTCTCGGGATCGATGGCGCCCAGTTCCACCGTCTCATACACCTGGGCAATTGACACTTTCGCCGCGGTCGCCATCACCGGCCCGAAATTGCGCGCCGCCTTGCGAAAGGTCAGGTTGCCCCATCGGTCACCGCACTCGGCCTTGATCAGCGCGACGTCGGCGTGGATCGGCGATTCGAGCACATACATGCGGCCATTGATCTCGCGCGTTTCCTTGCCCTTCGCGAGTTCCGTACCGTAGCCCGTCGGGGTGAAAAATCCGCCGATGCCCGCGCCCGCTGCGCGAATCCGTTCTGCGAGGTTGCCCTGCGGCACCAATTCAAGCTCAAGTTTGCCGCTCTTGTAGAGGCCATCAAACACGTAAGAGTCGGCCTGGCGTGGGAACGAACAAATGATCTTGCGCACCTGTCCGGCTTTTAGCAGCGCGGCGATGCCGATTTCGCCATTGCCGGCATTGTTGCTTACCAGCACCAGGTCTTTGGCGCCTTGGGCGACGAGGCCATCGACCAGTTCATTGGCCATACCGGCGCCGCCGAAACCGCCGAGCATAACGGTGGCGCCATCCTTGACATCAGCCAGTGCATCAGCAACCGATTGAACAATTTTGTTGATCATGCTGGGACACGTCCATGAAAAGCGTTGTCGAGAAGCCGGCGGATCGCGGCGCGCTCAATCGGCACCGGATTGGCATAAGGATTGGCCGCTGCAATATCTGCGGCTTTGTCAAGTCCAGACTCGGGCATGCCGAGGTCCTTGAGGGCGCGCGGGGTACCGAGCTTTACTTCGAGATCGTACAGGCCGCGCGCGGCTTCTGTCGCACCTAGCGCCCGCGCCACTCGCGCCATCGCCTCCGGCGCAGCCTTCGCGTTGTAGGCCGTCGCGTGCGGCAGCACAACGGTGTGGGTCTCGGCATGCGGCAAATTGAATGAGCCGCCAAGGGTGTGGCACAGCTTGTGGTGCAGCGCCATCGAGGTGCCGTTGAGCGCCATGCCGCACAGCCACGCGCCATACAGACACAGGTTGCGTGCGGCCACGTCTTGCGGATTGGCCATCACACCCGGCAGGCCCTGCGCCAGCGCGCGGATGCCCTCTTCCGACATCATCGAAATGATCGGGTTTGCATCGACCGCGTAAAGCGCTTCGACGGCATGCGCAATCGCATTCATGCCGCTGGTGGCGGAGAGCGCCGGCGGCAAACTGAGCGTGAGTTCGGGGTCATAGATCACGGTCTTGGGCAACACCCGCGCATCGCGCCCGGTCTTCTTCTGTCCGCCCTCGGTGATGCCGTAGATCGTGGTCATCTCCGAGCCGGCATAGGTGGTGGGAATGGCGAGAATCGGCAACGATGACTCAAGCGCAATCGCCTTGCCCAGACCCGTGGTCGAGCCGCCGCCAATGGCGACCGCACAGTCGGCACCGATACGCGCCGCTTCGTCACGCGCCTGCCGCGCGGTTTCGACCGGCACATGCATTACAGCTTTGGCGAACACACCCGCGCAACGGCTGCCCAGGCGCTTGGCGAGGTCTTCGGCTTGCGCGGCCTGCTCGGGCGTGGACAGCACCAATGCGCGTTTTGCACCAAGCAGGCCGATCTCGCGATCAAGATGCGCGAGACTGCCGGCGCCAAACACCACGCGCGCTGCGTGGGCGCTGAAGACGAAGGGGGCGACGTTCAATTTATCCATTGCTAAATTGTACAGGGCAGCCATGCGCCGGTGCAGCGCAGCGTGACGCGTACCGGAACGGAATCGAGAAGGCTAATTTACCCAGCCGCGCCGCGTCGCTACAATGCCGAAGCACTGCGCTGCCTTGCTGCTCTTGTGAAGCACGCGCGTGGGCACCGTTTCCCGCATAAATTTCTCCACGTAATTTTTCGTCCCTTCTCCGCTCGACACCAGAAAGTTGACCATGTCCTACCAGGGAGGCCCCCAAAACGCCAAACTGCTTGTGAGTATCTTGTTCACTGCGAGCATTTTGCTAGGCGCGTATGTTGTGCTTTCGCCGTTTGTGCTGGCGATCATTTGGGCAGCGATTCTGGCGGTAGCTACCTGGCCGCTGCACGAGAAAATTCTGCTGCGCCTGCACAACCAGCACGGCCTCGCAGCCGCCTGCTCCACCGCACTGGTACTGTTTTTTCTGGTCGGCCCGATGGCGCTGCTGCTGGTATTTTTGTCGCAGGACATTTACAGCATCACGAGCTTTCTGATCGATGCGGATACCTATGGCCGGCCAGCGCCCAACGTGCTCACCAAAATGCCGTTTGTCAGCGACGTGCTGGTGCAGTACTGGAACAAGTATCTTGCCAGTCCCAAGCAGTTGTCGACCATTCTGGAGGCGCAGCTTGATTTGATCCGCAACCTGGCGCAGACCGTGTTCCTCGATCTCACTTCGCGCCTGGCGACCTTGATGTTTGCTCTTTGGATACTGTATTTTTTTTATCAGGATGGTCGCTCAATCAGCGCCTGGATTAACCAGATGGGCTACAAGTGGCTGGAAAAGCGCTGGCCTTCGTATGTATTTCAGTTGCCTGGCGCGATGCGAGCGGCGGTCAATGGCATCGTGATTGTCGGCTTTGCCGAGGCCATCCTCTTATCACTGTTGCTGTGGATCTGCGGTGTGCCTTCTGCCGTGACGCTCGGTGTGGTGGCGGCGGTGATTGCGTTCATCCCAATGGCGGCGCCCCTGATGTTTGCGCTGATCGGCTTTGTGCTGTTCGCCGGAGATCACACGGCGGCAGCGTTTGCCGTCTTCATCATGGGCACCGTGATCGTGATGCTGGCCGACTATCTGGTGCGCCCGGTGTTGATTCAGGGCGGCACGCAGTTGCCCTTCCTCGCCATTTTGTTCGGCATTTTCGGCGGCGTTGGCACCATGGGCATCGTCGGCCTCATCATTGGGCCGGTGTTGCTGGTGCTGCTGGTGGTGCTGTTTCGCGAGGCGGCACTCGATGAGACATCGGTTGATCTGGATCTCACGCAGAGCATGAAAACGCTGCGTTAGGGCTGAGAATCACCGCCCTGAGTACGAATGGCGTTCCGGCAAATGGATACCGGACTGGAGCGCTGAGTACGCACCGGCCGGGCAACGGATTATTCGGCCTTGATGTTTGCTGCCTTCGCCACACCAGCCCACAACTCAGTCTCGGTGGCGATGGTCTTGGCGAAGGTTTCGGCGTTGCCGTTATCCGGCGTCACCGCCATCGCTGTTAGACGATCACGCACTGCCGGATCACGCAAGGTCTTGGCCAGTTCATCCTGCAAGCGTTTGACGATGGACGCAGGCGTGCCTGACGGTGCCAGCAGACCCGTCCACAACGTGATGGAGAAATCCGCGACACCCGCTTCCGCCATGGTCGGCACATCGGGGAATGCCGGCGCACGCTGCGGCCCGGTGGTTGCGATCAGGCGCACCCGGCCAGCCTTGATGAGGGCTTCGGACGAACTCGGGTCGGCAATCGTCATCATCACGTCACCCGCCACCACCGCGGCAGTTGAAAGATTCGCGCCCTTGTAGGGAATGCGCTCGAACCGGGTGCCGGTGCGCAAGTTGAACAATTCGGACGCAAACGTGAACGATGCGGCGCTCGACGCATAGTTGGCCCTGGCCGGATTGGCCTTGCCTGCCTCGATCAACTCCTTTACCGATTTGATTGGCCCGTCGCCTTTGACCACCAGCATTAACGGAAAGGCACCGATCAGGCCGATGGGTGCAAAGTCTTTTTGCGGCGCGTACGAGAGCTTGGGGTAAATCGCCGGGTTGAACACCAGCGGGCCGCTTGGCCCCATCAGCAGCGTGTAGCCATCGGGGGGCGACTTGGCGACGTACTCGGCGGCGACGATGGAGGCGGCGCCCGGCTTGTTCTCGATGATGACCGGCTGGCCCAGATTGTCACCGAGCTTTTGCGCAACGATGCGCATGATGACGTCGTTGCCGCCGCCTGCGGCGTAGCCGACGATGACGCGCACCGGCTTGGCGGGGAAGGCTTGCGCAGCAGCCGTAACGGGCAGACCCGCCGCGCACGCCATCCATGCCATCAGCGCGGCTTTTGTGAGCCGCGCGCGAATTGATTCGCCAGACCGGATCATTGCGGACTCCTTCACTATTGACTACTGCTGGCGGATCTTGACCGTGAGTACCGCCGCGCGCCCGCCATCCACCGCCGCAAAACACCGCGCAATTGCGGCGTCCGCTTGCGCCGGATCCGACAAGGTCTCGCCATGCGCGCCAAACGCCGCACCCACCGCAGCGAAATCACGCTTCTCGCCTTCAAGACGCGATTGAAAATTCTGTGTCTGTGCGGCCACGCCATCCGGGTACACGCGCAAGGTGGCTTCCTTCACCGCCTGCCAGCCGCCGTTGTCGAGCACGATGGTGAAAATCGGCAAGCGGTATTGCTGCGCGACCGCGTACACCGACGCCGGCGTCGAGAAGTGAAAGCCGCCATCACCGACAAACTGGATCACGCGCTGCTGCGGGCGCGCGAGCCTGACGCCGAGCGCCATGCCGCCGCTGTAACCCAAGCCGCCGCCCGCGCCGCTAAGCAGCGTGTGAGGCAGGTCACGCATGATCTGCGACAACACGGCGGGCGAATTGCGAATGGCTTCATTGAACACGATGTCATCAGGGCGCAACGCACGATTCACCGCCGCGCACAAATACGCGGGCGCGATCGCCTCACGCTCACCCGGCGCGCTGGCGGCATGCGCAGAAGCGGCGCGGCGTTGCGCGTGTTGCGCTTCGAGCTTCACCATTCGCTGTGCGGCCCGCGCACGAAAGGCAGGCGCGGCGCGTGCGTTGACCGACGCCAACACCTGCGCCAGCACCGTCGCGCAGTCCGCCTCGGCGCGCAACTGCGCCGGGAAGCCCCACATCGGAAAATCTTTCTTGATGGCATCAACGTCAACCTGCAGCCATTGCGTCGCCGGATTGTCCTGCACATACTTGGGCAACCACGGCACGTCGACATCAAGCAGCAATCCGACATCGGCTTGGGGAAGCGCCGCGTTGGGATCAAAGCCCGCGAAGCACGGCGAGCTGCGCGGCATGCACAAAAACGCCGGGCTGTATTCATAAACTGCGATACCGCAAGCCTGTGCCAGGGCGTCGAGCGCCGTCACCGCCTCGGCCTTGCGGCCGAGGTAAGAGGTGATGACGATAGGATGTTCCGCAGCCAGCAACGCGTCTGCCATCTGCGCCGCGAGTTCGGTGGTCACGCCGCCGCGCTCCACCGCGCCGTAGCGCACGGCGTCGTAAGAGCGTACGAGCGTTTCATCAATTGAGGCGGCCAGCACTTCGCGCGGCAGCGTCATGTACACCGGGCCGCACGGCTCACTGTGCATCACGCTGTGCGCGCGGCGCAGAGCTTCTTTCACCACCACGCCGGTGGGCAGGTTGTATTCCCATTTGACATAAGGGCGCACGAGGCTGCCGATGTCGAACGGGTCTTGCACAAAATGCACGTAGTTGTCGCGCGAGCCGGGCAACTCACCGTGCAGCGTGGACGGTGCCTTGCCAGCAATCAGCAGTACCGGCAGGCGGCCACGGAACAAATTGTGCATGCCCATTGCCGCGTTCGCGGTGCCAGCATCCACGTGCACGATCACCGCTTGCCCGCGCCCGGTCATGGCGGCATAGGCGCCGGCCATGTGGATCGCCACGTTCTCGTGTGGACACAGGATGATGTTGGGATGCGCGCGCCCTGCCGCATCCCAGCGCGCCAACTCCTCGATCAGCGAAGCGTGGTCGGTGCCGAGATTGCAGAACAAATGCTCGATGCCCAGTTCCACCAGGCCTTCAAGAAAATAGTGCGCGGCGGTGTGGGCAATGGCCGCGGTCGTCACCGCCTGCGCAGGTATTACTTGTGATTCGAGTGGTTTAAGTTGGGCGCTCATGAAGTGTGGTCATAGTCAGGAAACCCGCTTGCACCAGGGGTTTCCATCGATCTATCGAGGGGCGGGGTTGCGGGACTGCGGCGTTGATGGTCCGCGCTGAACAGCAGCGCTCAGCCGTTCGCCACGTTTTTCGAACGCGCGCCGAAGGCATGGGCAAGCACTTTGCCCTCGCCTGCATCGGCGGCATCCCGCCGCTGCAACTCGGATTCGAGTTGCTCAAGACGCGCGAGCAGCAGATCAACTTTCTGATCGGTCGCCGCGCCGTGATCGAGCAATCCGTTGAGCGCTTTGGCGAGCGGATCATCCTCACTGCCGGTCACCGCGTAGGCCGAGAAGCCCAACTTGGCCGCGTGTTCTTCACGCTTGACCGCCGACTCGCCCTCGATGATGCGCGCCGGGATGCCCACGGCCGTCGCGCCGGCAGGCACGTCCTTGACCACCACCGCGTTGGAGCCAACCTTGCCGTCTTCAAAAATCGTGATCGGCCCGAGCACCTTGGCGCCGGCGCCCACGACCACACGGTCCTTAAGCGTTGGATGACGTTTGCCCTTGTTCCACGACGTACCGCCGAGCGTGACGCCGTGATACAGCGTCACATCATCGCCAATCTCGGCGGTCTCGCCGATCACCACGCCCATGCCGTGATCGATAAAAAAGCGCCGGCCAATGGTGGCCCCGGGATGAATCTCGATCCCTGTGAACCAGCGCGCCATGTGCGAAATGAAGCGCCCGAGCCACTTGAAGCCGTGCCGCCAGAACCAATTGGCCACCCGGTGCAGGGTGCGCGCGTGCAGACCCGGGTAACAGGTGAGCACTTCCCATACCGAACGCGCAGCGGGGTCGCGCTCGAATACGCTGGTGATGTCCTCACGAATGGCGGCAAACATGATGATGGCCTTGCTTGGGGGTGGAATACTGCGGAAACCTGCAGAAACTTGCGAAATAATTCCCGATTGAATTAGTCGGATTTTATGCCGCAGCGACCTGATTTACAAGGCTGAGCACGCGCAGGGGCTGGGGGGTCTGGCCGCACGAAGGGTAGAACTTCCTGGTTTCTGAGCGGCACATGAGCCTTCGGTCTTCATTGAGCGAGCGTTGGGTGTCGCCTCGCAGGATCGGCACGCCGTGCCGCTGCAAATCAGGTCCAATCTACAACGCGCAGACCCTTCACGCGCACAAACTCGCGAGTATTGTTCGTCACCAAAGTCGCGTTGAGTGACAGAGCATGTCCGGCGATCAAGGTGTCGAGCGGCCCGATGGGCCGCCCGGCCTTCTCCAGCGCGGCGCGCAGATCGCCATAGCTTTCGGCGGCGTCCTCGTCAAACGGCATCACCTCCAGCGGCGAAAGAAATTCGGCGAGCTGCTGGTGGTTTTTTTTCCGCGCAGCTGACTTGGCGGCGCCAAAGCGCAGCTCGGCAGCAGCAATGGTGGAAATGCATAACTGCCCCTCATGTTCCAGCAGCTTAGCCAGCATCTTGTTGCTGGCGTGATTCATGATCTGGATGCAAATGTTGGTATCAAGCATGTAGCGCATGGTTAAAAGCTGCCGCGCTTGTCCGACATAGGCGGCTGCTCCCGCGCCGGAAAGCCCTCGAACTTTCCGATGACGTTGAGCATGCGCTCAATTGGCGCGAGCTTGCGCGGCGTCATGATGACGCGCTCGCCGTCTCTCTGAAGTATCACCTCGGACGCTCCCTCGAAGCGGAATGCCTTGGGCAAACGCACTGCCTGACTGCCGCCATTGATGAATAGTTTTGCCACTGTGTCAGTCATTTGATTGCCTCCAAAAATATTACAAAAGTATATACTAAGTATTCGGGAACTGGGGAACTGGGAAACTGGCGGACGCACAGCGGCGATAATGAATGTTCCTCGTTCACGTCTGCACTTGGTACTATGCATACCGACCGCTTTGGCTTGACGATTACTTGTGCCTCTGACGCTGCGTGCGCGCATTACATCGCCGGCGTGGATCTGCTGCTCGCCAGCCAGAGCGGGGCCAATACCCGGTTCGATCAGGCCCTGACCATCGACCCGGAGTTCGCCATGGCGCAAGTAGCGCTGGCGCGACATCTTCAGGTCTGGGGGCGTATGCCTGAGGCGCGCACAGCCATCGCGGCTGCGTTACAGCACGCATCGCGTCTGTCCATCCGCGAACAACAGCACATCGCCGTGTTCTCCGCCCTGATGAACGGCCATTCCATCGAAGCACTGCGCTTGTTGACCGCGCATCTTGCGGAATTCCCGCGAGACGCTCTTGCCCTGAGCACCGCCTTGGGTGCATTTGGCCTGCTCGCCTTCAGCGGCCAGCCGGATCACGATGGCGTGCGCCTCTCCCTGTGTGAGCGAGTGGCACCGGCGTACGGCGATGATTGGTGGTTTCTCGGTCATCTCGGCTGGTCCCATGTCGAGGCCGGTTCGCTGCATTCAGGTGAGCGTCACGTCGAGCGCGCGCTCACGCTCAAGAGCGATAACGCGAACGCGATTCATGCGTGGGCGCATCTGGCGTATGAGCAGGGCCGGGCCGCCGAAGCGGTAACTCGCATAGACACGCTGACAGCGTGTTATGACCGCCGAGCCGCACTCAACAATCATCTGCGCTGGCACGCCGCAATCGGCATGCTTGCCGCGGGTCAGCCTGAGGCCGCGCTCGAACTCTACGACCGGGATCTGGCACCGGGCATGGCAACGGCACCGTTTATCAATTTCGTCACCGATGCGGTCTCCCTGCTCTGGCGCGTGGAGCTCGCCACCCACAAGCCCTGCGAAGGTGGGCGCTGGGAAACCTTGCTCGCCCACGTCGAACAGCGCGGCTACCAAGCCACCACCGCCTTTCTCGACGTGCATGTGGCTGCGCTGTACGCCGCTGCGCGCAGTCACGCCGCGTTCGATTCGCTGCTCGATCAAATCAACGCAGCGCTAAACAGCGGCAGCGTGCCCGCTGGCAGCGCTGTCCCGGCCCTGTGCGAAGCACTGCGCGCCCATGCCGCAGGCGACACGCACAAAACGGCCACACTGCTTGACATGCATTCAGGCAACGTCGTTCGCATTGGCGGCAGCGGTGCGCAGCGCGACCTGTTTTTTGAAACCCTCGCGGTGGCGCAAGTGAAGAATCACGATGCGTCTGCAATACAGCGCGCGAAAGCGTGGCACGCGGTGCGCGCCTCAAGCATCATCGGCGCTTAATTTTAAAAATTCGCAATTCAACCCAATTCTGGAATGTCATGAAAAAATCACTGGCGGTTTCGCTTGGATTTTTGCTTGCAAGGGAGGAATTTTGTCGGTTGTGTATGCGAGTAAAAGAGAAAACCTATCGATCAAAGGAGTCATCAATTTTTCTGGGGGGTGGATGGGAGCCTGTACTACCTATTTTGGCGCAGGTGAAAGTTTTAACATCCAGAATTTTAGTAAGGCCGGGAAAAATAATTCAATCCGCCAACTGTGGATTTACGGAGAGAATGATCGCCTTTGGTCAAATGATTCGATAAGGACGTATGCCCATGCTTTTGATAGCGGAAACGGTAGATTGAAATTTCGAATTTATCCCGTTTCAGGAGACGGGCATAGGGTTCATTTACACTCGAACTTCTGGTTGGCGGAACTGAATCAGTTTTTACAAGAACTTGGATACAAAAAGCAGTAAACCGCTTCCACCAACGATTTCAGGCCGTTGAGTGCCACAGATCCGCATGCACCAACGGTTTCACGCCAATCCATCATTCCATTTTCGTAACGAATCGGATTGCGAAAGTTGAATGTCCATTGGCGTCTCAGAGGCCCCTACCGTGCTACGCAGCCGCCACCGTGGCGATGCCTGCTGCCAATGCCTCGACCAGCGCGGCATCCTCACCCTCCACCATCACACGCAGCAAGGGTTCGGTGCCTGAGGGGCGCAGCAACACCCGCCCACGGCCGGCGAGTTTGCCCTCGGCATCCTTGACCGCTGCGTGCAACGCGGCATTGCTCTGCCAGTTGGTTTCGCCGCTGAGCCGCACGTTCTTGAGCACTTGCGGAAACAGCGAGAGTTCCGCACCGGCTGCGGCCAGTGTCTGGTTCGCCTTGCGCAACGCCGCCAGCACCTGAAGCGCCGAGATCAGGCCGTCGCCCGTCGAGTGGCAATCGAGACACAAGATGTGTCCTGAGTTTTCACCGCCATAGAGCCAGCCTTGCTGGTGCAGGAGTTCAAGCACGTAGCGATCGCCAACCTTGGCACGCGCGAACGGAATGTTGAGCCGCGCCATCGCCTGCTCGAAGGCAAGGTTGGTCATGAGCGTACCGGCCACGCCCTTGACCGCACCACGCACTGCGCGCTCGCGCACGATGATGTAGAGCAACTCGTCGCCGTCGTAGAGGCGGCCATCTGCGTCGCACATGATGAGGCGGTCAGCATCGCCGTCGAGCGCAATGCCGAGATCAGCCCCGCGCGCCTTGACCTCGGCCACCATGGTTTGCGGGTGGGTCGCGCCGTGCTGCGCATTGATGTTGAAGCCATCCGGCTGCACACCGATGGCGGTCACCTGCGCGCCGAGTTCCGCGAACAATTTAGGGGCGATGTGATAGGCCGCACCGTGCGCGCAATCGACCACAACTTTGAGGCCGCGCAAATCGAGTTCGGCGGGAAAGGTGCTTTTGCAAAACTCGATGTAGCGCCCTTCCGCATCGTCGATGCGGCGCGCCTTGCCGAGCGACGCGGAATCGGCGCAGCCCATCGGCAGGTCGAGCTGCCCTTCAATCTCGTGTTCAACCGCATCAGGAAGCTTCAGACCCTTACCCGAAAAGAACTTGATGCCATTGTCGTGAAACGGATTGTGGCTGGCGCTGATGACCACACCCGCCGAGGCGCGCAGCACGCGCGCGAGATACGCGACCGCGGGCGTTGGCATCGGCCCCACCAGCATGACATCGACCCCGGCGGCAGCGAAGCCGGCTTCGAGCGCGGCTTCGAGCATGTAGCCGGAAACGCGCGTGTCCTTGCCAATCACCACCGCAGGACGCTCAAGTGCCGGACCACCGCGCGGCGCTGCAGTTTGGACGGTGTTCGCCAGCACGCGGCCGGCTGCGTAGCCCAGGCGCAGCACGAAGTCCGGGGTGATGGGGGATGATCCGACTCTGCCGCGAATGCCGTCGGTGCCGAAATATTGTCTGGTCATGGAGGATTTACGATTTTTTTGGCGCGACGGCATTGACTGCGGTGAGCACCGCAAGCGCATCGCGCGTTGCAGCCACGTCGTGAACGCGCAGGATTGTCGCACCGTTCTGCGCGGCAATCAGGGCGCCTGCGACACTGCCGTGGATGCGGTCTTTGGGGTCATTGCGCCCGATGATGCGGCCGATGGTGGACTTGCGCGACAAGCCAGCGAGCACCGGCACACCGAGCGCATTAAATTGATCGAGATGGCGCAGCAGCGCGAGGTTGTGATCCACCGACTTGCCGAAACCGAAACCGGGATCAATCACGATCTGTTGGCGCGGCACCCCTGCCTGCGTCAAGGTGTCGATGCGTTGCGCGAGGAACTGCTTTACCTCGGCCACCACATCGTTGTAATGCGGGTTGTCCTGCATGGTGGCGGGGTCACGCTGCATATGCATGGCGCACAGGGCCACCCCTTGAAGAGCGGCTTCCAGAGCGGCTGTCAGGGCACCGTCCCGTTGAAACCCCCAGATGTCATTGAGCATCGACGCGCCTGCGGCCACCGCTGCGCGCATCATTTCAGGCTTGTAGGTATCGACCGAGACCGGCTTGCCAAGCTTCACGCAGGACTTGATCACCGGCAGCACGCGGCGCAATTCTTCATCGAGTGGCAGTGGTGACGCCCCTGGGCGTGACGACTCGCCGCCAATGTCGAGAATGTCTGCGCCTTCTTCCACCAGCCGCTGCGCACGGGCAATTGCCAGCGCCACATCGAAGTGATCGCCACCATCGGAAAATGAATCCGGCGTGACGTTGATCACGCCCATGATGAGCGGACGCGTCAGATCAAGCGTGAACGGTGCGGCGCACAGGATCATTTCATGCAGTCGAGGAAGACAAACTCAAAGCGGATACCGGAAAAGAAAACGCCGGACAGGTTGCCCGGTCCGGCGCGTCGTGCCACTGCCCTACTTCAGACTACAGCAGCAGGCGGGGTAGCCGGAGGAGTGGCCGGCGCAGCACCTGAAGGCGGCGTGCTCGGCGGCGGCGGCACCACCGGTGCCGCGGGCTTGGGCGCACGCGGCGAGCGGCCCTGCATGATGTCTTCAATCTGCTCGGCGTCGATGGTTTCCCATTCGAGCAGCGCCTTGGCCATCGCTTCCATCTTGTCGCGGTTGTCTTCGATCAGCTTGCGCGCGAGCGCGTATTGCTCGTCGATGATGCGGCGAATTTCTCCGTCGACCGCCTGCATCGTCGTCTCCGACATCTGCGTGGTGCGTGTGACCGAACGGCCGAGGAACACTTCGCCTTCGTTCTCGGCATAGACCATCGGGCCGAGCTTGTCGCTCATGCCATAGCGCGTCACCATGTCGCGCGCCATGCCGGTGGCGCGCTCGAAGTCGTTGGAAGCACCGGTGGTCATCTGGTTCATGAACACTTCTTCGGCGATGCGGCCACCAAACAGCATGGCGATCTTGTTGAGCATGAACTCGCGGTCATACGAATATTTGTCGCGCTCGGGCAACGACAGCGTGACGCCAAGCGCGCGCCCACGCGGAATGATGGTGACCTTGTGCACCGGATCGCACTTGGGCAGCAGCTTGCCGATCAGCGCATGGCCGGCCTCGTGATACGCGGTGTTCTTCTTCTCTTCATCGTCCATCACCATGGTGCGGCGCTCGGCACCCATCATGATCTTGTCTTTCGCCATCTCGAAGTCGTCCATGTCGACCAAGCGCTTGTTGCGGCGCGCGGCGAACAGCGCAGCTTCATTGACCAGATTGGCCAAGTCGGCACCGGACATGCCGGGTGTGCCGCGCGCGAGGATGTCGCCCTTGACATCGGGTGCCAGCGGCACTTTGCGCATGTGGACGCCCAGAATCTGCTCACGGCCACGAATATCCGGAAGCGGCACTACCACCTGGCGGTCAAAGCGGCCCGGGCGCAGCAGCGCGGGGTCCAACACATCGGGGCGATTGGTGGCGGCGATGACGATCACACCAGCGCCGGTCTCAAAGCCATCCATCTCGACCAACATTTGATTCAGCGTTTGTTCGCGCTCGTCATTGCCACCGCCAAGACCGGCGCCGCGCTGGCGGCCTACCGCGTCAATTTCATCGATGAAGATGATGCACGGAGCGTGCTTCTTGGCGTTTTCAAACATGTCGCGCACACGCGCTGCGCCGACACCGACAAACATCTCAACGAAGTCGGAGCCGGAGATCGAGAAAAACGGCACCTTGGCTTCGCCTGCAATCGCACGCGCCAGCAGGGTCTTGCCGGTGCCGGGGGAGCCGACCATCAGCGCGCCGCGCGGAATACGGCCACCAAGTTTCTGAAACTTGGTGGGGTCTTTGAGGAAATCGACAAACTCGGACACCTCTTGCTTGGCTTCGTCGCAGCAGGCTACATCGGCAAAGGTCACTGTGTTGTTCGACTCATCAAGCATGCGCGCCTTGCTCTTGCCGAACGAGAACGCACCGCCACGGCCGCCGCCCTGCATCTGGCGCATGAAAAAAATCCAGACGCCGATCAGCAGCAGCATCGGGAACCAGGAAATGAAAATCGACAGCAGCAGCGGCTTTTCTTCATCTGCGCGCACATC
Source organism: Burkholderiales bacterium (assembly GCA_031430015.1). Classification (GTDB taxonomy): domain Bacteria; phylum Pseudomonadota; class Gammaproteobacteria; order Burkholderiales; family JAEUOS01; genus CANJDH01. Next base: position 34,824 of record JANPAR010000268.1, read on the forward strand.
AAACTTGACGCCATACTTGACGAGGTCGCCGATCAAGCCGCGGTCAAGGTAGGTGATGGTGGTGCGCACCTTCTTGTCGTCGGTAGTGGTCGCTGTGATCGAGCGGTCATCAATGATGGCGCTCTTGATCTGGCCGCCCTTGACCTGCTCGAGAAAATCCGAGTAGCTCAGATGCGTAGCCCCGCTGGTTTGGCCCGCGCCGAACTGCTTGAAAACGGTGAACAGCACCAGCGCGATCACCAGCCAAATTGCGACTTTTCCAAATGCGTTGTTCAAAGCAACTCCTTTGCCCTGGGGTTTGCGACGATTGCTGTGGCAACCATTGCGACAACTGTTGCAGCAACTATTTCGACGAGTGTTGCGGCGTGAATGTTGGAATACTGTACGACCTGCAGAATTACCTGTCTTCGCGTTGCATTATTCAGACCGTTATTGTACCGCCGCTGTTGTGCCACAAGGCTTGCAGGCTCAACGCCTTACAAGCCCGGGCCGCGCAGACCGCGCCCGACCAGATACATTTCGGCACTGCGATCCCGCGAGGCTTTCGGTTTGAGCGATTTGACTTCGCGAAAGGTGGCGCGCATGTCCTTGAGAAATTCGGTGAATCCGGCACCCTGAAAACTTTTGACGACGAACGTGCCATCGGACTTGAGAAAAGTGGTGGCGAACTCCAGTGCAATTTCGCAAAGATACATGCTTTTGGCGTGATCCGAGATGGCTATTCCAGAGATATTGGGTGCCATATCGGACATTACAAGGTCTACCTTGGACGACTCTCCGCCCAAACAGTTAACGACTGCTGCCAGTCCTTCTTGAGTCGTGAAGTCGGCCTGGACAAACTCGACGCCGGCGAGGCCCTGCATGTCGAGCATGTCGATGGCGATTACGCGGCCGGCAGTGCTCTTGCCCCCGGCTTGCGCGCCCGCCTTGCCATTGCCCTGCGTACCCGCATTGGCACCCACGCGCGGCGCCCCAATTTGCGACCACCCACCTGGCGCCGCACCCAAATCAACCACCGTCATGCCGCGCCGGAACACCTTGTATTTTTCGTCGATCTCGATGATTTTGAACGCCGCGCGCGAGCGATAGCCGAGCTTCTTCGCTTGCTGCACATAGGGGTCGGTGACATGCTCGTGCATCCAGCGATTCGACGAATTGCTGCGCGTTGGCTTGACATCCCCTTTGATACGGCGTTCCATCAAGTTGCTTCCCGGCTTAAACTCGCGCTCTTACAACCGTTGTTCGAAAGACATCCACATGGCCGCATTATCCCCCCTCGAACGCAAGGCCCTCAAGGCACGCGCGCACCACCTCAACCCGGTGGTGTTGATCGGCGACGCCGGCCTCACCCCTGCGGTCATGCGCGAGATCGATCTGGCCATCAAGAGCCACGAACTGATCAAGGTGCGCATGATGGGTGACGACCGCGACGCGCGCACCGCCGCCTATGAATCGATCTGCGAGGAACTTCACTGCACACCAGTGCAGCACATCGGCAAATTGATGGTGCTATACCGCCCTAAACCGGTGGACCCTGCTACTGCGGCCGCCGCGCTCAGATCACGCCGCCCGGCTGGACCGCGTAGAACCAAAAAGCAACTCGCTCAACAAGCCACCGGTAAACCTGCGGGTAAGTCTGTGGGCAGGTCTGCCGGTAAGTCTGCCGGCAAATCTGCCGGAAGGCCCGCCAGCAAGTCTGTCCGCAAGTCCGCCGGGAAACTCACCGGCAGGCCAAGCCGCAAGCCTGCAGGGCGGCCATTTGGCGACCCGGCATCGCGGGCCACGCCGCAGTTCAGACCCCGCATCAAACGAACTTGATTTCGCCGATCTCGACTTCGCGCTCGCCGCCAGGCGCACGCACGGTCGCGACATCGCCTTCCGACTTGCCGATCAGCGCGCGCGCAATCGGCGAATTGATGGAAATTTTGTTCACCTTGAGATCGGCCTCGTCTTCGCCGACGATCTGGTAGGTCACCTTCTCGCCCGACTCGACATCTTCGAGCGTCACGGTGGCACCGAATACCACACGGTCCTCGTTGACCAGCGACTTCGGATCGATAACCTGTGCCATCGATAGCTTGCTCTCAATCTCGGCAATGCGGCCTTCGATGAAACCCTGACGCTCCTTGGCCGCGTCATAGTCCGCGTTCTCCGACAAGTCGCCCTGTGCGCGTGCCTCGGAAATCGCGTTGATGACGGAGGGGCGCTCAATCGACTTGAGGCGCTGCAATTCTTCGCGCAGTCTCACTGCGCCCAGCGTGGTCATTGGAACGGATGCGGCCATGGAATTGTCTCTTTCGTCAGGTGAGAGCGGACACGCAGGAGCGCGACCCGCCGGAGAATTGCGGTGCAGCTTATGCCATTGCGCTCGCTGGCAGTGCGTTGGAAGACCCGGCATCAGCAGAAGCTACTGCCGCCGCTGCAGCTGCAAGCGCTATCTGCGCATGCAAGCCGTGCAGGTCATAGGGCGTGAGTTCCTGCATGCCGGCCAAGCCCATGCAGGCGGCACGCGCACCAGCGATGGTGGTGAAGTACGGCACTCGCGCCTGCAGCGACGACACGCGAATCAGGCGTGAATCAGCGATCACGCCCTTGCGTGACTCGGTCGTGTTGATGACCAGTACCACTTCGCGGTTTTTGATCATGTCCACAATGTGCGGACGGCCTTCCTTGACCTTGTTGACCATGCGCACCGGAATGCCATGTTTCTCCAGCAACGCCGCCGTGCCGCGTGTCGCGACCAGGCCGAAGCCCAACTCCGACAGTTGGCGCGCCACTTCCACCGTCTTCGGTTTGTCGGCATCACGCACGCTGACGAACACGGTGCCGACCTGCGGCAGCTTGACGCCGGCCGCCAGCTGGCTCTTGATGAATGCTTCGCCGAAGGTTGCACCGACGCCCATCACCTCGCCGGTTGATTTCATCTCCGGTCCAAGCAAAGGATCAACGCCGGGGAATTTGGTGAAAGGGAACACGGCTTCCTTGACGCTGAAATAAGGCGGCTGGATTTCGCGCTGCACCACGCTCGTGGCACCGGGTGCCACACCTTGCGCGGCCAGTGATTTGCCGGCCATCGCACGCGCCGCAATCTTGGCCAGCGGCAAGCCGGTGGCTTTCGAAACATAAGGCACGGTGCGCGAGGCGCGCGGGTTGACTTCGAGCACGTAGACCACATCACGCCCGCCTTCCTGCTTGATCGCGAACTGCACGTTCATCAGGCCAACCACCTTGAGTGCCCGCGCCATCGCAGCGGTTTGCACGCGCAACTCCTGCTGCAACTCTTCGGATAGCGAATACGGCGGCAACGAACAGGCCGAGTCGCCCGAATGCACACCCGCCTCTTCGATATGCTCCATGATGCCGCCGATCAGCACGCGCTCGCCATCGCAGATGCAATCGACATCGACTTCAATCGCATCGTTAAGAAAACGGTCGAGCAATACGGGCGAATCGTGCGACACCTTGACTGCCTCGCGCATGTAGCGCTCGAGATCACCCTGTTCGTGGACAATTTCCATCGCGCGGCCGCCGAGCACATAGCTCGGGCGCACCACCAGCGGGTAGCCGATCTCCTGCGCATGCTTGATCGCATCGGCCTCGGTGCGCGCGGTGCGGTTCGGTGGCTGTTTGAGTTTCAACTCATGCAGCAGCTTTTGAAAGCGTTCGCGATCTTCGGCAATGTCAATCGACTCGGGGCTGGTGCCGATGATCGGCACGCCATTGGCTTCGAGTGCCTTGGCCAATTTGAGCGGCGTCTGGCCGCCGTACTGCACGATCACGCCAACCGGCTTTTCCTTGTCAACGATTTCGAGCACGTCTTCGAGCGTGACAGGCTCAAAGTACAAACGATCTGAGGTGTCGTAATCGGTCGAGACGGTTTCCGGATTGCAATTGACCATGATGGTCTCGAACCCGTCTTCGCGCAAACTCAAGGCCGCGTGCACGCAGCAGTAGTCAAATTCGATGCCCTGGCCGATGCGGTTTGGCCCGCCGCCGAGGATCATGATTTTGCGGGCAGAGGTCGGCTGCGCTTCGCACTCTTCTTCGTAGGTCGAATAGAGGTAAGCGGTACGCGTGGCGAATTCGCCGGCGCAGGTGTCGACCCGTTTATAGACCGGGCGCACCTTGAGGGCATGTCGGTGCCTGCGTACAGCGGTCTCATCGGTTTTGAACAGCTTGGCGAGGCGCCGGTCGGAAAAGCCCTTGCGCTTCAAACGGAGCATTTCGCCAGCATCAATCGCGTCCAGCGCGATATCGTCAAGACGCATTTCTTCGTCAATGATGTCCTTGATCTGCGCCAGAAACCAGGGGTCAATGCTGGTGAGGCGGTGGACTTCTTCGAGCGAAAAACCATTCTCAAACGCGTCGCCGACATACCAGATGCGCTCCGGCCCCGGCTCGCCCAGTTCTTCTTCAATCGCCTGGCGGTCGGTGGTCTTCTGATTCATGCCATCGACGCCAACTTCGAGGCCGCGCAGCGCTTTCTGGAAGCTTTCCTGGAAGGTACGGCCCATCGCCATCACTTCGCCGACCGACTTCATTTGCGTAGTCAGGCGCGAATCGGCTTCCTTGAATTTCTCAAAGGCAAAACGCGGAACTTTGGTGACCACGTAGTCAATCGATGGCTCGAACGACGCGGGCGTGGCGCCGCCGGTGATGTCGTTCTTGAGTTCATCAAGCGTGAAGCCCACCGCCAGCTTGGCCGCGATTTTGGCAATTGGAAAACCGGTTGCCTTCGAAGCCAGTGCAGAAGAACGCGATACACGCGGATTCATCTCGATCACGATCATCCGGCCGTTTTTCGGATTGATCGCGTACTGCACGTTGGAACCGCCGGTATCGACGCCGATCTCACGCAACACCGCAAACGAGGCGTTGCGCATCAGCTGGTATTCCTTGTCCGTCAATGTTTGTGCGGGGGCGACCGTGATCGAATCACCGGTATGTACGCCCATCGGATCGAGGTTTTCAATCGAGCAAACGATGATGCAGTTGTCGGCACTGTCGCGCACGACCTCCATCTCGAATTCCTTCCAGCCGAGCAGGGATTCTTCGATCAACAGCTCGCGCGTGGGCGACGCTTCGAGGCCGCGCTTGCAGATGGTCTCGAACTCTTCTTCATTCCAGGCGATGCCGCCGCCGGTGCCGCCGAGCGTGAACGACGGGCGGATGACCACTGGAAACCCGCTCCCACCAACGGTTTCGTGGATGGTCTTTTGCACAGCCCATGCTTCATCGAGCGAGTGAGCCACACCGGAGCGCGCCGATTCAAGACCGATTCGGGTCATCGCCTGCTTGAACTTCTGGCGATCTTCGGCCATGTCGATGGCAGCTTCTTTGGCCCCAATCAACTCCACGCCAAATTTTTCCAGCACGCCGTTATGCGCCAAATCGAGCGCGCAGTTGAGTGCGGTTTGCCCGCCCATCGTCGGCAGCACAGCATCGGGGCGTTCTTTCTCGATGATCTTGGCGACCATTTGCCAGGTGATCGGCTCGATGTAAATCACATCGGCTGTAGCCGGGTCGGTCATGATGGTCGCCGGATTGCTGTTGACCAAAATGACTTTGTAGCCTTCTTCACGCAGCGCCTTGCAGGCCTGCGCCCCGGAGTAATCAAACTCGCAGGCTTGGCCGATCACGATCGGGCCGGCACCAATAATGAGAATGCTTTTGAGGTCGGACCGCTTAGCCATGCGCGCGCCCTCCTGCCTTGCTCATCAGCGAGGTAAATCGGTCAAACAAATAGCCAATATCGTGCGGCCCTGGACTCGCTTCGGGGTGGCCCTGAAAACAAAACGCCGGTTTATCGGTACGCTTCAGCCCCTGGATCGACCCGTCAAACAACGATACATGGGTAAGCGCCAAATTGGCGGGCATCGACGCCGCATCGACCGCAAAACCGTGGTTCTGGCTGGTGATCGACACCACGCCGCTTTCCAGATCCTTGACCGGATGATTCGCGCCGTGATGACCAAATTTCATTTTGTGCGTCTTCGCGCCGGACGCGAGGCCCATCAGCTGGTGGCCAAGACAAATGCCGAAGGTTGGCGTGCCGGTGTCGATGATGTCGCGAATCGCGGCAATCGCGTAGTCGCATGGCTCGGGGTCACCAGGGCCGTTGGAGAGAAATACGCCATCAGGCTCCATCGCCAGCACGTCGCGCGCGGGCGTCTTGGCCGGCACAACCGTCAGCGAACAGCCGCGCGCAGCCAGCATACGCAGGATGTTGCGCTTGACGCCATAATCGTAGGCAACCACGCGGTACTTGCCCGCTTCGTGCTCACCAGGGCGCTGGCCGTAGCCCTGCCCCGGCGCCTGCCCCAAACGCCACTCGGTTTCGTTCCAGTCGTAGGCCTGGTCGGCCGTGACGACTTGCGCGAGATCCATGCCCGCCAGGCCGGGAAACTCTCGCGCCTTGGCCAGCGCTTCACCTTCATCCACCCGCCCCGCCATGATGCAGCCGCTCTGCGCACCCTTTTCACGCAAAATACGCGTCAGACGGCGGGTGTCAATCTCGGCGATGCCGAGCACGTTTTCTGCCTTAAGGTAGTCGTCAAGACCGCGCTCACTGCGGAAATTGGACACCATCAGCGGCAGATTGCGGATCACGAGACCCGCCGCATGAATACGCGCGTTACCCGATTCAACATCTTCGGCGTTGACGCCGGTGTTGCCGATGTGAGGGTAGGTAAGGGTGACGATCTGGCGGCAGTAGGAGGGGTCAGTCAGGATTTCCTGATACCCGCTCATCGCGGTGTTGAACACCACCTCGCCAACCGTTTGCCCGGTGGCGCCGATGGAAATGCCGCGAAAAATACTGCCGTCTGCGAGTGCGAGGATTGCAGGGGACGGCGAAGACATGAAAAAGGCGCGCTCTCAGGACACTCGCGCACCACTTGGGAAAACCACCTTGAAGCTGTGTGGCTTGGGGCGGATGGCTCCTGTTGCGGGAACCTTGAATGATGCGGATGAATGCGCGCGAGCTAAGGCAGCATTATAGCGGATGCGCCCTGCGCAGACCGCAGCAATTCCTCAAAAATGGCGTCATATCGCCCCCGCGTAGGCCGTCATTTTTCCCACCTGCGCCTCCAGCGCCGCGCGCACGCCATCCAGGGCAGCCGGTGCCAAACCCGACACCCGCAGCAACCTGGAAAGCGGCAATCCCGGACGCCACAGCACCTCGTGATCCAGCGGCAACACACCATCGACGGCACGGTGCGCGAGTGCGATGGCCATGTCCAGCGGCGCCAAGGTAGACACGTCATCGCGCTCTCGATCGTGATCCCAAATCGCGAGGCAGACCTCGTCCGGCAGTTTCCACAGCCGGCACAGTTCACCGCCCACCACACCATGGGACGTAAAGCCGTGCGTTTGCACAAAATCCGGTTCGTCCCAACGCGCGGGGTCTGTCAGATGGGCGATCAGTGCACGCGCCGTCTCGGGCCACAGGGACATGATCGCGAGATAGCCGATGTCGTGCAAGAAGCCTGCGAGGTACGCCGCGTCAGGGTGGCAATCGTGAGGCATCAGGCGGGCAAACTGGCGCGCGCACAACGCAACGCCGAGCGAGTGCAGCCATAGATCGCGCCGCGCCGGTTTGAAATCGCCAGCACTTGGCAACGAGCGCGACACCGCCACGCTGATCGCCAGTTCGCACCCTTGATCAAATCCCAGGCGCATCAGCGCCTCGTGAACGTTCAGCAAAGGATGCACGCTGGCAAATTGCGCCGAGTTGGCCATGCCAATCATGCGTGCGCTCAACATCGGGTCGCTCGCAATCACTTTGGCAAGATCAGCGATGCCGGCATTGGAGTTGCCGCGCAAGGCCAGCACGCGCGGCACTAGGGGAGAAAGCGGAGGCAGCTTGTGGAGCGACATCGCCAGCGTCATCTGGCGCTCGAGGTCGTCGGTGGGCGGGGCGGCGTCGAAAGCAATGGGCATGGCGTCTGACCGCCCTGCGCGACAGGACAGCACTGGAGACTCAGTGCCGCAAGCGTATCAGCGTCAGAACGCGGCCATCAATTGATTTGCCGCATACAGCTAGGGCAATTCGGAAGCTCCCGTCGCCAAATAGCTTTGCAAGCGTCAGCAGCGAAGATCATTCGAGTTCGCCATTCAAGTTCCGCACTCAACTACGTCATTCAACTGCGCCGTCTAGCGGCCTCGTAGAGACCCATTACCCGAGACGAATAATCCGTCAGGTCACGAATCCGTGTATCGCTCGACGGGTGGGTCGAGAGCCACTGCGGGCCGCTGCCCCCGGCCACCTTTTGCATCTTTTGCCACAGTGCTATGGATGCACGCGGATCAAAGCCTGCACGCGCGGCGAGCTCCACCCCCATGCGGTCAGCTTCGGTCTCATGCAAGCGGCTGTTGGGCAGGTTGTAAGTAAGATTGGCAACCATGCTGGCCATGTCCATGGTGCCGGCACCGCCACCCAAGGCAATGCCGACGCCGGTCGCTGCGATACCGGCATTGACCTGTTGCGAAGCGCGTTCACGCGCGTGTTCGCGCAGCGCATGGGCAATTTCATGTCCCATCACGGCGGCCAGTTCGTCATCGGTGGCATTCAGTTTTTGGATCAAGCCGGTGTACACCGCGATCTTGCCCCCCGGCATGCACCACGCATTGACGTCAGGCGAGTTGATGACATTGATCTCCCAGGCCCAGCCGGGCGCGTCGTTGCGGAACACACCGGTATGCGGGATCAAGCGTTGCGCAATGGCGCGCACGCGCGTGGTCTGCGCACTGTCCTTGTTAAGCAAGCCTTTTTGACTGGCCTTGGACAGCTCTTGTTTGTAGGCCGAGACCGCGCCCTGCTCCAACTGCTGCGCAGAGACTAACGCCGACATGGTCTGCTGGCGGTCTACCCCCACCACCCCACCTTGTGTGGTGCGCACCGAGCGGCAGCCGTCAAGGGTGACGGCCAGAGCGGCAATCAGCGCAATCTGCAACAGTTTGTTACGCATGGCAGGTCTCCGTGAAGGCAGTGTAAGGTGGTACAGAAACAGGGTGATGCGACAGGGTAATGCAACCAGGTGTGCCGCATTGATGCTGCCTTCATGCCGCATTGATGCCACCGTGGCAGCGTGGAGACCGAATCGCAGAGCAACGCAAGGACTAACGGCCTGCCGCCGCGCGCCGTTGACCCGGCCACAGCAGCAGTGCACCGAGCAGTCCGGCTGCCGCACTGAGGGTATAGGTCCACGACGGCCCGATCCAGTCCCACAGCAGTCCGCTCATCATGGCGCCAGCAAAACCGCCGAGGCCGAAGCTCATGCTGATGTAAATCGCCTGCCCGCGCGCTTGGTTGGCGGCGCCGAAATGCTGACGCGCCAGGCCCACCGCACTGGCATGATATATCGCGAAGGTGAAGGCATGCAGTAACTGCGCAAACACCAATGCCCACCACCACTGCGCCGTCCAGGCGATCAGCACAAAACGGAGCGCACAGGCAATAAACGTCGAGAAGAACAAGGTTTCCAGACTGAAGCGCCGCATCAATTGCGGCATGCACTGAAACACGCCTACCTCGATCAAAACGCCGAGGCTCCACATCCAGCCGATTACGCTTTTGCTGTAGCCCAACTGCGCGAGGTAGATCGAGAAAAACGTGTACAGCGCGGCATGCGCGAAGGCGTTGAGCATGCTGGCGGCAAGAAACACCTGCACCGGGCGCGTATTCAACTGCTTTCGCAATGACACTGCCGCGCCTTCATGCACATGCTTGACCGGTGCGGGAATCAGGAACGACACCAGCGCCACCAGCGCGAGCAAAGCCACCGTGACGTGAATCACCCATTCGACCGGCAACACGTCAAGCAGGTAACCCAGCCCGAGCACGGCAGCGATGAAGCCCACCGAACCCCAGACGCGAATGCGTCCGTAATCCCCCGGGCGTTCGCGCACATGATCGAGCGTGATTGCTTCAACCAGCGGCATTTGCGCACTGGTAAAAAAATGGACTGCTACCAGCACGGCGAACAGCCACGCAAAACTGACGGCGGGCACCACGCCGCTCGCGCCAATGGTGGCGGCACTGGCACCGGCCGCCCCGCCGCCATTCCAATACATCCCGGCAAACGCGATCAGCGAGCACACCGCGGCGACACGCAAAATCACCTGCGGCCGCCCCGAAACGTCGGCAAGATGCCCCCAGGCCGACGGGCCGAAGATGCGCATCACCTGCGGAATCGAATAGAGCAGACCAATCTGCGCCGCCGTCATGCCCAGCTCTTTGAAATAGAGCGTGATGTAGGGCGAATACGCGCCAACGTAAGCGAAGTAGGCAAAATAATACGTGCCCAATACGGCGGAGAAGCGCATGGATATTTGGTCTTATCGCGTCGATGGCCTGCAACCCGCTTGCACCAAGGGTTTCAGACCGGTGGCACAACGCGTTTTCAGGGTGCGCGGGCGGGAATACGCGGCGTCGCCGGCCTCACATCACCACACTGCGCGCGCTGGCGCAGGGCATGATCCATCAGCACGATGGCCAGGCAGGCTTCGGCAATCGGTGCAGCACGAATGCCGACGCAAGGATCATGACGCCCATGCGTTTCGACCGTCACGGGTTTGCCATCCACGTCGACCGAGGTGCGCGCAAGACGAATGCTCGACGTGGGTTTGAGCGCAATCGACGCGACGATGTCCTGCCCGGTCGAAATCCCGCCCAGCACGCCGCCAGAATTGTTGGAGGTAAAGCCGGCTGGCGTCATCTCGTCGCCATGCTCGGTACCTTTCTGCGTCACCGCGGAAAAGCCCGCGCCAATCTCCACGCCCTTCACCGCATTGATGCCCATTAGCGCGTGCGCAATGTCCGCATCGAGCCGGTCATAGAGCGGCTCACCAAGGCCGGGCGGCACGTGGTCAGCCACCACTGTCACGCGCGCGCCGACAGAATCACCCGACTTGCGCAGTGCGTCCATATACGCTTCGAGACGCTCGACATACGACGTGTCGGCGACGAAAAACGGATTGGCCGCGCGGTCGTTCACGTCATCCCAGCTACGGAACGGCACCACGATTTCACCGAGTTGCGCGAGATACGCGCGAATCACGATGCCATGCTTTTCATGCAACCACTTGCGCGCAATCGCGCCCGCGCCCACGGTGGGCGCAGTCAGCCGCGCTGAAGAGCGCCCGCCGCCGCGATAGTCACGAAAGCCATACTTCTGCACATACGCATAGTCAGCGTGGCCGGGCCGAAACGACTGCGCAATGTTGCTGTAATCCTTGCTGCGCTGGTCTTCATTGCGGATCAACAGCGCAATCGGGGTACCGGTGGTTTGGCCTTCAAACACGCCGGAGAGAATCTCGACGCTGTCGCTCTCCTGCCGCTGCGTCACATGGCGCGAGGTGCCCGGCTTGCGGCGGTCAAGGTCGCGTTGAACATCCTCGGCAGACAGCGCCATGCCGGGCGGGCAGCCATCGACCACGCAGCCAATCGCCGCGCCGTGCGATTCGCCGAAATTGGTGACGCTGAAGAGGTGGCCGAGGGTGGAGCCGGACATGGTGGACGCTGCGAAAAGAGATTGTGCGCATACGCGTCAGAGGCGCAGCGAGCCAGCTAAAAGAAGAGATCAGCCAGTCAAGCATTTAGCGCAATTTTAACCGAGGCCCTACGCTCTGCTTCTCGCTTGCCTGCTATTTCCAGTCTCCACGCATCCCCTGCGTCGCCGCATGCAAACCCTCCGGCGTCACCGTCTGCGGCGCCCACTCGGGTGCAACCTTGAGTTCAATGCGCGCGAAGCTGCCACGGCGGAACGGTTTGCTCATCGCTGCCCCACCCTTGCGGCTGAAGAACGAGCCCCACAGCCCGCACAAAGCAAGCGGTACCACGGGGGCAGGCTGACGCTTGAGAATTTCCATCACGCCAGGGCGGAAGGGATACATCTCTCCACTATCGGTGATGCGGCCTTCGGGGAAGATACCGACGAGGTCGCCGTCTTTTAACGCCTGCGCTGCGGCGTCAAAAGCGCGGTCGCGCATGGCGACATCTTCCTTTGCCGGCGCAATCGGAATCGCCTTGCCGGTGCGAAACACGAACGACAGCACCGGAATTTTGAAAATATTGTGATCCATCACAAAGCGGATCGGGCGCGGGCAAGACGCCGAAATCACCAACGCATCGACGAAGCTGACGTGATTGCAGGTGAGGATGGCGGGGCCGGTATCGGGAATGTTTTCCAGCCCGGTCTTGCGCACCCGGTACACGGTGTGGATCAGCATCCAGCACAAGAAGCGCATCAAAAATTCCGGTACCAGGGTGTAGATGTAGATCGCCACCAGCGCGTTCAATACCGCGGTAGCCAGAAACAGTTGGGGTATCGAGAAACCCGCCTTGAGCATGCCCGCCGCGAGCAGACTGCTGGCGATCATGAACGCGGCGTTGAGAATGTTGTTGGCAGCAATGATGCGCGCGCGATGCGACGCCTCACAACGGGTCTGGATCAAGGCATACAACGGTACCGAATAGAAGCCGCCGAACATCGCGAGCAAAAACAGATCGGCAAGCACACGCCAGTTCGCTGCCGACGCCAGAAATGCGCCAACGCCCATGCCCGCGGCATCCATCAATGCCGAAGGCTGCATGCCCTGCGTCGCAAAGTACAAATCCGCCGCAAAAATGCTCATGCCGATCGAGCCAAATGGCACCAGACCAATTTCGATTTTGTGACCCGACATGCGCTCGCATAGTAGCGAACCCAAGCCAATACCCACCGAGAACACCGCGAGCAGAAGCGTCACCACATTCTCATTGCCGCCGAGCACATCTTTGGCAAAAGGCGAAAACGACGTCAAAAACGTTGCGCCGAAAAACCACAGCCACGAGATGCCAAGCATCGACAAAAACACCGCGCGGTTGCCGCGCGCTAGTTTGAGATTGGCACGGGTTTCTGTCAGCGGGTTCCAGTTGATTCGCAGTTCCGGCGCCGGGGCCGGCGAATGCGGCACCCAATGGGCGATCACGCGTCCGGCCAGCGCCACCATCACGCACATCGCCGCCACATACACCGGGCCATTGCCGGGGATCGACGCCAATGCGCCGCCCGCCATGGTGCCGAGCAGGATGGCGACGAAGGTGCCCATCTCCACCAGACCATTACCGCCGGTCAGCTCGTGATCTTTCAAATGCTGCGGCAGATACGCGTATTTGACCGGGCCAAACAGGGTCGAGTGCACGCCCATCAAAAACGTCGCACAATAGAGCAGGGAAACCGAGTGCCCGATAAAGCCCGCCGCCGCGACCAGCATGATGCCGATCTCCAGCGTCTTGACAAAGCGGATCAGGCGCGCGCGTTCGAACTTGTCGGCCAGTTGCCCGGCGGTGGCAGAGAACAACACGAAGGGTGCGATAAATACGGCGCCAATCAGGAACGCCGCCGTTTTCGGATCGGCACCGCCGAAGCTCGCGGCGTGAAACGTGACAAGAATCGTGAACGCAAACTTGAAGACGTTGTCGTTCGCGGCACCGGCGAATTGCGTCCAGAAAAACGGCGCGAAACGCGCTTCTTTAAGGAGATCAAACTGGCCGCGCGGAGCGGCAGTATCTGCACTCATGCTGGATCTGGCGCAATGCCATTGAATTTGGTGAGAGGCGGCGAGTGTGTCAGACGCGGCACTGGCACACCAGCCACATGGTTGCAGTAGCGCGAGGCGCTACGCGCGGGATTGCCGACGCGCACGCGGTTGCAGCCGCATGACCGCAGCCACCAGCAAGAGCATCAAGCCGGCCAATCCTTGATGTAGCCCTTGAGCATGCGGTTTTCAAACGCCTGCTCTTCGAGCACCGCCTTGGCCACGTCGTGAAACGAAATGACGCCAAGCATGGTATCGCCCTCCATCACAGGCACATACCGCTGGTGGCGCGCCAGCATCAGGGAGCGCAATTCATCAACTTCCATATCCGGACTTGCCAGCGCCGGGTCGGCCACCATCACATCACCCACTTTGATCTCAGACATGGTCGGCGTGGGGCCGGTACGGTGCTCCATCTGGCGCTGCGCCAGCACTTTGAGCACTTCGCGGAAGGTCAGCATGCCGGCCAGGCGCCCGCCTTCCATCACCACCACCGAGCCAATGTCGTGATCGGCCATCGACACCACCGCCTCAGACAAAAGCGTAGCCGGCGTAACTGACCACAATGTGCCGCCCTTGATGCGTACGATCTCTTTGACTTGCATGATGGCCTCCTCCAAATGTCAATCTGCTCTGCGTCCTGCCTTGACTGCCTGCGCCTGCCCGCGGCCCTTGTACTGCCATGTCGCCACCCGCCGCAGCGCCACGCGGCGACAACGCTGTCAGCTTACTCCGCCCGCCACACCTTGTAGCCGGCACCACCCGCTTGGGCTTCGGATGCCGCACCGCGTGCGCGTGCAATCAAATCATCCACGCTCGAAATCATCGAGTCAAGCGTCGCCGCGCCAAAACTGGCGGCAATGCCGCGCCCGCTCATCGCCGCCGACAGGCGCTCGGCTGCACGCGTCACATATTCTTCATGGGTATCCACACAGATCATGGCCAGTTCGTGTTCACCCGAACGACACACCACATCCTGCATGCGCGCCGTTTCGCGCAGCATCTGTGCGGCCATCACCATTTCAGAGCGGCAGGCCACCGCCATCACCGACAGCGCGCTGCCGCGGCGGCGCGCAGCCGCCCATTCGCCCTCCAGCCGCGAGCGGAAATAGCGGGCATTGGGCAGGCCGGTGGGCGCATCGATGGCCGCGTTTTGCAGCAAATAGCGGTAGACATCGGCCAGCTCTGACGCAAAGCGTTGTCCTGCCGCTCCTGCGGCACCGCCGTCGACGTCAATCTCGGCCTTGAGTGGCCGCTGAAGGAATTTGGCCCACTCTGCCGCGTGCCTGGCAATGTCGGCAGCAATACCAGGCAAATCACGCGGTGCAATGCCCAGGCGTGCCGCACGCAGCACCGCGTCGGCTGGCGCGGTCTCGGCATACGGCGATACCAGTTCGGCAAGCAACTCGCCCAGACGCACGCACTGGGCAATCAGGTCGGCACGCGAGCAGTTAATCTGCGCATCGGCCGGCAAAGTCTTGTGCTTATCGAGGGCCAGCGCCAGCTCGGGCGCCGGTCCCCAACTGGGAGGCGCCTGTCGCCAGGCGGGCGTCGCACCCAGCCACGCCGACAGAAACACGTCTTCGTTTTTGGTCAGCGGTACGCGTGCCGCCACCGCCTGCGCAGCGATGGCACCCAGAATCGCGCCATTGGTCGCGTCGACACCAGCGTCTTCCAACAGCAGTCCGGCCACTACCTGCTGCACAAAACGCAGGCCGCACAAGGGCAGAAGGTCCGCTTCTTCGATGCCGCTGCGTCGTCCCAATCCTGGCAGGGACGCGCACGCCAGCACACGCCGCGCCAGGACGGGATCGCCGGCCAGCACAGCCTCCAGGCGGGCGTCCAGATCCGGCGCACCGGCGTGAAGTTCGAGAATATCGCGCGCTTTTTCGTCAGCCATGTTGTGGTGCGATGGTGGCAGTGTGAATGTGCAGTCATTTTGGCATAGAAGCCCCGCGTGTGGCGCATCGGCTGCGTGCTACCATGATTCTTGATCCCGTCATTGTTTCTGCGCTCATGGCCGCTCCGAAGTACCCCGGTTTTGACACCCTGGCGCTGCACGCCGGCGCTGTGCCCGATCCGGAAACCGGCGCTCGCGCCACGCCGATTTACCTCACCACGTCGTTCGTCTTCAAGGACTCGGATCACGCCGCCGCCTTGTTCAACATGGAGCGCGCAGGCCATGTGTATTCGCGCATCTCCAACCCGACCACTGCGGTGCTGGAAGAGCGGATTGCTGCGCTAGAAGGCGGCGTGGCAGGCCTCGCCACAGCGAGCGGCCAGGCCGCCCTGCACCTGGGCCTCGCAACGATTGCCGGCATGGGTTCGCACATCGTCGCCTCGCGCGCCCTTTACGGTGGCTCGCACAATCTGCTCGACTACACGCTGCGGCGCTTTGGCATCGACACCACCTTCGTCGATCCGCGTGACATCGATGCCTGGCGCGCCGCGATTCGTCCGAACACGAAAGCGCTCTACGGCGAGACCCTCGGCAACCCCGGCCTGGACGTGCTCAACATTCCGGTGCTGGCGCAACTCGCGCATGACAACAAGATTCCACTGTTCGTCGACTCAACGTTCACCACGCCATATCTGATGAAACCGTTCGACCTCGGCGCAGATTTGATTTATCACTCAGCGACCAAGTTTTTGTGCGGCCACGGCACGGTGGTGGGTGGCCTGCTGGTCGATGGTGGCACCTTCGACTGGGCCGACTCGGGCAAATTTCCCGAACTCACCGAGCCCTACGACGGCTTTCACGGCATGGTATTCGCCGAGGAGAGCACGGTCGCTGCCTTCAGCCTGCGCGCCCGGCGCGAGGGTCTGCGCGATTTCGGCGCGGCCATGAACCCGTTCGCCGCGTTCCAGATTTTGCAGGGCGTCGAGACCCTGCCACTGCGCATGGAGCGCCATGTGGCCAACACGCGCAAAGTCGTGGCGTTTCTCGCCGGCAACGCGGCGGTGGAGTCAATTTCCTTCCCCGAGTTGGAGAGCCACCCGGACTACGCACTCGCGAAAACACTATTGCCCCGCGGCTGCGGCGCGGTGTTCTCATTCAGCATCAAGGGCGACCGCGCGGCGGGACGGCGTTTTGTCGAAGCATTGAAAATTTTTTCCCACCTCGCCAATGTCGGCGACGCGCGTTCGCTGGTCATTCATCCGGCCTCGACCACGCACTTTCGCGTCTCTACCGACATGCTCGCAGCGTCCGGCATCAAGGAAGGCACGATGCGCTTGTCGGTCGGCCTCGAAGACCCCGATGACCTGATCGAAGACCTCGCGCGCGGGCTAAAAGCGTCACAGCGCAGCAAATAACTTCGCGAACAGTTTCCGGACCTGCAACATGCAACTCACCGTCCACGGCCACACCGCTTATGCCTACACCGGCGGCAAGAAGTTTGATGCCACGCTGCCCACCGTCGTCTTCATCCATGGCGCGCAGCACGATCACAGCGTGTGGATTTTACAAAGCCGCTACCTCGCGCATCATGGTTACAGCGTGCTGGCCCTCGATTTGCCGGGCCACGTGCGCAGCAGCGGTGCCCCGTTGACCAGCGTCGAAGGCATGGCCGTCTGGATTGTCGCACTGCTCGACGCAGCCGGTGTCAGGCAAGCTGCGCTGGTGGGCCACAGCATGGGCTCGCTGATCGCCATCGAGACAGCGGGGATTGCGCCCGAACGCGTCACCAAGCTGGCATTGATCGGCACCGCAGTGCCAATGAAAGTCGGCCCCGATCTGCTCACTGCCACACGCGACGACGAACCGCTGGCGCAAGACATGGTCAACATCTGGTCGCACTCCACCTACGCCGCCAAGCCCTCCAATCCCGGCCCCGGC
The DNA here is from genome assembly GCA_031430015.1 of Burkholderiales bacterium. Classification (GTDB taxonomy): domain Bacteria; phylum Pseudomonadota; class Gammaproteobacteria; order Burkholderiales; family JAEUOS01; genus CANJDH01. The sequence goes on from JANPAR010000268.1 coordinate 52,243, forward strand.
TTCTGGATCGTCGGCTCCAACCTGCGCCTCATGCAGCGCATCAAGCCCGGCGCAATGCACGCCGACTTCAACGCCTGCAACGCCTACTTGCGCGGCCTCGAACGTGCTGCCGCGATCAGCTGCCCCACACTGCTGGTACTGGGCAGCGATGATGTAATGACGCAGCCGCGCGCAGCGCGCGACTTGCAAGCGGCGCTCAAACAGGCGCGCAGCGTCAGCATACCGGCCTGCGGCCACTCGCTAATGGCCGAACGGCCCGACGCAGTGCTCGATGCGCTGACCGGATTTTTGCCGCACCGGCAGCAGGCGTAGGCAACGCACGCCCTTCGCTGCACCGCTGCAAGCGTGTCCGCAGCCAGGGTACGCAAGCGCACAGACCGCCCTCGCACAAGGGGCGAAGATTCCTGCAGCAATTGAATCCGTTGACACCGGTTTTCCCGAACCCGCGCCGCGGTTGATCCCGGTTTGCATGGGCGCTGTGCATGATCCGCACCGAAAGGAACATCATGAATCCGTCCCGCCGTCTCGCCTCTACAGTCATTTCCCCGCAGACGCTGGTTTCCCTGCTGGCCTGGTGCTGCTTCACCTGGAATGCGCCGGCCCTGGCCGCAGATCCCGCCGAAACGCTGGTGCTGGTAGCCCGGCCGTCGGTAAGCGACCCCTTGTATGTGCAGGCTATCCTGCTGGCGCGTCAATTGCCGGGAGGCCAGCACGTCGGCTTCATCCTCAACAAGCCCACGGAGCTGACATTGACCGATGCTTTTCCGGGCCAGGAAGCGTCCAAATCGGTAACCGAACCAATCTACCTGGGCGGACCGGCCGTCCTCAATACCGTATTCGCCGTGGTGCAGAGCCCGACCACCCCGGTCGACGGAACCCTGGCGCTGACCGGCAATCTTTATCTCGCCATTTCCGAAACTGCGGTCGACGATGCCATGACGGCCGCGCCGCGCGAACGCGCGCGCTTTTACCTCGGCGCGGTGCTCTGGCAGTTGGGTGAACTCGATGCGCAAATTGACCAGGGCGATTGGTACATCCTCAAGGCGACGCCGGAGCTGGTGCTATCGACGCACACCGCCGGGCTGTGGGCCGATCTGGTGCGGCAGGCACAACTGGCGGCAACATGGATCTGATGCGGCGCCCCGCTCCACGCACACTGTCGACGAACGCCCCGCCCGCACCCCGGCCGTTCTCGATGATCCGGGAATTTCACCTCGCCGACTGGGTCACCCTGGCCAATGCCGTCTGCGGCATCGGCGCCCTGTTTTCCACCATCACCTACCTCGAGACCGCTGATGTCAGGCACCTCTACTACGCGTCCGCACTGGTATTTGCGGCCCTGCTGCTCGACATCGTCGACGGCCGGATCGCACGCTGGCGTCGTGACGCCTCGTTGATGGGACAGGAACTGGACTCGCTCGCCGACATCATTTCCTTCGGCGTCGCGCCGGCGGTGATCGCCTACGCCTGCGGCATGCGGGGCCTTTACGACCGCATCGTGCTGGCCTACTTCGTCGCCTGCGGGGTGTCGCGCCTGGCCAGATACAACGTGACCACGGCAGCCATGTCAGACGGCGGAGGCAAGGTGAAGTACTTCGAGGGCACGCCGATACCGACCTCCCTGGTCGCAGTTGCCCTGCTGGCGCTGGCGGCATGGTCCGGCGCACTGCATCAGCACCTCTGGTTCGGCGCCGTCACGCTGGCGGGATTCACGCTGCATCCGCTGGTGTTGATGTTCGCACTCTCGGGTTCGCTGATGATCAGCCGGATCCGGATTCCGAAGCTGTGAGCACAGCGGGTACCCGCGCGAAGATTCACGCGGAGCCCGCAAACCCTTGGTGCGAGCGGCCTCCAATCATTAAGGCCTGAAAACCACAGGCAGTAGCGGATCTTGTCACGCTACCCGGCCCAGGATCCCCAGCCTTGCTCGCCGGCCGTAGCTTGGCGGGCGTAGGGCGTAAGATGTTGACATTCGACACCGCGCTGCGCCCGCGCCGCACCGGCAGCGCGCCATATCACTTCACCTCGTGGAGGCAGCATGGTTGCTCATCGCCCGCATTTTTCTCCTGCCCACTGCTTGACCACGGCGGCCACGCTCGCGGCGGCAATATGCTTCGCGCTGTCGGCAGTGCCCGCCGCCGCCGCCCCTTCCACGCCGGCCCCCGCGACGAGCGCGTCGCAGGCCGAACAGCACGCCGCGCAGACCATGCTCGATGCCCTCGATAACGTGGTCAAGCTCAAGATCACCGCCCTGTCTGACGCGCGCTCGGCGCGCACGCTCGGCCGTGAACGCGAGGGCAGCGGCGTATTGCTGGCTGACTCGGGCCTGGTGCTGACCATCGGCTACCTGATCCTCGAAGCGGAAAACATCGAGATGACCGACCGCACCGGGCGCGTGATTACCGGCACGGTGGCAGCTTACGATCATGCCTCGGGATTCGGCCTCGTCAGACCCGCCGCGCGCCTTGGCACCAAGGGCATCGTGCTTGGCACTTCCGGCGATGTGAGCGAGTACGACAAGCTGATGTTCGCGACCCACGGCGGCAAAGACAACGCGAGCCTCGCTACTGTCGCCTCCAAACGCCGCTTCGCCGGCTACTGGGAATATCTGATCGACGACGCCATCTTCACGGTGCCGCCGCGTGGCGATCACTCGGGTGCAGCCTTGATCAACCGCGATGGCAAGTTGATCGGCATCGGCTCACTGGTGGTCGCCGATGCCGCGACACCGAACCGGCGCTTCCCCGGCAACATGTTCGTGCCGGTCGATCTGCTCAAGCCCATACTCAGTGAACTCACGCGCACTGGCCGCTCGAAAGAATCGATGCGCCCATGGATCGGCATGTCCACGCAGGAAGTCGATGGCCGCCTCCATGTAATCCGCGTGCAGGAAGACACGCCTGCCGCACGCGCCGGCCTGAAACCCGGCGATATCGTGCTGTCGATCAAGGGCGAAGCAGTGAAGACGCTGGAAGCTTTCTACCGCAAGCTGTGGACGGGCGGGAGCGCGGGTGACGCGATCCCGCTCAAGGTGCTTCAGGGCAGCGAAGTACGCGAGATTGAAGTGCGCTCGATTGACCGAAACGAATACATGCGCACCAAGCAGGCGTTGTAGGGCGCTGCGCAGGCGGCCGGTGCTGGCGGCTCCGGGCCGCGTACCGCCCGCGCGCGCGCCGTCAAACGTTCCCACAGCGTATCGGGGTCGGTGTCGAACACGATGGCTTCTGTCGCGGCCTGCACGAACCAACCGCCGCGTGCAATTTCGTTCTCCAATTGCTGCGGCGCCCAGCCTGCATAGCCGGAGAATATCTTTACGCGCTCGGGTGCCGGCGCTGCGGCGAGCGCACGCACGCGTCGGCTGCCGACCACCAGTTGCAAGCCGGGCAGCACGGCCACAACGCCTCAGGGGTCAATCTCGTTGTCCCGGTCTGCGCGCTCTTCTGCCCTGCTTGTGGGCTGCGGCCCGATGCCGAGCAATCCGCGCGGCGCGAGAGGGCCGCCGAAGTAAACGTCAAGTCCCGCAAGTTCATCCGGCAGCGGCTGCGCACCCACGCGCAAGCGGCGGTTGAGAATGACGCCGATGGTATCGTCGCCGGGCGTGCGCGTCACCAACACGACGGTGCGCGCAAAATTGGGATCGGTCAGGCCCGGGTGGGCGAGCAAGATGATGCTCGCTGGTTCCGTGCGTGGTGTGCCCGGTTGCGCCGGTCTCGGTTCCTGTGTCTGTTCCGATGCAAGCGCGATTGCCGGTGCCGGAGCCGGAACCCGTACCTGTTCGGACGCCGATACCTGCATGTGCATTCCCGCACCGGTCTGCACTGATTTCAACCCGACAATCTGCCCATACGCGCTGGCAAGCGGCGCGAGCAGCGCCAGCCATATCACTGGAGCGCAGGGAATGCGTTTCACGAAGCCGGAATATCGCCAATCCATGATGGTTCATTATCAAGTAATCTACGCCTATGAGTGACGAAGAACTGTTCCGCACCGGGCGCATGCAGAGCCTGCGCAGCATGACGCCGGCCTATTTGCCGGGCGTCAATGTTTTTCTTCAGCGCGACGTGCAGGGTTTTGCCAAAGGCAGCGCGGCGCGTGTCGTCTCGGTGCAATCGACTCGCCCGGGCGAGTTCCGCTACCAGTTAGTGGTGGGTGAGCAAAAAATGTGGGCGTATGAATCCGACATTCGCCCTACCGCACCCGGTGATCTTGCCAACGCCGCAGCTGCTGCCGATGACGCACCGTCACTCGGCCCCACCCAACGCATGCGCACCATGACGCTGTCGCAGCGCATGGCTTCGCTCGGCCCCAACGCCACCCAACGCATGCACGCACTGACCCAGGAGGAGCGCCTGCGCAAAATGGTGCAGACCAATCGTCTGCGTGCATTGGGACCGGAGGCCGCCGCGGCTGCCGGGTTTGGCAACACCGCTCCCGGTGCTGTTGCCGCACAGCCTGCTGCGCCACAGGCTGCAACGCCTGCGAGCACTGGCACGTCGGTGCAGGCTCAGCCCGGTGGACCCGGCCCGGTAACCAAGCCCTAAAGCTCGGCACACAACACGCCAAGGCCCAGCTACCGCGCACTGGATGCAATCTGCAGCCTGGCGCTGGGTTGACACTGCCGTCTAGCGCTTGATGCCAGCGCGCGTCGCGGCGCCAAGAATGCCGCGCAAAATATTGACTTCCTCACGCTCCAGCCGTGCTCTTGAAAACAGCCGCCGCAAACGCGGCATCAGGCGCTTGGGGTTGGCCGGGTCATAGAAACCAATCTCGGCCAGCGCGGTCTCGCAGTGCTGCAACAGGCCTTCCACTTCGTCCAAGCGGGCTGGCACATCGAGCACGCCACCGGGCTGCGTTAGCGCTGCAAGGTCCGAAGGATTGAGCAGGGCCATGCGCAATTCATAGGCGAACACCTGCACGGCAGCGGCAAGGTTGAGTGATGAATAGCCCTCGCTGGCGGGGATGTGGGCGAGCAGTTGGCAGCGCCGCGCCTGCTCGTTGGTCAGACCCGAGGTTTCGTTGCCGAACACAATTGCCACTTCCTCGGTTGCAGCCACGTTGGCCAACCTCAACGCCGCACTGCGTGCATCGCTGACGTCAGGCGACAACTGGCGCGGCCGCGCAGTAGCCGCCACGGCAAAGGCATAGCCTTCGAGTGCGGCATCGAGCGTGTCCACAATGCGTGCCTGCTCCAGGACGTCGGCAGCGCCACTGGCGCGGCGCATCGCCTCATCATCGATTGGCACCCGCGGTGCCACCAGAGTGAGGCGCGTGAGGCCCATCACTTTCATCGCGCGCGCCGCCGCGCCGATATTGCCGGGATGGCTGGTCTCGACCAGCACGATGCGCACGCGCGCCAGTAACGAGAGGGAGTGCGAAAGTGGTTCGTTCATGCTCGGATAAAATGGCGTCTGTTTCGTTATGCAGGTGCCTGGCGCCTCAACAGATCCCATGCACCCGATGCTCAATACCGCCATCAAGGCGGCCCGCAAGGCAGGCAACATTATCAACCGTGCCGCACGCGACCTCGATCAGATCAAGGTCGAGACCAAACGCCGCAATGATTTTGTCACTGAAGTCGACCGCGCAGCTGAAGCCGCAGCGATTGAAGAACTGCGCCGCGCCTACCCCGACCACGCCATCCTCGCCGAAGAATCGGGCGAGTCCAAAGCCGCGCGCATGGAGTATTGCTGGATTATCGATCCCCTCGACGGCACCACCAATTTCATTCACG
>JANPAR010000269.1:0-10541 GCA_031430015.1 Burkholderiales bacterium
GCCACCGGCCTCGGCCTCAAGGAAGCGAAAGACCTGGTCGATGGCGCACCGAAGGCGGTCAAGGAAGGCATCAAGAAAGAAGACGCCGCTGCCCTCAAAAAGCTGCTCGAAGACGCCGGCGCGAAAGTCGAAGTCAAGTAATTGCGGTAAAGCTTCACGGCGCAAAACCTTCCGGCCCGTCCGGAGGGTTTTGCGCACGAGAGGCTACAGGGCAGGCGAGCGTGCTGGTCTGCCCTGTATCTTCTGAATCGACTGCAGAAGTGCAAGCCTGGCCGGGCCGCGTGCAATGCGCGGCCGTCCGCCATAGGTTGGTAGTGGCCAACCGCCAGGCGCTTCGGAATCGTTCCGTCACAGTCAATCCCAGTCAAACACGGGGTGCGTCCAAGCGCAACCCGCCATCCAAAGCAGTAATCGGGAGAAGTCATGGCTTATTCGTTCACCGAGAAAAAACGCATTCGAAAGAGCTTTGCCAAACGCGCAAGCGTGCAAAACGTGCCGTTTTTGCTCGCGACCCAGCTCGAATCCTACGCACGCTTTTTGCAGGCTGATGCGCCCGCGAATGCGCGCCGCGTCGACGGTTTGCAGGCGGCGTTTTCGTCGATTTTCCCGATCGTCAGCCACAACGAATATGCGCGGCTTGAGTATGTGAGTTACCAGCTCGGCCAGCCGGCGTTTGACGTCAAGGAATGCCAGCAGCGCGGCCTCACGTTCGCCTCACCCCTGCGCGCCAAAGTGCGCATGATCCTGCTCGACAAGGAAGACCCGTCGAAGAAGAAGATCAAGGAGATCAAGGAGCAGGAAGTCTACATGGGCGAGATTCCGCTCATGACTACCACCGGCTCGTTCGTCATCAATGGCACCGAGCGCGTCATCGTGTCGCAGTTGCACCGCTCGCCCGGCGTGTTCTTTGAGCACGATCGCGGCAAGACCCATTCGTCTGGCAAGCTGCTTTTCTCGGCGCGCATCAGTCCCTATCGCGGCTCGTGGCTTGATTTTGAGTTTGATCCCAAAGACGTGCTGTTTTTCCGCGTCGACCGCCGCCGCAAAATGGCCGTCACGATTCTGCTCAAGGCCATCGGCTTGAGCAACGAAGACATCCTCGCCAGCTTCTTTGATTTCGAGAGTTTCCATATTCAAAAAGAAGGCGCGCAATTTGACGTGGTGCCCGAGCGCATGCGCGGCGAGATCGCCCGCTTCGACATCACCGACAAGACCGGCAAGGTCATGGTGGCCAAAGACAAGCGCATCACCGCCAAGCATATTCGTGAATTCGAAGCAGCCGGCCTCAAAAAGATTGCCGTGCCGGACGACTATCTGCTCGGCCGTACGCTGGCGCACAACGTGGTCGATACCGAGACTGGTGAGATCATCGCCAACGCCAACGACGAGATCACCGAAACGGTGTTCACCGCGCTGCGCGACGCCGGCATCAAAGACATCAAGACCCTGTTCATCAACGACCTTGACCACGGCGGCTATATTTCGAGCACGCTGCGCAATGACGAGATCGAAAGCCAGATGGGCGCACGCGTGGCGATTTATCGCATGATGCGTCCAGGCGAGCCGCCGACCGAAGACTCGGTCGAGTCACTGTTCAACAGTTTGTTTTTTGATGCGGACCGTTACGACCTGTCGTTTGTTGGCCGCATGAAGTTCAACCGCCGCGTTGGCCGCGAAGAGCTCGAAGGCCCCGGCATTCTGTCTAACGAAGACATTGTTGCGGTTATCAAAATTCTGGTGGACCTGCGCAATGGCCGCGGCGAAATCGACGACATTGATCACCTCGGTAACCGTCGCGTGCGTTGTGTCGGCGAGCTTGCCGAAAACCAGTTTCGCGCCGGCCTGGTGCGCGTTGAGCGCGCCGTGCGCGAGCGTCTTGGCCAAGCCGAGACCGAAAATCTGATGCCGCATGACCTCATCAATGCCAAACCGATTTCGGCAGCGATTCGCGAGTTCTTTGGCTCGTCCCAGTTGTCGCAGTTCATGGACCAGACGAACCCGCTCTCGGAAATCACCCACAAGCGCCGCGTGTCGGCCCTTGGGCCGGGCGGCTTGACGCGTGAGCGCGCCGGCTTTGAGGTGCGCGACGTACACCCGACCCACTATGGCCGGGTCTGCCCGATTGAAACACCGGAAGGCCCGAACATCGGCCTGATCAACTCGCTCGCACTCTACGCGCGCCTGAACCGCTACGGTTTCCTGGAGACGCCGTATCGCCGTGTAGTGAACCAAAAGGTCACCAACGAAATTGATTACCTGTCCGCGATTGAAGAAGGCCGCTATGTGATCGCGCAGGCGAACGCGGGCCTCGACAAAAACGGCAAGCTCACTGACGAATTGGTAACCTCACGCAACAAGGGCGAAACCATTCTGTCCACCCCGGACCGTATTGAATACATGGACGTGGCACCGGGGCAGATCGTGTCGGTCGCGGCCTCGCTGATTCCGTTCCTGGAGCACGACGACGCCAACCGCGCCTTGATGGGTTCGAACATGCAGCGCCAGGCCGTGCCTTGCCTGCGCGCCGAAAAGCCGCTGGTCGGCACCGGCATCGAGCGTACTGTCGCCGTGGATTCCGGAACGACCGTGCAGGCCCTGCGTGGCGGCAATGTTGATTACGTTGATGCTGGCCGTGTGGTGATTCGCGTCAACGACGACGAAACCGTGGCCGGTGAAGCGGGCGTCGATATTTACAACCTGATCAAGTACACGCGCTCGAACCAAAATACCAACATCAATCAGCGCCCGATCGTCAGAGCCGGTGACACGGTGTCGAAGGGTGACGTGATCGCCGACGGCGCATCGACCGACCTGGGCGAGCTCGCGCTGGGCCAGAACATGCTGGTCGCGTTCATGCCGTGGAACGGCTACAACTTCGAAGACTCGATCCTGATTTCCGAGCGTGTGGTGGCGGAAGACCGGTACACCTCGATTCACATCGAAGAACTCAGTGTCGTTGCACGAGATACCAAGTTGGGCTCGGAAGAAATCACCCGCGACATCTCCAACCTGTCAGAAGGCCAGCTCGGCCGTCTCGACGAGTCGGGCATTGTCTACATCGGCGCGGAAGTGCAGGCCGGTGATGTGCTGGTTGGCAAGGTCACGCCCAAGGGCGAAACCCAGTTAACCCCGGAAGAAAAATTGCTGCGCGCAATCTTCGGTGAGAAGGCCAGCGACGTCAAAGACACCTCGCTGCGCGTGTCGTCCGGCATTGCCGGCACGGTGATCGACGTGCAGGTGTTCACCCGCGAAGGCATTGACCGCGACAAGCGTGCGCAGTCGATCATCGACGACATGCTCAAAAGCTACAAGCAGGATCTGGCTGACCAAATGCGGATTGTCGAGAACGACACCTTCGCACGGATCGAACGCATGCTCGGTGGCAAAGTCGCCAACGGCGGACCGAAGAAGCTCGCCAAGGGCGCCAAGATCACCAAGGAGTATCTGGCTGATTTGGAGCGTTATCACTGGTTCGACATACGTCTGGCCAATGAAGAGTCGGCGCAGCAACTCGAACAACTCAAGGACGGCCTCGCGCAAAAGCGGGTGCAGTTCGACCAGGCGTTTGAAGAGAAAAAGAAAAAGCTGACCCAGGGTGACGAACTGCCGCCTGGTGTGATCAAGATGGTCAAGGTGTATCTGGCGGTCAAGCGCCGCCTGCAGCCCGGTGACAAGATGGCTGGCCGTCACGGCAACAAGGGCGTGGTGTCGCGCATTGTGCCGGTGGAGGACATGCCGCACATGGCCGACGGTACGCCCGTCGATATCGTCCTCAACCCGCTCGGTGTGCCGTCGCGGATGAACGTTGGCCAGATTCTTGAAGTGCATCTGGGCTGGGCCGCCAAAGGTATCGGTCAGCGCATCGCCGAGATGCTCAAGGCCGAGCGCAAGGTGGCGGAAGTGCGCAAGTTTCTGGAGAAGCTCTACAACACCAGCGGCAAGCAGGAAGACCTAGCGCATTTGTCGGACGACGAAGTGCTCGATCTGGCGCGCAACCTGCGCGCGGGCGCGCCGTTCGCAACGCCGGTGTTCGATGGCGCGACGGAAGAGGAAATCCGCAGCATGCTTGACCTGGCCTACCCGGACGATTTCGCCAAGGCGCGCGGCTTCACGGCTAGCAAGACCCAGGTGGCGTTGGTTGATGGCCGCACCGGCGAGGCCTTTGAACGCTCGGTCACCGTGGGCTACATGCACGTGCTCAAACTGCATCACCTGGTCGATGACAAGATGCACGCCCGTTCGACCGGCCCTTACAGTCTGGTTACCCAGCAACCGCTGGGCGGCAAGGCGCAGTTCGGCGGCCAGCGCTTCGGCGAAATGGAGGTGTGGGCGCTGGAAGCCTACGGCGCCTCCTACACGCTGCAGGAGATGCTCACCGTCAAGTCAGACGACGTGCAGGGCCGTACCAAGGTGTACGAAAACATCGTCAAGGGTGACCACAAGATCGAAGCCGGCATGCCGGAGTCGTTCAACGTGCTGGTCAAGGAAATCCGTTCGCTCGCGATCGATATCGATCTCGACCGCCATTAATCTCACCGGAGTGACACAAACATGAAAGCCCTGCTCGATCTGTTCAAGCAAGTCACCCAGGAAGAAGAGTTTGATGCGATCCGCATTGGACTGGCCTCCCCCGAGAAGATCCGTTCGTGGTCGTACGGTGAGGTCAAGAAGCCTGAGACCATCAATTACCGCACCTTCAAGCCGGAACGTGATGGCCTGTTTTGCGCCAAGATTTTTGGCCCCATCAAGGACTACGAGTGCCTGTGCGGCAAATACAAGCGCCTCAAGCACCGTGGCGTGATCTGCGAAAAATGCGGCGTCGAAGTCACGTTGCAAAAAGTGCGCCGCGAGCGTATGGGTCACATCGAACTCGCATCGCCGACCGCGCATATTTGGTTCCTCAAATCCCTGCCGAGCCGTTTGGGCATGGTGCTCGACATGACGCTGCGCGATATCGAGCGTGTCCTGTACTTTGAAGCCTATGTCGTGACCGACCCCGGCATGACCGAGGGCCTCAAGCGCTGCCAGTTGCTGACCGAAGATGATTATCTAGCCAAGGTTGAAGAATTCGGTGACGAGTTCAGCGCCTCGATGGGTGCCGAAGGCATTCGCTCCCTGCTGCGTTCGCTCGATCTGCCGCACGAAGCCGAAACTTTGCGCGCCGATCTGGAGAAAACCGGGTCGGAAGCGAAGATCAAAAAGTATGCAAAGCGCCTCAAGATCATCGAAGCCTTCATGAAGTCGGGCATCAAGCCCGAGTGGATGGTGCTTGAAGTGTTGCCGGTGTTGCCGCCCGATCTGCGTCCGCTGGTGCCGCTCGATGGCGGCCGCTTCGCGACCTCGGATCTCAATGATCTCTATCGCCGCGTGATCAACCGCAACAACCGCTTGAAGCGTCTGCTCGAACTCAAAGCACCGGAAATCATCGTGCGCAACGAGAAGCGCATGCTGCAAGAGGCTGTCGACTCGCTGCTTGACAATGGTCGCCGTGGCAAAGCCATGACCGGTGCCAACAAGCGCGCGCTGAAGTCGCTGGCCGATATGATCAAAGGCAAAGGCGGCCGTTTCCGTCAGAACCTGCTCGGCAAGCGCGTCGATTACTCTGGCCGTTCGGTCATCGTGGTCGGCCCGCAGCTCAAACTGCATCAGTGCGGGTTGCCAAAGAAGATGGCGCTCGAACTGTTCAAGCCCTTCATCTTCAACAAGCTCGAATTGCTCGGCACCGCGACGACGATCAAAGCGGCCAAGAAGCGCGTGGAGCAAGAGTCGCCCGAGGTGTGGGACATCCTTGAAGAAGTAATTCGCGAGCATCCGGTGATGCTCAACCGCGCACCGACCCTGCACCGTCTTGGAATTCAGGCGTTTGAGCCGGTGCTGATTGAAGGCAAGGCGATCCAGCTGCATCCGCTGGTGTGCTCGGCGTTCAACGCCGACTTCGACGGCGACCAGATGGCGGTGCATGTGCCCCTGTCACTCGAGGCGCAGATCGAAGCCCGCACGCTGATGCTGGCGTCGAACAACGTGCTGTTCCCGGCCAACGGTGAACCGTCAATCGTGCCGTCGCAGGACATCGTGCTCGGTTTGTACTACGCCACCCGCGAGCGCATCAATGGCGTCGGTGAGGGCATCGTCTTTTCGGGCCTTATGGAAGTGCAGCGCGCCCTGGACAACAAGCAGGTTGAGTTGCAATCTCGCATCGTGGTGCGCATTCGCGAAACCGAGATTGATAAGGTGACGGGCGTGCGCACCAGCAAGGTCAGCCGCATTCAGACCACTGCCGGACGCGCGCTGTTGTCGGAGATTCTGCCGGCTGGTTTGCCGTATGCATTGCTCAACAAGGCGCTCAAGAAGAAAGAGATTTCGCGTCTGATTAACGCGTCGTTCCGCCGTTGCGGCCTGCGCGAGACGGTGATCTTTGCCGACAAGCTGATGCAGTCAGGCTTCCGCCTGGCGACGCGCGCCGGCATATCGATTGCCATGGACGACATGCTGGTGCCGCCGGTCAAGCACGACATTATTCGTAAGGCAGAGACCGAGGTCAAGGAGATCGAGGCGCAGTACACCTCGGGTCTGGTGACTCAGGGCGAGCGCTACAACAAGGTGGTGGACATCTGGGGCCGCGCTGGCGATCAAGTCGGCAAGGCCATGATGGACCAACTCGGTACCGAAGAGACGATTGACCGCCACGGCAAGAAAGTGCGCCAGGAATCGTTCAATTCGATCTACATGATGGCCGACTCCGGCGCGCGCGGTTCGGCGGCGCAGATTCGCCAGCTCGCGGGTATGCGCGGCCTGATGGCCAAGCCGGATGGTTCGATCATCGAGACCCCGATCACGGCCAACTTCCGTGAAGGCCTGAACGTGTTGCAGTACTTCATTTCGACGCACGGCGCACGCAAAGGTTTGGCTGACACTGCGCTGAAGACCGCCAACTCGGGTTACCTGACACGCCGTCTGGTCGACGTCACGCAAGACCTGGTGGTGATCGAAAACGATTGCGGCACCTCCAATGGCGCGACCATGAAGGCGCTGGTTGAAGGCGGTGAGGTGATCGAGCCGTTGCGCGAGCGCATTCTCGGCCGCGTCACCGCCGCCGATGTATTGCATCCGGAAAGCCAGAACGTGTTGTTTGCCACCGGCTTTCTGCTTGATGAAGATGCGGTGGAGTTGATCGAATCGCTGAGCATTGACGAAGTGCGAGTGCGTACCCCCTTGACCTGCGATACCCGTTACGGGCTGTGCGCCAGTTGCTACGGCCGCGACCTCGGGCGCGGTTCCCTGATTAACACGGGCGAAGCGGTTGGCGTGATTGCCGCACAGTCGATTGGTGAGCCGGGTACCCAGCTCACCATGCGCACCTTCCATATCGGCGGTGCGGCATCACGTGCAGCGGCAGCGTCGACGGTTGAGTCGAAGTCGAATGGCGTGATCCGCTTTACTGCGACTATGCGCTATGTGACCAACGTCAAGGCTGAGAAGATTGTCATCTCCCGCTCCGGCGAAGTGCTGGTGACGGACGATAACGGGCGCGAGCGTGAGCGCCACAAGGTGCCGTATGGCGCAACGTTAGCGGTGGCGGACGGCAAGCCGGTCAAGGCTGGCGGCATTCTGGCTACCTGGGATCCGCATACGCGTCCGATCATCACCGAGTACGCAGGTACGGTGAAGTTCGAAAACGTGGAAGAAGGCGCCACCGTCGCCAAACAAATGGACGAAGTGACGGGCCTGTCTACGCTGGTGGTGATTGACCCCAAGCGCTCGATGTCGGCCAAAACCAAGGGCGTTCGTCCGCAGGTCAAGCTTATCAACGACCGTGGCGAAGAAGTCAAGATCGCCGGCACAGACCATTCGGTAACGATTTCGTTTCAGGTTGGTTCCCTCATCACCGTCAAAGACGGCCAGGCGGTGGGTGTGGGCGAGGTGCTGGCGCGAATTCCGCAAGAGTCGTCCAAGACGCGCGACATTACCGGCGGCTTGCCGCGGGTGGCCGAGCTGTTCGAGGCGCGTGCGCCCAAGGATGCCGGCATGATGGCTGAAGTGACGGGTACGTCGTCGTTCGGCAAAGATACCAAGGGCAAGCAGCGTCTCGTGATTACGGATCTTGAGGGCGTGGCCCACGAGTTCCTGATCGCTAAAGACAAGCAAGTGCTGGTGCACGATGGCCAGGTGGTCAATAAGGGCGAGATGGTGGTCGACGGTCCGGCCGATCCGCATGATATTCTGCGTCTGCAAGGTGTTGAAGCGCTGGCGCGTTACATCACCGACGAAGTGCAGGATGTATACCGCCTGCAAGGCGTGAAGATCAACGACAAGCACATCGAAGTGATCGTGCGCCAGATGTTGCGGCGCGTGCAGATCGCTGATGCTGGTGACACCAAGTACATCACCGGTGAGCAGGCCGAACGCTCCGATTTGCTCGACGAAAATGATCGCGTTATTGCCGACGGCAAACGCCCGGCCACATTCGAGCACTTGCTGCTGGGCATTACCAAGGCTTCGCTGTCGACCGATTCGTTCATTTCGGCCGCTTCTTTCCAGGAAACCACGCGTGTTCTGACCGAAGCCGCCATCATGGGCAAACGGGACGAGTTGCGTGGCCTCAAGGAAAACGTCATCGTTGGCCGCCTGATTCCGGCTGGCAGCGGCATGGCTTATCACAAGGCCCGGCGTGCGAAGGAAACCGAAGCGGCTGAATCGGTGTTCGAAACCGAGGCGGCTGAGGTGCCGGCTGAAACCGCAGAAGCGGCCTAAGGCCGCCCAAGCTGTCGGAGCGGAAATCGCTGGAATTGGAAGGTGCGCTGGCCCCGGGGGCCAGCGCACGGCGCATCTCGCGAATCTGCCGATTACATTGACAATGCTGTCCAAAAGCGTTACTATCCCAAGTCTTTGTTTGCGCTGGCCAATCGTAGCTCGCGCAGTCTAAATAAAACACGGAATTCTTCATGCCAACCATTAATCAATTGGTGCGCCAGGCGCGCCAGGCGCCCAAGACCAAGAGCAAGGTCCCGGCGATGCAGCGCAGCCCGCAAAAGCGCGGCGTCTGCACTCGCGTCTACACCACGACGCCAAAAAAGCCGAATTCCGCACTGCGCAAAGTCGCGAAAGTGCGTCTCACTAACGGTTTCGAGGTCATTTCCTACATTGGCGGCGAAGGCCACAATTTGCAGGAACACTCGGTTGTGCTTATTCGCGGAGGTCGCGTCAAAGACCTGCCCGGTGTGCGTTATCACATGGTCCGCGGTTCGCTTGATACCCAGGGCGTCAAAGATCGCAAACAGTCCCGTTCGAAATATGGCGCAAAGCGCCCCAAAGCTGCTTAAAGGTTGAGGTGAGCCATGCCCCGTCGTCGTGAAGTTCCCAAACGTGACATCCTGCCGGATCCTAAATTCGCCAGTGTCGATGTTGCCAAGTTTGTCAATGTGCTGATGTTCTCGGGCAAGAAGTCGGTTGCCGAGCGTACCATTTACGGCGCGCTTGATCAGATCACCAAGAAGTCCGGCAAGAACGCGCTTGAGGTGTTTGGTCTGGCGCTCACTAATGCCAAGCCTATGGTCGAAGTCAAGAGCCGTCGCGTCGGTGGTGCCAACTATCAGGTGCCGGTTGAGGTGCGTCCGATCCGCCGCATGGCGCTGGCGATGCGCTGGTTGCGCGAAGCCGCCCACAAGCGTTCCGAAAAATCGATGGGCCAGCGCTTGGCCAACGAGTTGATGGAAGCGTCCGAGGGCCGTGGCGGCGCTGTCAAGAAGCGCGATGAGGTGCATCGCATGGCTGAGGCGAATAAGGCTTTTTCGCACTTCCGCTTCTGACGCCTGTTTCCGATTTCCGCACAGGCGCCGCTTGTTGACAAGCGGCGCTTTTGCTTCAGCTGGTTGCGCGATGGCGCGCTTAGTGCAGTTGGTGTGCTGGGCCGCAACTAGTCGCAGTTAATGTTTGGTGTTGGTACTCCAGAATTTTTCCGCCGTGGCGTGTGTCTGACACGGCTTGATCTTTAAGAAAGAGGTGTTCAAAGTGGCTCGCAAGACTCCTATCGAACGGTATCGCAATATTGGTATTTCCGCGCACATCGACGCGGGCAAAACCACCACCACTGAGCGTATTCTTTTTTACACTGGCGTCAGCCACAAAATTGGTGAGGTTCATGATGGCGCGGCCACCATGGACTGGATGGAGCAGGAACGCGAGCGTGGCATCACGATCACGTCGGCTGCGACCACCTGTTTCTGGAAGGGGATGGACAGCACTTATCCCGAGCACCGCATCAACATCATTGATACCCCCGGACACGTTGACTTCACCATCGAGGTGGAGCGTTCCATGCGCGTGCTCGATGGCGCCTGCATGGTGTATTGCGCGGTGGGCGGTGTGCAGCCACAGTCGGAAACCGTATGGCGCCAAGCCAACAAGTACAAAGTGCCGCGCCTTGCGTTCGTCAACAAGATGGACCGCACCGGTGCGAACTTCTTCAAGGTCTATGACCAGATGAAGGCGCGCCTGAAGGCCAATCCGATTCCATTACAGATTCCAATTGGTGCGGAAGATAC
>JANPAR010000270.1:0-6545 GCA_031430015.1 Burkholderiales bacterium
TTGACCATGCAGCGCGTCTCATCCATCACGATCACCGCACCGGAGCCGAGCATCGAACCCGCCTTGGCGATCGAGTCGTAGTCCATGTCGGTGTTCATCATGACTTCGCCGGTCAGTACCGGCATTGACGAGCCACCGGGAATCACCGCCTTGATTTTCTTCCCACCGCGCATGCCGCCGGCTAGTTCGAGCAGTTTGGCGAACGGCGTACCGAGCGGAACTTCGTAGTTACCGGGCTGTTCCACGTCACCCGAAACTGAGAACAGCTTGGTGCCGCCGTTGTTGGGCTTGCCCATTTCGAGGAACTTGTCGCCACCGTTGCGGATGATCCACGGCACTGCGGCGAAGGTCTCGGTGTTGTTGATCGTGGTCGGTTTGCCGTACAGGCCATAGCTCGCTGGAAACGGCGGCTTGAAACGCGGCTGGCCCTTCTTGCCTTCGAGCGATTCGAGCAACGCCGTCTCTTCGCCGCAGATATACGCACCGAAACCGTGATGCGCATGCAGTTCGAAATTGAAATCGGTGCCAAGAATTTTTTTTCCAAGATACCCGGCTGCGCGCGCCTCTTCAAGCGCCTCTTCAAAGCGCTCGTAGTCGGCCCAGATTTCGCCGTGAATATAGTTGTAGCCCACCGGCACACCCATTGCGTAGCCCGCGATGATCATGCCTTCGATCAGGATATGCGGGTTGTAGCGGATGATGTCGCGATCCTTGAAGGTACCAGGTTCGCCTTCGTCGGAATTGCACACTACGTATTTGTCGCCGGGGAAGCCGCGCGGCATGAAGCTCCACTTGAGCCCGGTCGGGAACCCCGCCCCGCCGCGCCCGCGCAGCGCAGACTTCTTGACCTCGGCAACGACATCTTGCGGCGTGATGGGCGTATTCAAAATTTTCTTCAACGCCTCGTAGCCGTCACGTTTTTCGTAGTCGGCCACGCGCCAGTTTTTGCCGTCCAGCCCGGCAACAATCAGTGGATTGATGTGACGGTGGTGCAGGCAGGTCATGTCAATTCCTCGATCAGGGCGTCGAGCTTGTCATGCGACATGAAGCCGCACATGCGCTTGTTGTTGACGATGACCACCGGCGCATCACCGCAGGCGCCCATGCATTCGCTCTCAACGATGGTGAAGCGTCCATCGGCAGTGGCTTCTTTGTAACCAACGCCGAGCCTCTTCTTCAAATGTTCGGCAGCACGCTCCCCGCCAGACAGCGCGCACGGCAAATTGGTGCAGACGCTGATCTTGTACTTCGCCATGGGCTTGGTGTGGTACATGTTGTAGAAGGTCGCCACCTCCTGTACCGCCACGGCGGGCATACCGAGGTAGTCAGCCACCGCCTGCATGGTGTCCGGTGCCAGCCAGCCTTTTTCATCCTGCGCAATCGCCAGCGCCGACATCACAGCCGACTGCTTTTGATCGGCTGGATACTTGGCAACCTCGCGGTCGATGCGCTTGAGCGACGCTGTGCTCAGCACATTCACGCCACTATTCACGGCAGTGCTCATCGGTCGATTTCTCCGAACACGATGTCCTGCGTGCCAATGATGGTCACCACGTCGGCGATCATGTGGCCACGCGACATTTCATCAAGGGCTTGCAGGTGGGCAAAGCCCGGCGCACGAATCTTCAGCCGGTAAGGTTTGTTCGCACCATCGGACACGAGATAAATGCCAAACTCGCCCTTGGGGTGTTCCACTGCTGCATAGGCCTCTCCCGGCGGCACGTGAATGCCCTCGGTGAACAGCTTGAAGTGGTGGATCAGCTCTTCCATGCTGGTCTTCATCGCCAAACGTGACGGCGGCGCGACTTTGTGGTTGTCGCTCATGACCGGGCCGGGATGATTGCGCAACCACTCAACGCACTGCTTGATGATCTTGTTCGACTCGCGCATCTCCTGCACACGCACGAGATAGCGGTCGTAGCAGTCGCCATTCGTGCCGACCGGAATGTCGAAGTCGAGCAGATCATAGACTTCGTAAGGCTGCTTTTTGCGCAGATCCCAGGCGATGCCCGAGCCGCGCAGCATGGGACCAGTGAAGCCCATCTGCAAGGCACGCTCAGGCGTGACGATGCCGACATCGACCAGGCGCTGCTTCCAGATGCGGTTGTCGGTGAGCAGGGTTTCGTATTCGTCGATGCAGCGCGGATAACGCGTGACAAAGTCTTCGATGAA
This sequence comes from Burkholderiales bacterium, assembly GCA_031430015.1. Lineage (GTDB taxonomy): Bacteria > Pseudomonadota > Gammaproteobacteria > Burkholderiales > JAEUOS01 > CANJDH01. Next base: position 2,173 of record JANPAR010000270.1, read on the forward strand.
GTCAAGCAACGAGCCTTGGCGGTTCGTATTCAATTCCTTCATTGCCCGGTCGTTGCGTAGCTTTGAGGCCTGGTACTGCGGCATCGCGTCGGGCAGATCACGATAGACGCCGCCCGGACGGTAGTAAGCCGCGTGCATACGTGCGCCCGACACCGCTTCATAGCAGTCCATCAGGTCTTCACGTTCGCGGAAGGCGTAGAGGAATACCGTCATCGCACCCACGTCGAGCGCGTGCGCGCCCAGCCACATCAGGTGATTGAGCACACGCGTGATTTCGTCGAACATCACGCGGATGTACTGCGCGCGCAGCGGCACTTCAACGCCGAGCAGCTTCTCAATCGCCATCACATAGGCGTGCTCGTTGACCATCATCGACACATAGTCGAGCCGGTCCATGTAGGGCACGGACTGGATGAAGGTCTTGGTCTCGGCGAGCTTCTCGGTCGCGCGGTGCAATAAGCCGATGTGCGGATCGGCACGCTGCACCACCTCACCATCCAACTCCAGCACCAGACGCAGCACACCATGCGCTGCAGGGTGCTGCGGGCCGAAGTTGAGGGTGTAATTTTTGATTTCAGGCATGACGGTCTACTTCTTCATCAACCCGGCGTAATTTTCTTCACGAATCACGCGCGGCGTGACTTCGCGCGGCTCGATCGACACTGGCTGGTACATCACGCGCTTTTTCTCGGGGTCGTACCGCATTTCGACGTGGCCCGACATCGGGAAATCCTTGCGGAAGGGATGACCGATAAAGCCGTAGTCAGTGAGGATGCGGCGCAGGTCAGTGTGGCCTTCAAACACGATGCCAAGCAGGTCAAAGGCTTCGCGCTCGTACCACCCGGCGGCATTCCACACCGGCGTGATCGACGCGACCACGGGGAAATCATCGTCGGGACAAAACACACGCACACGCAAGCGCCAGTTGTGTTTGATCGAGAGCAGGTGCGTGACAGCGGCGTAGCGCAGGCCGTCCCACGCGCCTTCGCCATAAGTCGAGTAGTCCATGCCGGCCAGGTCGATACATTCCTCAAAATGCAACTCCGCGTTGTCGCGCAGGATCATGCAGGCGTCGAGATAGACGTCAGCCTCAACCACCAGCGTGACTTCACCCAACGCCAAGGTCAGCGTCTTGATTTTGCCGTCGAGCGCGGCGTACAAATTCGCCTGCAGGGTGTCGAGCTTGGTCATGGCGCGAAGCGGTTTCGTGGCGGCGTTGTCAAAGAATCAGCGCGCGATCGTGTTGGTACGCTTGATCTTGTTCTGCAATTGCAGAATGCCGTAGAGCAAGGCTTCAGCGGTGGGCGGGCAGCCGGGCACGTAGACATCGACCGGAACGATGCGGTCACAACCGCGCACCACCGAATACGAGTAGTGGTAATAGCCGCCGCCGTTGGCACACGAGCCCATCGAGATCACCCAGCGTGGCTCGGACATCTGGTCGTAGACCTTGCGCAGCGCCGGGGCCATCTTGTTGCACAGCGTGCCGGCGACGATCATCACGTCGGCCTGGCGCGGACTCGGGCGAAACACCACGCCGAAGCGGTCAAGGTCGTAGCGAGATGCCCCCGCGTGCATCATCTCGACCGCACAGCAGGCCAGCCCAAAGGTCATCGGCCAGAGCGAGCCGGTGCGGGTCCAGTTGATCAGCTTGTCGGCCGTAGTGGTGACAAAGCCTTCGTTGAGAATGCCTTCGATGCTCATGCGGCACCTTCCTGCGTTTGCGCACCGGCAATACCGATCATTCCCATTCCAGTGCCCCTTTTTTCCAGAGGTACACAAGCCCCAACACCAGCTCCAGAATGAAAATAGTGATCGAGATAAATACGGTGGGGCCCAGTTCGCGCGCCACCGACGCCCAGGGAAACAGTAGCGCCGTTTCCAGGTCGAACAGGATGAACAGGATCGCGATCAGGTAATAGCGCACATCAAACTTCATGCGCGCATCTTCGAAAGCTTCAAAACCGCACTCGTAGGGCGAGAGCTTTTCGCTGTCGGGGCGGTTGGGGCCGAGGATGGAACCCAGCACCATCGGCGCGACACCGACGGCGATACCGACAAAAATGAACAGCAGGATCGGAAAGTAGGCTTCGAGATTCATGTTGCGCGCAATGCGGCCTGAATTTGACCTGATGGTGACCGGCTGTATTGACCTGCCAAACAGCCAGAAACCGACCCTGATACAGCCCCGGGAAAGCACCGGAACCCTGATTTACTGGTGCCGTCGGTGAGACTCGAACTCACACGCCTTTCGGCACTGCCCCCTCAAGACAGCGTGTCTACCAATTCCACCACGACGGCTCGTGATTTACCGAAAGAAATTATAGCGTGTTACTTTGGAATCTGGTTGGCCTTGGAGCCATCTTTCGATGCTTCCGCAGGTGCTGATGCGGCTGGCGCACCTGATTGCGCAGGTGCCGCTCCACCCTTGGCGGGATCCTGACCGGGAATCGTGGCAGGCGATGGAACGCCCGGCGTGGCGGGCGCTGCGCCAGCAGCAGGTGCAGGCACGGCAGGCTTGGGCAGCGCAACGCCTTCCATCACACCACCACTGCCGCTGCTGCGTGGCTTGTGGGTCGCGACGTAGGCCATCCCCAGACTCGTGACAAAGAAAATCGTCGCGAGGATCGCTGTCGTACGCGACAAAAAGTTGGCGCTGCCAGTCGCACCGAACAAGCTGCCCGATGACCCGCCGCCAAAGGCTGCGCCCATGTCGGCACCCTTGCCCTGTTGAAGCAGCACCAGGCCGATGATGCCGAGTGCGGCCACCACGTGAATGCCGATCATGATGTTCCACAAAATATCCATCGTCGTTTCCTTTAAAACTCAACCAGCGGCATCGCAAATTGCCGCAAATTCCTGCGCTTGAAGGGAAGCGCCCCCAACCAATCCGCCGTCGATGTCCGCGCACGCAAACAACTCTTTGGCGTTGGCGGCCCTCACACTGCCGCCGTACAAAATTTGCACCTGCACCGCAACGGCCGCATCGCGTTGCGCAATACGCGCACGGATAAACGCATGCACTGCCTGCGCTTGCGCCGGCGTCGCGGTCTTACCGGTACCAATCGCCCACACCGGCTCATACGCAATCACGCTGCGCGCCAGTTGCGCCACACCATCAGTGGCGGCGAGCACCGCATCCAGTTGCGCACCCACCACCGCCTCGGTCGTGCCGGCTTCCCGCTCGGCGAGCGTCTCGCCAACGCACATCACGGGCCGCAAACCCGCTCCCAGAGCGGCTTTCAGCTTGGCCGCAACCTGTACGTTGGTCTCACCAAACAAGGCGCGGCGCTCAGAATGCCCCACCAGCACCAACGCACAACCCAACTCGCGCAACATCGCGCCAGCTACTTCCCCAGTGTAGGCGCCACTGGCAAATTCGCTCAGCGTCTGCGCGCCCAGCATGACACGCGAGCCGCCCAGCAACTCTTTCACTTGCGCAGCGTAAGCCACCGGCACACATACCGCCACGTCGGAGGCTGAACACCCTGGCAACAACGGCAACAGTGCAGCAATCAACTCGCGATTGGCCGCGAGGCTGCCGTGCATTTTCCAGTTGCCCGCGACCAGCTTGCGGCGAATTTGTGTCATCAGAAAAAACGACGCCAGCGCGTTGACACTGCGTGGGGAATGAAAGGGGATTGGGGTGGCTGATGGGGTTCGAACCCACGACAACTGGAATCACAATCCAGGACTCTACCGCTGAGCTACAGCCACCACCGGAAAACGCCGCATCTAGATTGGCCTGCCCGACAGGAGTCGAACCTGTGACCCTCGGCTTAGAAGGCCGATGCTCTATCCACCTGAGCTACGGGCAGCAAACTGCCGGGCAATACAACCGCTTCAACCGCTATGAAAAACACCTGCATTTGACACTTTGAAGAAAATACATGGTCGGGGTGGAGAGATTCGAACTCCCGACATCCTGGTCCCAAACCAGGCGCGCTACCAGGCTACGCTACACCCCGAGTTGAAATTGTAGCGTTTTCACGCTTGCTGGGCAATGTAAACATTGCCCAGCAAGCATCGACGCCGGCCAGACAGCTAACGCGGCTCCCACCGTCAAGCGGCGGGAGCCGCGTCAGCCGGCTTGGTTTCGTTAAGCAGTGCCTTCATCGACAGACGCATGCGGCCCTTGTCGTCCATTTCGAGCACTTTGACACGTACAACCTGGCCTTCCTTGAGGTAATCGGCGACCGCATTGACGCGCTCGTTGGCGATCTGCGAGATATGCAGCAGGCCTTCACGGCCCGGCAGCACCTGTACGAGAGCACCGAAATCGAGCAGACGCGTCACCGGGCCTTCATAGGTCTTGCCCACTTCCACGTCAGCGGTGATCTGCTCGATGCGAAGTTGCGCGGCGCGACCGGCCT
>JANPAR010000271.1:0-9969 GCA_031430015.1 Burkholderiales bacterium
CTCGCACGCCGACAGCGAACGGCTGACCTCATAACTGAAGTCGACGTGCCCCGGGGTGTCGATGAGGTTGAGCTGGTAGACCTGCCCGTCGCGAGCGGTGTATTCGAGTGCGGCGGTCTGTGCCTTGATCGTGATGCCACGTTCACGCTCGATGTCCATCGAATCGAGCACCTGCGCTTCCATCTCGCGGTCGCTCAAGCCTCCACAACGCTGGATGATGCGATCCGCCAAGGTCGACTTGCCGTGATCGATGTGCGCGATGATCGAAAAATTGCGAATATGCTGCATAAAAAATAACAAGGGCGCGGCGTGTCAATCCACGCGGCGCGCCCTGATAAACCTTCACAAGAACTGCATGTAGGCCGCTATTTTAGCTCAAAGTACTGCCTGGCTTCGCCCTAAACCGCGTCCAAAAAGCCCTCAGAAGGGCTTTTTTCAGTCTCAACGGCGCTCGGGGCGCACCGTGATGTATTGCGACGACTCGCCGCGCCGCACAAGCAGTGCTGCCACTTTGGTGCGATCCAGTTTACTCACCAAATCATTGAACTGCTTGGCACTGGTCACCTCAGTATTCTGAATCGACATGATGACATCGCCAGCGCGCAAGCCCGCGCGCGCTGCCCCGCCTTCGACCGCATCGACCAGCACACCGCGTTCGACTTTTAGTTCACGGCGCTTGGCGTCGTTTAAATCGGACACTGCAAGCCCTAGCGCATTGGCCTCGACCTTGTTCTCTTTCGGAGCAGGCTTGCTATCTGGTCCACCGCGCCCGCCGCGCTGTGCGGTGCGCTCGGCTTCCATTTCGCCAAGGGTCAGGCTGACGTCGCGCGTCGCACCATTGCGCCAGATCTGTACCTGCACGCGCTGACCTGGCCGCGTGTTACCGACGATGCGCGGCAAATCGGTGTGCTTGTCCACGGTCTTGCCGTCGAATTTGAGAATCACGTCACCTTCCTTCAAGCCCGCCTTTTCGGCTGCGCTCGCGGGAATAACCTTCTCGACCACCGCGCCAGACGGCGTCTTCAAGCCCAGCGACTCAGCCACGTCCTTGTTCACCGCGCCAGGCTGCACCCCGAGGAAACCACGCGTCACGCGCCCTGTGGCTTTGAGTTGGTCACCAACACGCATGGCTTCATCGATCGGAATCGCGAACGAAATGCCCTGGAAGCCGCCCGAGCGGCTATAGATCATCGAGTTGATGCCAACCACTTCGCCACGCATATTGATTAGCGGGCCACCCGAATTGCCCGGATTGATCGCCACGTCAGTCTGGATGAACGGCACGTACTCACCGGTGTCACGCCCCTTGGCGCTGACGATGCCTGCGGTCACCGTGTTGTCGAGCTCGAACGGCGAACCAATTGCCATCACCCATTCACCGACACGCAGGCGGTTGGAGTCGCCAATGGTCACGGCGGGCAAGCCTGCCGCTTCGATCTTCAAAATCGCTACGTCGGTGCGCTGATCAGCGCCGACCAATTTCGCCTTGAATTCACGCTTGTCGGTCAAGCGAACATAGATGTCGTCAGCGCCACGCACCACGTGCGCATTGGTCATCACGAAGCCATCGACGCTGAGCAAAAATCCCGAGCCAACGCCAGACGGCACTTCTTCGCCGCGATCACGGTCAGGTGCCTGCCGCGGCTCGGCGTCATCACGGCGCGGGGTGCGCTCATTGCGCTCGCCGCGCTGTCCGGGCGGACACATCCAGGGGAAAAATTCGCAAAACGGGTTGGCCTGATCGCCGCCGCCTTGGCCACCCGGCGCACCAAATCCGCGCTGACCAGCGCGCCCGCCCACCACGGTCTGGGTGGTGCGAATATTGACCACGGTCGGGCCAACCTTGTCGACCAAATCGGTGAAGTCAGGCAGCGCTCGCGTCTGCGCAAAATTCCCGGAAGAAAATGGCAGGAATGCGCACAGCACAAGAGCAACACGTAAAAAACGCGGCATAAGATTCCTCACAAAAAAAGACGGTCTGCCCAAGGTGGCAAAAATTAGCTTGATGAATGGAGAAGGCTTGAATGTCTACGGTTCGTTGCGCCTTGCGGTTGCAGCAACGGGCTTGAACTCGATGGCGCGCGCGATGCGCGTCACGCAGGCAGCGGGTGCTTCGCCCAACACGGTGACCACATGATCGCCGATCAAACGCCGGTAGACATTGGCCGCGCCGTGCACGGCGGCACCATCTCGCACTTTCACACCGGGCCGCGCAGGTTCGACAAAAACCGACACCGAACTCAACCCATCCGAGAACACCACTTGCCCCAATTCGGCACCATCGCTGCGGCTGCGCTTCATTTCGGAAACCTTGCGAAAGCCAGGGATGGCCGCGTCGATCTTCCAGCCAGCCTCAGCCAGGTTTGCATCAGACACCTGCGCACCGGCAACACGCCAGTCACGACCGCCATCACGGCGCGCAAAGCGGGCTTGATACTTCTCGACAATGCCGCCGATCTCCACCTGCGTGAAGCCAATTTGCTCAACCACATCGCCCTTTTCGTTGAACATCTGCGCCTTGAGCAACAGGCCAGTATTCATGTCCGCCCATAATTTGTGGCCGTAGCGCAGACCGTCCTTGGGTTCGAGCAACAACACTTGGCAATCCAAGCCGGCGACACGTTGGGTATCCCATTTGCGCACGGTGTAGTTGTCGGCAAATTTGGCGGCGCCAATGCCAGTGGCTGCCGGCCCCGCGTTGCCGTGTCCCTGCACCATACCGGAAGCAGCAGCCACAGCCGCTCCGCCAGCAGTTGACGCCGAAGCCACAGGTTGCGGTTCGATGCCCAAGGCAGGGAAGCCCGGCTGGCTGCGCCGCTTTTCGACCAATACCGTCTTGGAGTCGGGAAAAAAGCTGCGCACTTCATCGTTAACCCGCACCACCACCACCGCCGCGCCTTCGAGCATTTCGAGCCGTTCGCGTTCGCTGCTGCCCTCAACCATATGCGTGATGCGCGAGGTCTGCGGCTGCCCGCCCTGCTGCAAGTAAACGAAAGTACCGGTGTAATTGAGCTTTTGCGCAGCATGGCCGATGCGCTCCAGCCATTGCATGGCATCCAGGTTGGGGTTGGCGAATGTCGCCGACGCCAACACTGCCAGCACGCCACTGAGCAGCCACGCGGCTGAGCGCGCACGCGTTTTACTGACCGTCATAGCCCGCCGTGCGCACATGAGAGACCACGCCGCGCATGGCGAGACCTGCAGAGTAATGCCGGTGCGCCATCAAATACTCGCTTGACAGGGTACGCAGCGCCGGATCGGCCGGCAGGGGCTGCGCGCCGCCCGCACGTGCCGCTGGTGCAAGGGTCGCGGCCGGCAGCGCAGCGAGTGCGCGTGCCTGTATCTCCCCGGTTGGCTGCGCAGCCGGGAGACTTGATGGCTGCGCCCCTACTGTTGGATGCGCCGCAGCCAAAGGCTGCGCACCTCCCAAAGCGGCTGCGGAAATTTGCGCGCCGGACTGCGCCATCTGCTGATTTTGCGGGTTTTGCGCACCATCGCGATGCGGGAGCACAAGCAAGCCTGCTGTCACCACCGCCGCCACGCTGGCCGCCACCGCGACCGGCATGCGCCAGCGCTGCGCGCCAGAGGCACGCTGTACGGCAAATGTCTTGGACACTTCGGGCGCAAACAAAAAGGGTTCCGCTTCCAGCCGTGTCTTGAGGCGGTCACCGAAGCCATTGGTTAACGGCACTGCATCTTCACTGCGCAACGCATCACCGATGCAGTGATAAACCAGCCAGTCGTGACGCAGGGCTGCATCCGACTTCAGCGATAGCAGCAAGTGGTCGCGCTGCTCGACCGGCAACTCGCCATCCATGTAGACGGACATCGCTACACCACGCGTAACATCCTCATCTGTATTCATGGTCACCATCTCGTTTCCTTGAACTGGCCATGCCTGGACTGGCCTTGATTTAATTGGCGCCTACCAGCGCTGGTCCTTGTGGGTGCCCAGCAGCGGGCGCAATTCTGCGGCAATCGCCTCACGCGCGCGAAAAATTCGCGAGCGCACCGTGCCAATCGGGCAATTCATCACGTCTGCAATCTCATCGTAACTCATGCCTTCAATCTCGCGCAGGGTAATCGCTGTTCGCAGTTCCTCGGGCAGGCGCGCCATCGCCGCATTCACTGCCTGGGCTACTTGCCGCGACATCAGTATCGACTCGGGCGTGTTGTTGTCCCTTAGTTGCTCTGCTTCCTCAAAAGTTTCCGCTTCTTCTGCGTCTTTTTCGGTAGAGGTCGGCGCGCGCCGGCCCTGGTTCATCAGAAAGTTCTTGGCCGAATTGACGCCAATCCTGTATAGCCAGGTGTAGAACGCCGATTCACCGCGAAACTGGGGCAGCGCACGATAGGCCTTGATGAAGGCCTCTTGCGCCACATCCTCAACCTCGGCCGGATCGCGCACCAGCCGGCCAATCAAGCGCGCCAGCTTGCGCTGGTACTTTGCCACCAGCAGTTCAAAGGCGTGCTTTTCGCCGCGCTGGGCGCGCGCAACCAGCTGCTGGTCAACATCGCGTTCGGACAATTTTAATCCTGTGAGCAAACAGACTTTGCGACGAGCTTAACATCGGCCTGTACCGGCCTCAATCTGAGAGCACGCAGTCGGCAATCTTCAAGGGTACGATGCACTGTTCAGCCACCGACCCAGAGCGCTGTGCTGCGCACGCGGCCAGGAGGCCGTCCACAGCACCATTCGCCGCCGCACTCCTCCTTGGTCTAGTTGCAGCACCGTGAGGGCACCCGCTGAAAACACGGAAACCAGCGTAGCCTGCCAGCGCGCCAACCCATCGTCAGCCGCGCACACACCGCCGTCGTTGAGCAGCAACCGGTCAACGCAGTTCACCGGAAGTGCTCGACTGAACAATGACAAAACTGCAGTCAAGAACAGAAGTAACAGGGCAATTAGCGCCGCCAAGTGCGCATCATGAAGCAGCAGAACTACCGTTACGCCCGCAGAGAGCGCCAATATCACAGCAAGCACCAGTGTTGCCGCTGATCGCGCCAGAAGCCGAATCTCGATACCGCGCGCGCTCAAATCCGCTTCAACACCAGTGTGCTGTTGGTGCCGCCAAAACCGAAGGAATTGGACACGGCGACCCGCACCGGCATGTCGCGCGCCATGTTGGCGCAGTAATCAAGATCGCACTCCGGATCCTGATTCTGAAGATTGATGGTGGGCGGCGAAATCTGGTGTTTCACGGCCAGCGCACTGAACACGGTTTCGATGCCGCCCGCTGCGCCGAGCAGATGCCCGGTCATCGACTTGGTCGAATTGACCACCAGCCTTTTGGCGTGAGCGCCGAAGGCAGCCTTGACCGCCTCGGTCTCATTTTTGTCACCCAGCGGCGTCGATGTGCCATGGGCGTTGACGTAATCAACCTCGTCCGGGTTCACCCCGGCATTGCGCAATGCATTGAGCATCGACCGGCGCGGGCCGCTTTGATCGGGCGCGGTGATATGGTGTGCGTCGCCCGTCAGCCCATAGCCCGCCAACTCGCAATAGATGTTGGCGCCACGTGCGCGCGCGTGCTCGTACTCTTCCAGCACCACGACGCCGGCCCCTTCCCCGAGGACAAAGCCGTCACGATCTTTGTCCCACGGGCGGCTGGCAGCCTCCGGGTCGTCATTGCGCAGTGAGAGCGCGCGCGACGCGGCAAAGCCGCCAATCGCGAGGCGCGTGATGGTGGACTCTGCACCGCCCGCAAGCATCACGTCAGCATCACCGTACTCGATCAAACGCGCGGATTCACCAATGCAGTGATTGCCGGTGGCACAGGCGCTCACGCAGGCGAGGTTCGGGCCCTTTAATCCAAAAATGATCGACAGATGCCCGGATATCAAATTGATAATTGACGACGGAATAAAAAAGGGCGAGATGCGGCGCGGGCCACGGTCGGTCATGGTCGCGTACATTTCCTCGATCATGCGCAGGCCGCCAATGCCGGAGCCGACGTTGACGCCAATTCGCTCGCTGTTGGCGTCGGTTACTGCGAGACCGCAGTCTTGAAACGCCTGCATGCCTGCCGCGATGCCGTAGTGCATGAAGGTATCCATGTGCCGCGCTTCCTTGGCAGGCACATAGGGTTCGAGGTCAAACCCCTTCACCTCGCCGGCGATATGGCAGGCAATCGCCGCTTTTTCGTCAGCAGGGTCAAACCGCGTGATGCGCGTGATACCCGACTTGCCAGCCTTGGCATTGCCCCACGCGTCGCTGACGTTGTTGCCGATTGGGCAAATGATGCCCAATCCGGTAATCACTACCCTGCGTTTTTCACCTGCAAAAGCCACTGTGCCGCTCCCGCCTTGCGTGGTTTCATCGTGCTGCCCATATTTACCGTGCCGCCTGACGCCCCGAATGCATCATTGCACAGGGCGGCGGCCCAAGTCCGGTGCGTCAAGCCTTCTTGTGCGAATTGACGTAGTCGATGGCTTGCTGCACGGTGGTGATCTTCTCGGCGTCTTCGTCGGGAATCTCGGTTTCGAATTCATCCTCCAGCGCCATCACGAGTTCGACCGTATCAAGGGAATCGGCACCCAGATCGTCGACAAACGACGACTCGTTCTTGATCTCTGCTTCGTTGACGCCAAGCTGCTCGGCAACAATTTTTCTGACGCGCTGTTCGATGTTTTCCATACGACGAGCCCTTCCCGTTTATAAGAATAAAAGCGGCGCGATTGTAGCAGTTTTGCCCTGCTACACCGCGCATGGCACCGCTCACCGCACTGCAACATCCGCTGCGTTAAACGTACATGCCGCCGTTGACATGCAGCGTGGTTCCGGTGATGTAGGAGGCCTGCGGCGACGCCAGAAACGCCACTGCGGCGGCCACATCGTCTACCGCACCCAGACGCCCGAGCGGAATCTGCGCCAACAACGCAGCCGTCTGCGCCTCGGTCAGTGAGCGCGTCATGTCAGTTTGGATAAACCCGGGCGCAACGCAATTGACCGTGATGTTGCGGCTGCCGATTTCGCGTGCCAGTGCCCGCGTCATGCCCGCCACGCCGGCCTTGGCGGCCGCGTAATTCATCTGTCCCTGGTTGCCGTTGTGACCCACCACCGACGTGATATTGATGATGCGTCCGGCGCGTGCCTTCATCATGCCGCGCAGCACGCCGCGCGACAGGCGGAATACGGCGGACAGATTGGTCTGCATGACGGCATCCCAGTCCTCGTCGCGCATGCGCACCGCGAGGTTGTCCTGGGTGATGCCGGCGTTGTTGACCAGGATCGACACTGCACCCTCAGTCTGCGTGATGTCGGCCAGCAACGCGTCGATGCGCGCGCCATCGTTGACGTTAAGCGCCGCGCCACGGCCCTTGGTACCGGCGCATTGCATCGCGGCGGAAATCGCGGCCGCACCCGCCTCGGACGTCGCCGTGCCAATCACGGTGGCACCGTGTGCGCCCAGAGCCGCGGCAATCGCCTGCCCAATGCCGCGTGAGGCACCGGTGACCAAGGCCACCTGCCCGCGCAATACAGCTGTAGCTAGAGGAACAGCGGCACAACCGTTTGCGGTTTCACTCATTTGATTGCCTCCAACGCCGCGCCCAGCGAGGCACTGTCCGTCACCGCTAACGCCTGCATTGACGGTGCAATGCGCTTGACCAATCCTTGCAGCACCTTGCCGGGGCCAATTTCCACCACGTGAGTCACGTTCATCTCCATCATTTTTTGCACCGTCTCCACCCAGCGAACCGGTCGCGCGGCCTGCATGGCCAGCACTTCGCGAATGGCCTCTGCGCCTGCATGTATGGCCACATCAAAATTGTGGATGACTGGTACTTGCGGCGCACCAATCGCCACCTGCGCAAGTCGCTCGCGCAGCTTATCCGCCGCCGGTTGCAGCAGCGACGCATGAAACGGCGCCGACACTGGCAGTGGCAGCGCACGCTTCGCCCCCCTGGCTTTGGCCAGAACACAAGCACGCTCGACGGCTGTCTTGTGGCCCGCAATTACGACTTGCGCGGGCGCATTGAAATTGACGGCCTCCACGACCTCGCCCTGCGCTGCCGCGGCGCAGACCGCGCGCACTGCATCGTCGTCTAGTCCGAGCACCGCCGCCATGCCCCCCATCCCCGCCGGCACGGCCTCCTGCATCGCCTGCGCGCGAAAGCGCACCAGCGGCACCGCATCGGCAAAGGCCAGCGCACCTGCCGCGGTCAGTGCGGTGTATTCGCCCAAACTATGACCCGCCATCACTGCCGCCTGCGGGCCACCCGCTGCGCGCCAGGCTTCGAACATCGAGTAGGCCGCTGTCAACATCACCGGCTGTGTGTTGACGGTTTGATTCAATTCTTCGGCTGCCCCTTCGGCAACCAGCTTCCACAAATCTTGCCCCAGCGCGCCGCTGGCCACATCGAAGGTCTGCTTCACCGCCGCATTGCCGGCAAAGCCCTGCATCATGCCCGCCGACTGCGAGCCCTGCCCCGGAAAAACAATGGCCAATTTCATGATGAGATTGTATTTTCTGCTGTTAAACCGAATGTTGAACCCAATGTCGTGCAGCGATGCTGTGCTGAACCAGAATTACATTTCGACCAGCACCGCGCCCCAAGTGAAACCGCCACCCACACCTTCGAGCAGCACACGCTGGCCGCCCCTGATCGAACCCGCGCGCACGGCTTCATCGAGCGCCAGAGGAATCGATGCTGCCGACGTATTGCCGTGCCGGGCCACTGTCATCACCACGCGCTCGGCCGTGATGCCCAGCTTTTTGGCGGTAGCCGCAAGAATGCGCACATTGGCCTGATGTGGAATCAGCCAATCAACGTCATCGAGCGTCACGCCAGCCAACGCCACCGTCTCGCGCGCCACTTCATCGAGCACGCGCACCGCAAATTTGAACACGGCCTGACCATCCATGCGCAGCAGCGGGTCGCCCGTCACCTTGCCACCCTGCACGTTGCCGGGCACATTGAGAATGCCCGCATGACTGCCGTCGGCATGCAGGGCCGAGGCGCGAATGCCAGGCCGATCGGACGCTTGCAACACGACCGCGCCCGCGCCATCGCCAAACAGGACACAGGTGCCACGGTCGCTCCAGTCGAGGATGCGTGAAAACACTTCCGCGCCCACGACCAAGGCGCAGCGATGCTGGCCGCTTTGGATAAATTTGTCGGCCGTCGCCAGCGCATACACAAAGCCGCTGCACACCGCCTGCACATCAAACGCCGCGCAGCCCTTGATGCCGAGCTTCGCCTGCAACAGGCAGGCAGTGCTGGGGAATACGTAGTCAGGCGTCGAGGTCGCGACGATGATGAGATCAATCTCTGCGACGCTCACGCCTGCTGCCTGCATCGCCGCCTGCGTCGCCGGCAGGGCGAGATCACTGCTGGTCTCATGCGCTGCGGCCAGGTGACGGGTGCGGATACCGGTACGCTCGACGATCCACTCGTCCGACGTGTCAATGCCGCGCGCGGCGAGGTCGTGATTGCTCACCGGCGCGCCAGGCAAATAACTGCCAGTGCCGGTGATGCATGAATAAATCATGGTGCGGCGAGCCGTGCCGTAGCCATCATGGCGTGGCGCAATGGCGCTACGCCGCCGCGCTCAATGGTGCCGGTGCCACGGCTAGGCGCGCCCCGATACCGGCCTGCACACCAGTCTGCACAGCACTGTAAGCACGGTCCAGCGCACAGCCGAATGCATACGCGTCGGCCGAGCCGTGGCTCTTGACGACAACACCGGTCAAACCCAACAGGATCGCCCCGTTGTAGCGGCGGTGATCATAGCGGCGGCGGAAAGCGTTGATCACCGGCAGCGACACCAGCGCCCCCAGTTTGGTGAACAGATTGCGCTCGAACTCGCTCTTCAGGCTGCGGCCAATCATCTGCACCATTCCCTCGGCTGCCTTCAGCGCCACATTGCCGACAAAGCCGTCGCACACCACCACATCAACCTCGCCCCGGAAGATGTCATTGCCTTCGACATTGCCGGCAAAGTTGATGTCGCCACGTGCATGGGCGGCG
>JANPAR010000272.1:0-21974 GCA_031430015.1 Burkholderiales bacterium
CAACCCGGCACCGAGCGTTGCAATGACGATGCCCGCAGTGAACAGCATCACCTCTTGCACCGGCGGGCGCTCGATCAGGGCGAGATACCCCAGCAGCGCCAGCAGCCCGACGGCAGACACGCCCAGCAGGGCCTTGGCAACGCCGCGAAAGCGCTCGGCCATGGCGGCGTCAGCGCGCGCACCGCGCGGCACGAACCAGTCAAATAGCGTCGTCATTCTGTGGGCATGCGCTGCAATTCTGTATTGGCGCGCGCAGGCCGCTCAATCGCGGCACGCGCTACAAATCAGTGTAGCGCAGCGCCAACCATGACAAAATGAACGATTCATATTTCTTGATCTTATTTACCCGCCATGCTCTGGAACTGCCCGCACTGCCAACTCGGTATTTCGCCCAAAACCATCAAGGCCGAACGCATCGCCCACGAAGGCAACCGCCGTGCGATGCGCTGCCCGCACTGCAATGCCGAAGTCGAGATGAACGTCCATCCCGCAGAGTATTGGCAGGTGGTGATTCCGGTGCTCGGCCTATTTGCGCTGTGGACGGCCTCGCGCAACGGCAGTACACCCTCGATGGTGATGGCCGCCATCGTGGTCGGCGGCGGCCTCATCGCGACGCTCTGTATCCGCAACAAGACGCTCGGCATGTGGCAGCGCTTTCGCGCGCCGGGCAGCGCGCCCAAACCCTGACCTACGCTGGCAGTTCGTGGTTCGGGTGCCTGCAGCACGGCGCCTGGACCTCAAACGCGCAACGTTGCAGCAGGTATCAGCGCTGAAGAACCGCTCCAGGAGCGGTTCTTCAGGCATCAGCGCAGACTCAACCGCCGTACAGATACCGCGGCAGCCACAGCGTCATGCCCGGCCACACATACATAAGCACCATGCACAGGATCACGATCAGCATGTAGGGCATCATGCCGGCAAAAATCTGGTTGAGCGTAACGTGCTTGGGAGCCACACCTTTGAGATAGAAGGCCGACATCGCCACCGGCGGCGAGAGGAAGGCCGCCTGCAGATTGACAAACACCAGCGTGCCCCACAGGATCGGGTCAATCTCGAAGTGCTTGAGCAGCGGCAAAAAGATCGGCACAAAGATCACGATGATCTCGGTCCACTCCAGCGGCCACCCAAGAATGAAAATAATCGCCTGAGACAGGATCATGAATTGAATCGGCGTGAGGTTGAGGGCAAGCACCCATTTCTCGACCAGTGACTGCCCGCCCAGCAGCGCGAACACCGCCGAGAACAACGCCGAGCCGACAAACAGCCAGCACACCATCGAGGTGGTTTTGGCAGTGAGGAACACCGACTCCTTGACACGCTCCCAACTGAGCGTGCCCGCTGACAAGGCGAGAATGAAGGCCCCTGCTGCCCCCACCGCCGCCGACTCGGTCGCCGTGGTGATGCCAAGCAGGATGACGGCGAGCACGATGGCAGTGAGCAAGCCGAGCGGCATTACCGACGAAATCAGCATGCTCAAAAGAGAGAATTGCTCGGTGCCCAAACGCCGGTAGTACCACACCAGCAGCAGCGCGCAGGCGGCCACGATGCTCCAGAACCAGGTGTAGAAAGCGGGCGGCGGTCCGTTTTCGGACGGGGCAGCCGGGCCAGTCCCGCGCAGCGACGCATCACCCATCTCCTGCGGCGCCTCGCCCTCTTTGGCGTCGGCAGCGTCTTTCGCCATCTTGTCCGCGCCGCCGCCCGCACCGATCTCTTGCCCGGCGCCAAGCTCCTGCGGTTTATCGTCCGCAGGCGGTTCGGTGAGGCCAGTGGAGGCCGCTGCCGGTGCGTCCTTGGCGGCCTCGGCCAATGCACCCGGCACCGCCACCGGCGTGGCGGTAGCCGCTTTCTTCACCAGCGCTGCCTCCGCCACTTTGTCAGCCTGCTGATGAATCACCACATACCACCACGCGCCCCAGAGCGTAGTGACGCCGAGGATCAGTGGAAACAGGGCTTCAAAAAAACTTCTCAATACGCCCGGGTAGCCGAGCGCGCGGCCGTTGTCGCGCGCGAGCAGCATGGCGCGACCCGGGCTGAACAGCGCTTTGGTAGTGGCCAGCAGCATGTTGCCCGTCGTGTTGCCCGAGTAGGCACGCGCAAACTGGTCGATCCAATCCGGCACCGGAATTTTTTGTTCCGCTTCGGGCAGCGGCGGCGCAATCTTCGGGTCAATCAGCGCCCAGCCGATGATGTAGACCAGATACAGGAATGCGAGGAAGAAACCGGGAAACATAGCCGCTGCATAGAGCTTGACGACAGACTGGCCGGCAACGGCCGCGTAGACAATGATCATCACCGAAGGCGGAATCAAAATGCCAAGCGTGCCGCCGGCAGTGATGACGCCTGCAGCGAGCTTGACGTTGTAGCCCGCTTTCAACATCGGGTTGAACGCAATCACGCCCATCAGCACCACCACCGCGCCCACCAGACCGGAAGCAATGCCCCAGAAGGTGCAGACGATCAGCGTAGCGACGGCGAGTGACGCAGGAAATTTGCGGAATGCCAGCTGGATGCTGTAAAACATTTTGTCGACCAGGGCGCCGCGCTCCATCACGTAACCCATCAACACGAACAGCGGAATCGAGATCAGGGTCTCGTTGTTCATTGCGCCAAAGGTACGTTCGACCATCAGGTCGAAAATCTTGCTGTGATACCACGGCACGGCCGGGTCATAAAGCGCGATGAAGCCGAAGAACATGCCCAGCCCCATCAGCGTAAACGCGGTGGGGAAACCCATCATGATCACCACCACGATGAGCGCGAGCATCAGCAGACCCAGTGCCGGTTCGCTCATGATGCACTCCCGGATTTGCCGCCAGACTGCGCACCGCCGCCGAGGCGGTGATGTGCGGCCTCATCGATCTGATGCGCCTGTTCAATGGCGATGCGACGCGATTCTTCGTCCACGTAGGTGCTCTTGGCCAGTTGCTGCTCGACCACGTCAATCTCCTCTGCGTCTTTCAAACGCTCGGGCCATTGGCCGGTCTTGAGGCAGACAACGCAGCGAACCACTTCAGCCACGCCTTGCAGCAGCACGAAGGCACCCGCCAGCGGGATCATCATCTTGAACGGGTACACCGGCGGGCCGTCGGCGGTCACGTTCGAATGCTCGTTGATGCGCCACGAGTAGGCCGCGTATTCGGTGCCGGCGTATGCCAGGGCGATGATCCCGGGGAAGAAAAACACGATGTAGAGGATCAGATCCAGTTTGGCCTGGGTGGTCGGCTTCATCGAGCCGTAGAGAAAATCGCCGCGCACATGGCCGTTTTGCGAGAGCGTGTAGGCGCCGCACATCATGAACAGGGTGCCGTACATCATGTTGTTGGCATCGTAAATCCACGCAGTGGGCGCATTGAGCAAATAGCGTTTGAACACTTCAACGCAGACGGTGAGCATCAGCAGCACGATCAGCCAGGCAAAGGCCTTGCCGGCCCACATGCTGATACGGTCCACCTTGAGCAGGAGTTGTTGGACATTCATGAAAAGACTCCGGTGACGCAATCGATACAGAAACCACGAACAACATAAAAAAACACCACCCGGCACAGTGGCCGGATGGTGTTCATTGACGGCGGCATGGCACGCAGCGTCGCGCGTCAGGCCTTCTTGCCGAAGTAGTAGTTGTAAGCCATGCGGCGGTCGACGTTGTTGTCGAGGTCCCACTTGACCACGCGCTCGGCAAACTTCTTCTGCGACTCGACAATTTCGTTGAACAGCGCGTTGTCCTTGCGCTTGGCCATGGCACCGTCGTAGGCCTTAAGCTGATCTTGCAGCACAGCCGTGGGGGTCTTGTAGAACTTGACCTTGTCTTTTGTTTGCAGCTCGATGTAGTCCTTGGAATAGCGGTCAATCGCCTTCCAGACCAGATCTTGCGACGCCGCTTCGACGCCATTCTCGATGATTGCGCGCATTTTGGCCGGCAGGGCATCGAACTTGGTCTTGTTGAAGGTGATCTCGAACTGCTCCGCATTCTGGTGATAGCTTTGCAGCATGCAGGTTTTGGACACGTCAGGAAAGCCCAGAAGGCGGTCCGAGGTCATGTTGTTGAACTCGGCCGCGTCGAGCAGGCCGCGATCCATCGCCGGCACAATCTCGCCACCGGGCAGCGCATTGACCGCCGCGCCCATCGCCGTGAACACGTCAATCGAAATGCCGACGGTGCGGTACTTGAGGCCCTTCATGTCGGCCGACTTGGTAACCGGCTTTTTGAACCAGCCGAGCGGCTGGGTAAACATCGGGCCGTAGGGGAACGACACCACATTGGCGCTGATCGAGGCATACAGCTTGGCGAGCAATTCTTTGCCGCCGCCGTATTTGTGCCACGACATCAACTGCTGCGCATCCATGCCGAAGGCCGGGCCGGACCCCCACAACGCCAGTGCGTTCTGCTTGCCATAGTGGTAAACCAGCACGCCGTGGCCGCCGTCTAGCGTGCCCTTGGAGACGGCTTCGAGCAGGCCAAACGCGGGCACCACAGCACCTGCCGGCAGTACTTCGATTTTCAGATCGCCGCCGGTCATGTCGTTGATCTTTTTGGCGAAGTCGTTGGCGTACTCGTGGAAGATGTCTTTCGACGGCCAGGTCGATTGCCACTTCATGGTGATCGGGCCCTGTGCCTTGACGATCGTGGGGAAGCCGAGGGTGGCCACGCCAGCAGTGGCTGCGGCAACGCTGCCGCCAGTCAGGAACTTGCGGCGGGTTTGGGTCTTATCGGTCATATTGGTCTCCTTGTTGGATGGTTTGGCTCTTGATGCATGGACACTAGACACACACGAAACACTCACGAAACTCACACGAAACACTGACGAAACACTCGCAAAACAATCACTGAACCCACTCTGCGCACTATGCGCGGCACCTGCGGCGGAATTTGCAACGCAATGACTGTGTACCGCCGTCAAAGTATAGGCTTTGTCACAATACGTGTTCGTCGTCACTCCATCGCGATAAACCCGCGACCACCCCAGATTATTCCGGCCAGAACCACCGGACACCACTCACCTCGCCGAGCAGACCACAGATTTGCGACGACGACGCTAGCGGTTCGAACCGAGTGATCTTCGCGCAATCATGCCATTGGTGGAATGATTTTAGTCAACCCGATTCTGGTCGCCCGCTCAGTGCAGATCGGTCGGCTTGACCGGCACGGCGCCATCCCACACCGGCACCGCTTGCGCTTCGGTCGTAAGGCTGCGCACATATTGGCGCAAGCCTTCGTCCTGGATGAAGCTGCCACTCGATGTGGCGGCGAGGATCAGTTCGGGCGACTGCGGCCGCGCCACCACGTAACCCTGAATGTGATTGATGCCGCATTCGACCAAGGTCTCCACGGTTTCGCGGTCCTCGGCCCATTCGGCAATCGTGCTCATGCCGAGGCTGCGCGCAAGGCTGACGATGGCCTCGACAATCGCGAGGTTGGACGGATGCACATTGACCGCCCGAATGAACGAGCCGTCAATCTTGAGCACATCGGCCGGCAAATCCTTGAGGTAAGAAAATGAGGTATAGCCCGCGCCGAAATCATCGAGCGCCACCTTGCAACCGGCCGCGCGCGCCGAATCAATGAAGCGGCGCATGTTGTCGAGATCGTGCAGCGCAACGCTCTCGGTGATCTCCAGACACAGACGCTGTGCCGCGCGCGGATAACGGTCGAGCAGATCAAACGCATCAGCCACAAAATGCTCGTCGTTGAGCGACGCGCCCGAGAGATTCATACAGACAAAACGCGTATTTTTGAGACGATCGCCGTGCGCATTGAGCCAGGTCAGCACATTGGTCAGCACCCAGCGGTCGATGATGCCGATCAGGCCCTTGTCTTCCGCCAGCGGAATCAGGCGGTCGGCAGAGACCAGCGAGCCGTCCGCATCGCGCATGCGCAGCAACACTTCAAAGTTGAGCGCCTCGAACGGCTGCCGCACCGAGAGCAGCGGCTGCATTTCGAGGAACAAACCCTGCGGCCCATCAGGGTGCGAGAGCCGCGCGACCAATCGGAGGTCAAGTTCACGCTGGTGAAAAATATCAGCGCTTTTTTCATAGATCACCAGGCCGTCCCGGTGATGGCCGCGCTTGGCTTCGCGGCAGCCTTCGTCGGCGGTCGAAATCACATCGCTGATCGCGGAGCCGGCATCGACCTCGACCAGACCCATCGAGCCGCGCACCTGAAACGCCTTGTCGCCCACTTGAAACGGCTGCGCGGCAAGCCGGTCCAGAATACCGCGGCAAGTCCATGCCGCCGGGCGGATCGGCGTGCCAGCAAATACGATGACAAATTCGTCGCCACCGATGCGCCCGAGCGATTGCCCCAGCGTCAGCATTTCGCACACGCGTACGCACACCTGGCGCAGCACTTCGTCACCAGCCGAATGGCCGTAGAGATCATTCACCAGCTTGAACCGGTCAAGGTCAAGATAGGCCACGGCCAGCGGTTTGCCAGCAGGCATTTGCGCCAACGCTTCGGCCAGCAGGCGCTCGATGCCGCGCCGGTTGAGCGAGCCAGTAAGGGAATCGTTCTCCGCCAAAAAGTGCAGGCGTTCGACTGCTTTGGATTTTTCGGTAATGTCCTGCAAGGAGCCTTCGATGCGCTCCTCGGCCAATGCCGCCTTGATCAAAAAGCGCTTGCGCTCCGTCCCCGGCGCAGGCACAGCGCCATCAAGTTCAATCTCGGCGGCACCTGCGGGCGCCACCATATCCTGCAAGCGCTGCCACGCACCGTCCGCGAAAAATGTGCTCCAGCGTGCCTGACGCAAGGCATCTTCATCGACACCCAGCATCTCGCGCAGGGCCGGGTTGCCGCCGATGAAGACACCACGTGCGTCGAGCGTAAACAGGCCTACCGGCACCACGTCGTAGGTGACGCGCAGTTCGGCTTCGGCCTGGATGCGCTGCTTGCGTTCAAGGCGGATTTGCTCCGCGATGGCGAAGGCTGCCATCAGGCTCGACGACAAGGCAGCCGTCACGCTGTTGACCGAGCCTATCAACTCCTTAACGCCGAGGGCGGCGGCGATCACTTCGTAGAGCGAAGCCACCAGCGTCACCGCGAGAGAAGCGCCGTACCACATGGCGACCGTAGAACGTGTCGTTGCCACAATGCGGAACAGGAAAAATGCGACGACAACGATGCTGGCCGTGCTGGCCGCCCACATGATCGGCAGCGCTGTCGCGTAGGGTACAAATAACGCGAGCGGAAACAACGGCAGGCAAGTCCACAGCGCCGCGTACAGCAGCGGTGCGTACCCAACACGTGCGAGGTCATCACGGAAGGTGCGCCGGAACAGCATCAGCGTAAGCGTGTAATAGCCGGCTACAGTCACCAACCGGCTAACCGGCAGCCACGCCGGTGGCACTGCGAAGCCGAGCCACTGGGTATCCCATCCCGCCGAGATCGCGCCCATGCGCAGGTTGAACACCAGCCACGCGGCGAACAGCACGTAGACCGGTTCACGGTTGATCGCTGCGGTCATCAACACGAAAATAGCGAGCACAATCAGGCCGCCATCGAGCAGGCCGGACTTGCGGTGAAACTCGAGACCGGATGCTTCGAAACGCGCATCGCTCCAGCGCACAGCCGAAATGCGCGCCGGACCGACAAACTCGGCGCGGCACAGCACGTTGACCGCCGTGCGTGGACGCCCGAGGTCGAGCGCGAAGCCGGCTTTGGCAGCACGTACCTTGCCTTCTGCCATGACACGGCTGGCGCGGCCCAGCGGCACGAGCGCGGGCGCGCTCGCCGCAGGCGCACCTGCGCTCCAGCACGCCACCGACGTCGCGTGGCGCGACGGTAACTCCACGATTAGCGGCTCATCGCCTGCCGCGGCCCGCGTATCGGGCGCGGCGGTAAAGCGCAGCCAGAACGGCTTTTCGGACAGCCGCGTATCGCGATAGCGTTGCGCGGGCTCTTTCTCCAGACGCGCCAGCGCTTGTGCCGGTGTAAGCACCTCGCCGCTCTGCTCGGCGCTTTGCAGTTCCAGCGGCGTCGAGTCCGATGCCGGATAACTCGACTCCCAAACCAGCAGTGCCAACAGCGACATCACGCCGATGACAACAGGCAATGCATAGACCGACACGCTGTACAGCAGCGCGTCCAGCCCCCGGTGGAGCGGTTGCATCCACCGGGAGAGGCTATGAAGGAGGGCAGGCATCAGTGAAGGAAGCTAGCGCAGCAGCACCAGCAGAGCCGTGGCATGAGCAGCTTATCAGCGTAAGTGTATACAGCGATCAGGCATGCCGGTAGGCGCGCTCAGTCACTCCGGCACCCGCGCGTGCATAGCTGCCCGGATGCACTGACAGCGCGGGCTCGCGCGCCATCGTTGCGGCCTGTTGCGGCGCACGCAAGTCAATGTCAGCGTGACGGGTATTGAATATGAAATCAAACATCGGATGCGCCGCCGCCGCCCAGCGCTGCTCGGCCGAGCGCACATCAAAGCTCAAGGCACGATGCGGCAGATTGCCGCCGTGACGCATCGGCATGAAACCGGCGCCCGGGAAGATGTCGGAGAACATCAGCTTGTCGTACTGGCGGTCGAGCGGCGAGCGGGCAGCGATCACCATGTAGTCGATGCCCTGCTCAACGCAGTAGCGGTAGAAGGCCTTGAACAGCACGGTTTTGACAAACGTGCCAGTGCGGCCCAACTCCACACCAAGGCGCGATGCTTCGGCCAGCGGACGGCCCTTGAGCCAGTCCGGCAGTTCAATCGATTGCTCGATCGACAGTGCCTTGAAGCGGTTGGTCTGAATGCGCATGGTGCCAAGCGGCGCGCCGTCAAGCTTGGACTCGGCGAGCAGCACGGCGACGCCATCTTCAAAATCGGTCGCCTCGGGGTTCACCAGTTTCTCGGCCATCACCGGCACGTGGCGCGCATAAGCGGCGTGACGTACTGACACTGCCTTGCGCACATCGTCCTCTTCGCGCACCAGGCGCACCGTAAACGGCAGCAACTCTTCTTTCAAGCTGGCAGCAGGCGCTGACGCATGCGGCGCAGCGGCAACAAAGGGAAGGCGGGTGGACAGTGCATCGATGGGGGCGCGGGACAGCAGCATGACGTTCTCCTGGAGTGAAAGTGATGAACTTTTTGAAAGGCTACATGGGTAACGGCGGTGGCGGCACCACAGTGCTCCCTGCCCTCCCTTGCCTCCCCGGTATCCTGCGCAGTGTCCTGCGCAGTGTCCCAAGAGGCCGGCACTCGGACTCGCGGTTGCACGCCAACGCCTTCCATCTTAGACATTCACTCCCATTCCGGCTACCAAAACCTTGTTTTGCAAGGCTTTTTCGTCGCGTGAGGGCAACGGAGCGGCGGATTGTAGTGCCCTGCCAGAAGCCGCGCCGGGCAAGGTTTTCAGGCCGCATACCGCCAAGATCGTTGGTGGACAAGGCTTTCAGGCAAGATACGGCTGAAATGGGCGGTATCAGCCGGTTTGCGGGCGGGGCCGCGGCACTTGTCCGGCGCGGCCCTGCTGGTACTCTCTGCCCCATGTTCAGCTATCGCCACGGATTCCACGCCGGCAACCACGCCGATGTGCTCAAGCACATCGTGCTGGTGCAGTTGCTCGCGCATCTCGCCGCCAAAGACAAGCCCTTCATGGTGGCCGACACCCACGCCGGCGCGGGTGCCTATTCACTCGACGCCGGCACCTTCGCCGCGAAGAACGCCGAGTTTGAAAGCGGCATTCGCCGGCTGTGGGCGCGCAATGATTTAACCGGTGTGCTCGCCGATTACACAGCGCAAATCCGCGCGTTCAATGCAATCAATCCCGGCGGCGCGCTCACCGCTTACCCCGGCTCACCACAACTGGCCCTGCAAATGACCCGCGCACAAGACCCCGTGCGCCTGTTCGAGCTGCACCCGACCGAGAGCGGTGTGTTGCGCGAATATTTTCACGCTGCCGGGCGGCGCGTACAGGTGCGCGCCGAAGATGGCTTTGAGGGTTTGAAAGCACTGCTGCCGCCACCCTCGCGGCGCGCGCTCGTGTTGATCGACCCGTCGTATGAAGACAAGGATGACTACACGCGCGTGCTCGACGCGATGCGCGATGCCTTGCAGCGTTTTGCCACCGGCGTCTATGCGGTGTGGTATCCGCAAGTGGCGCGGCGCGAGTCGCGCGAAATGCCGGTGCGCCTGCGCCGCCTTGCCGAGGCGCCAGGCGGCGCAGCCTGCAACTGGCTGCACGTGTCGCTTACCGTGAAGGCATCGCCCGCCGACGGGCTGGGGCTCTATGGCAGCGGCATGTTCGTCTTCAATCCGCCATGGTCGTTGCGTGATGGATTGCGCGCGGCCTTGCCTGATCTTAAGAAATGGCTGGCGCAAGACGGCAGCGCAGCATTCGAGCTGCAGGGCGAGTCGTGCTAGCCGGCATGCGCGCTCGCGGTACTCGCGGGAATCAAGGAACGATCAACGCACGAGTCCAGTCATGCGCGAATCGTGCGCGTCAGGGATGCCGCGCCAGACGCGTCCTGCCGGTCAGTACCCTTTTTTCATCAAGTCGTCGCCGCTCGCAGGCAGCGCTTCAGCCGCAGGTTTAACCGCTGTTGCGGGCGCCGCTGTTGCCGGCGCCGATGGGGCAACGGGTGCCGATGGCGCGCCGGGCGCGCTCATGGCAGGCACCGTTGACATCGTTGGCACTGCAGGCGAAGCACCACCCCGCACGCGCTTCGCATCCGGACTCCAGCCGAGCACACCGAGCAGGACGAAGAAGCCGAGCACATACCCCACCACCACATGCCAGCCGCCCTTGAGCCACGCGCCCACCGAGCGCGCTTCGGGGAAATTGTTGGACAGCGCCACGCCCGCCGAGGAGCCAAACCAGATCATCGAGCCGCCGAAGCCGACTGCATAGGCGAGAAATCCCCAGTCGTAGCCGCCCTGCTTCAGTGCCAGCGCCGTAAGCGGAATGTTGTCAAACACGGCCGAGACAAAACCCAAGCCAAAGGCCGTCTGCCACGACGCCGCCGGCAAATGCTCAACCGGCATCATCGAGGCAATCATCACCAGCGAGAGTAAAAAAATCGTACCCTTCAACGCGCCCGGCAGCAGGGACCAATCGGGTTTGCGCAAAGGCACCGCGAGCAAAATCGCCACCCACACCGCTGCACCGATCACCGGAAACTGGTCGAGCACCGCCGGGAAATACAGGTTGGCCACAACATTGGTCAGCACGGCGGCCACCAGAATGAACGCAACGATGCCTACACGCGTCCAGTCCACCTTGATGCCGGGCGGCGCGTCTTTCATGATCGGGCAGTAGGCATCTTGCTGGCGCGAGGCGAAGTAGCCGAAGAACAGCAGCGCCGGAATCGCTGCGACGTAAGCCTCGAACACATCGCCCGGATTGACACCGTCAATCCACATCATCGTGGTGGTGGTGTCACCTACCACACTGCCCGCGCCGCCCGCGTTGGACGCCGCCACAATCGCGGCGAGGTAACCGATATGCACCTTGTGCTTGAACACGGTCGCAGCTACCGTCCCGCCGATCAAGGCAGCGGCGATGTTGTCGAGAAAACTGGAAATCACGAACACCAGCACCAGCAACACGAAGCCGCCCTTCCAGTCATCGGGCAGATAGTGCGGCAACACCGCAGGTACGTTGCTGTCTTCAAAATGTTTCGAGAGCAGCGCAAACCCGAGCAACAGGCCGAGCAGGTTGGCGAGGGTGACCCATTCGTGACCCAGATGCAGCAACAAGCCCTCGATGCCGGGGCCAGGCTTGAAGCCCGTCACGCCGAGCTTGTAGAGGGTGAGGAGGAGCAGGCCGCCCACTGCGACGTTAAAGGTGTGGTTGTGAAACAGCGCAACGCCGAGCAACACGCAGGCGAAGAAAATGAAATCGAGCGGCACCGGACCAAGCGAGATGATGTTGGGCGCATAGCCGCCACCCGCTGCGAGGGCCGCTCCAGACATGCAAAACGCCACGATGCCCAGCGCAACCACTCGCGCCAAACCGATAAACCAAAACTGTGATTGCGCCACGAGCCTTGTCCCCCAATGGTTTTGGCAGGGCATCTCCTGAAACCTTCATGCACCAGGGGTTTCAGGGCATCCACCCACGCAGGTTTTCTATCTGGTGTTCTTCTTGACCCAATCGGCAATGCGGTCGACGCCGTCATTGATCGCCTTCTCAGAGGCCGCATACGAGAAGCGAATGTGCTGCCCCTCACCCTCGACGCGCGCGCCGAAATGAATGTCGGCCAGCACCGCGACACCCGCTTCATTGAGCAGCTTCTTGCGAAACTCTTCCGAGTCAGCGCAGCCGGTCATGCGGCAAGCCTCAGTGACGTTCGGCCAGGCGTAAAACGCGCCGCCGGGGGTCAGGCAAGTGACGCCTGGCACGTTGTTGAGCAAGCCGACGATCAGGTCCCGGCGCTTGAGGAAGGATGCTTTCATCATGTCCGCATCCTCCTGCGGCCCGTTGATCGCCTCCACCGCAGCCCATTGGCTGATGTGCGACGCGCACGATTCGGTGTTGGTGACCCAGCGCGTAAAGGTCGGCGCGAGCATCTTGTTGACCGCGTAGCCGATACGCCAGCCGGTCATCGCCCAGGTCTTCGACGCGCCGTCGCTGATGATGGTGCGCTCGAGCATGCCGGGCAGCGCCGCGATGGATTCAAAAGGCGCGGCGTTGGCATCCACTGAATTGCCGTTTGGATAAATCAGGCGCGAATAAATTTCGTCGGCGTAAATCCACACCTGGGGATGCCTGCGCATGATCGCCGCAATCGCTTCCAGATCGGCACGCGTGAGCGAGCCGCCGGTAGGGTTGTGCGGCGAATTGAGGATCAGCAATTTGGTGCGCGGCGTGATCGCGGCTTCGAGATCAGCCGGGTCAAACGCAAAGTTGCGTGCCTCCTTCAACCCCAGCGGCACCGGCACCGCGCCATTGGCGACGATCTGCGACTCGTAAATCGGAAAGCCGGGGTTGGGATAAATCACCTCATCGCCCGCACCAAAATCGGTGGTCGAGAGAATCGCGTAGGCGATGAAAGGCTTGGCGCCCGAACCGACCACCACATCGTCAGCTGATACACACTGCGCACCGGTAAAGCCGCGCATGCGGTTTACGTCACGCGCAATCGCCTCACGCAGCTCGGGGATGCCGTTCGACGGCGTGTAGCCGTGCTTGCCTTCGCGAATCGCCTTGACGGCTGCGTCCTGAATGTTGACCGGCGTCGGGAAATCAGGCTGGCCAATGCAGAAGGAAATGATGTCTTTGCCGGCGCGCTGCAGGGCAGTGACTTCACCGAGGACAACAAAGGCGTTTTCGGTGCCGAGGGCAGAGGAGCGGTTCGAGAGTTTGGGAAAATTTTCGGTTTTCATGTGCGTAGGTGTTGGGTGCCGCTGACCGTGGTATCAGCGTAATGGCGTAATGGCGCAAGCACTCGCAATTTTAGCTGTCACGGCGAAGCCCAAGCCTGCGCCTCTCAACCCGGCTGCGGTATCTCAAACACCTGGCGCAAATACGCCATGTAGCGCTCGTCGTCGCACATGTTTTTATCGGGCGAGTCAGATAGCTTGGCGACTGGCTGGCCGTTACATCTCACCATCTTGATGACGATGTTCAACGGTGTGTAGCCAAGGTCATTGGTGAGGTTGGTGCCAATGCCAAACGCGGTTTGCGCGCGGCCCTTGAAGCGCTCGTAGAGGCGGATCGCCACTGGCACGCTGAGGCCGTCGGAAAAAATCAGGGTCTTGGTGAGCGGATCAACACGATTCTTCTTGTAGTGCTCGATCAGGCGCTCGCCCCAATCAAACGGGTCACCCGAGTCATGGCGCGCGCCATCGAACAGCTTGCAGAAATACATGTCGAAGTCGCGCAAAAACGCGTTCATGCCGTACACGTCCGACAACGCGATGCCGAGGTCGCCGCGATACTCGCGCGCCCACATCTCGAACGCGAACTGCTGCGAGTCGCGCAGCCGTGGCCCCAGTGCCTGCACCGCCTGCAAATACTCGTGCGCCATCGTGCCGAGCGGGGTGATGCCGTGTTTTTGCGCCAGCCAGACGTTGGACGTGCCGGCAAAATTGACGCCGAGTTTGTCCCGGAGCGTCAGCACCACTTCGTCCTGCCAGACTTTCGCGAAGCGCCGCCGCGTGCCGTAGTCGGCAATGCGCATCTCGGCACCCGGCGGGCTGAACTCAGGCTTGCTCGCCACCAGCGCAATCTTGTCAGCCAGGCGCTTGCGCCCCTCGGCGTAATCAGGATTTTTTTGCGTGTTGCGGAAATACACTTCGTTGATGATCGACAGCAGCGGGATCTCGAACAGAATCGTGTGCAGCCACGGGCCTTTCACCGTCACTTCGATGCCGCCATTGCTCGCCGCCGTCACCGATACATACTTTGCGTTCATCTGGAACAGGCCAAGAAAATCGACAAAGTCGCTCTTGATGAAGCGCATGCCGCGCAAATACGCCAGCTCCTGTTCGCGAAACTTGAGCGTGCACAGCGATTCGATCTCGGCGTTGATCTCGGCCACGTAGGGCGCGAGCTGCACGCCGAGGTTGCGGCACTTGAAGCGATATTCGACCTGGGCACCGGGAAAGCGATGCAGCACCACCTGCATCATGGTGAATTTGTAGAGGTCGGTGTCGAGCAGCGAGGTGATAATCATGATGCAAGTTTACGCGGGCACGCTTACGTGAGGCACACTTACCCGAGGCAATCTCACCCGAGGCAAGTTCACGCCGCGAGGCGTGCCGGCAGCGTTTGCTGCGCAGCATCGAGCAGGAGATCAGGATCATTGCGCGCCAGCCACGTGCTGTCAGACAGCATGCGCCGCCAGGCGCGCGCGCCTGGCATGCCCTGAAACAAGCCGAGCATGTGGCGTGTGATGTGCCGCAGCTGCACGCCGCCTGCCGTTTCGCGCACGGCGTAGGCGTGCATCGCATCCATCACGTCATGGCGCGTTTGCGCTGACGGCGTCGCGCCGAAAAACTGCGCGTCCACGTCGCTGAGCGACCACGGCTCGTGATACGCATGGCGGCCGATCATCACGCCGTCGCTCGTCTCAAGATGCTGCGCCGCATCCGCCTGCGCCGCAATACCGCCGTTGACCACGAAAGTGAGTTGCGGAAAGTCGCGCTTCAATTGCGCTGCGAAGTCATAGCGCAGCGGCGGAATCTCACGATTCTCTTTGGGCGACAAACCCTTGAGCCAAGCGGCGCGAGCATGCACGATGAACACGCTCGCGCCGCCTTCGGACACGATGCCGACGAAGTCGCGCACGAAACCATAGGAGTCGGTCTTGTCGATGCCTATGCGGTGCTTGACCGTCACCGGCAGCGGCGCACCGCCACGCCCGTCCGTCGCGCTGCCTTGCACATCGGCCAGCGCATCCACCATCGCCTTGACGCAGTCGCGCACCAGCAGGGGCTCGGCCATCAGACACGCACCAAACGCCCCGCGTTGCACACGCTCGGACGGGCAGCCGCAATTGAGATTCACTTCGTCATAGCCCCATTGCGCCGCGAGCCGCGCGCAATGCGCTAGCTCGTCAGTCTCACTGCCGCCCAGTTGCAGCGCGACAGGCGACTCTGCAGCATCAAAATCCAGATGGCGCGGCACGCTGCCGTGCATCAACGCGGGCGTTGTCACCATCTCGGTGTAGAGTCGCGCGTGTTTGGTCAACTGGCGATGAAAAAACCGGCAATGCCGGTCGGTCCAGTCCATCATCGGGGCGACGCAGTAGCGCCAGGGGGAAAACGCAGAAGAGGTGTGCATGGGGAGCGCGATAATCGGTCAGAATTATAGGTGTCCACTCCTCGGCAAAATCCATGCAACGTCAAATCATTCAATGGTTCTGCACAGCCTTGCTCTGTGCATCGGGTGCCATCGCTCACGCCGGCCCAGCCGAAGACGCGGTCCGCGCCGGTGGAGTCGCGCTGCTGATCCGCCATGCCACCGCGCCTGGCACGGGGGACCCGGAACAATTCAAGATCGACGATTGCAGCACGCAGCGCAATCTTTCGGACGCGGGCCGCGACGAAGCGAAGCGCATCGGCGCGCATCTCCGAAAGCTGGGACTCAAACCCGGTGAAGTGCTGACGAGCCAGTGGTGCCGCTGCCGCGAAACGGCGCAACTCGCTTTCGGTGGTGCCATCGGTAATACGACAGGCGGTGCCAAGGATTGGCCGATGCTCAATTCCTTTTTTCGCGACCGCACCAGCGAGGCCGCGCAACGCGATGCAGTGGTGGCACGCATCGGCCAGATCAAGCGTGGCAGTGCGCCGCTGGTGCTGGTGACGCATCAGGTGCTCATCACCTCGGTGAGCGGCGTGTTCCCCGAATCGGGTGAAGTCGTGGTCGTGGCCCCCGCAACAAACGGCAAGGGCGTCAGGGTGATTGGCACCATCAAGCCAGCGGTTGCGCAGTGATGTGGTGACAATGCGCGCCGCGACGACACGCAGGACAACCATTCAAGGCGCTGGAAGATGACCCCGCCGGCCTTCCGCATTGGCATTGATCTCGGTGGCACCAAGATCGAAGGCGTGGCGCTCGATGCGCAAGGCCGTGAACTCACGCGCCGCCGCGTCGATACCGAAGCTGCGGGCGGGCCGCAGCACATCATCGCGCGCATTGCCGATCTTTACGCCGGACTGGTCTATACCATCGACGATTTGCCGCACACGCTCGGCATCGGCACGCCGGGCGCGATCTCGCGCAAGAGCGGCCTGCTGAAAAATTCCAACACGGTGTGCCTCAACGGCTTGCCGCTGCACAGCATGCTCGAAGCCGCCCTGCTTCACCCGCTGCGCATCGAGAACGATGCCAACTGCTTTGCGCTGGCCGAGGCGCTGCATGGCGCGGGGCGCGGCTATGGGTTGGTGTTCGGTGTGATCCTCGGTACCGGCTGTGGCGGCGGCATCGTGATCAATGGCGAAGTGCACAGCGGCCCGCAGGCGCTCGCGGGCGAGTGGGGCCACATGGTGATCGATCCGGCGGGTGACGCCTGCTTTTGCGGCGCGCGCGGCTGTGTGGAGACCTTCATTTCCGGCAGCGGTCTGGAGCGGCGCTTCCGGACGTTGCTTGACCGGAGAGGCGCTGCCACCAACGATCCTCGCAGAAAATGGCCTGCAAGCCGCATCCACCAAGGGTTTCAGGAACAGACCTTTCAAAATACAGACGTCATCAATGATGCCTGCGCGGAGGTGATGGACGATTATTTCAAGCGCTTCGGTCAGGCGCTCGCCAATTTGATCGGCGTGCTCGACCCCGATGTTGTCGTGCTGGGAGGCGGCCTGTCCAACATGCCTGACCTGTATTCTCGCGGTGTGGCGGAGGTGACCGCGCGCCTATTTAGCGATGAGATGACGACTCCAATCGTGCAGCATGCGCTGGGAGATTCTGCGGGCGTCGTTGGGGCCGCGCTGCTGGGCGTCTAGCGCCGCCCTGCTACGCCGATACCCTGGCGGGGTCTTAGAATACGCGCAAACGGGTGCCTATGCGCTGCCCTCCAACACCTGCTCAATCACCCCCAACAGCGCGGTGCGCGTTGCCGGTTTGGTGACATAGCCGTCCGCCCCCACTTCGAAGCCGCGCGTCACGTCAGCAAGCTCGGCGCGCCCCGACACCATGATGATGGGGATTTCGCCAATTACCTTGTGCTGGCGGATGCGCTCAACAATTTTGAAGCCCTCAACGTCGGGCAGCATCACGTCCATCAAAATCAAGTCGGGCGGCGGCGGCGAGCGCAGCTTCTCCACCACTTCCTTGCCACTGCGCGCGATCCAGGGTTTGTATCCCGCGCCAGTCAGGATGCGCTCAAGCAGCTTGGACGTGATTGGCTCGTCTTCCACCACCAGCACGGTGGGATGC
Organism: Burkholderiales bacterium; assembly: GCA_031430015.1. Lineage (GTDB taxonomy): Bacteria > Pseudomonadota > Gammaproteobacteria > Burkholderiales > JAEUOS01 > CANJDH01. The sequence goes on from JANPAR010000272.1 coordinate 17,800, forward strand.
TGCGGACGCGGCCCCCGCATGCGCAGGCCAGGGCGCGTCATTGAGACACAGAAGCCACCCTTTTTTACTTCGTTGGCCCCAATCAGCGCCTCCGCCTCCAACTGCGCCTGCTGCTCTGGCGTCGGCGCCGCCACTTCGCGTTTGGCGAAGATGTCGGTGAAATCAAGGTCAGTGGGGTCTTCAGTCGGCATGCTTTAGCGGGGATGTTGTGCCCGCCAGAGTAGATCAGTTGCCTCATTATCGGGCATGGCCGGCCTTTTTTCTGGCCGGTTAATGAAATTTCACAATTTCACGTTCAATCCACAAAATAATGCACACCGCAACTAATAAACCACATAGCCACCATCCACCGGCAATATAACGCCGGTTACAAACGCTGCAGCAGGTGAGCACAGAAACAGCACCGGTCCGGCCATCTCGTCAGGCTCGGCCCAGCGTTTCATCGGCGTGCGGTCGACCACCGCGCGATTGGCCTCGGGGTTGTCGCGCAGGGGCTTGGTGAGCGCCGTAGCGACCCAGCCCGGCGCGATGGCGTTGACGCGGATGCCATCGTCGGCATAGGCGATGGCGAGCGATTTGGTGAGCTGCATCACGCCGCCCTTGCTGGCCGAATACGCAGGCGTGATCGCCGCGCCCATGAAGCTGCGCATCGACGCGGTATTGACGATGCTGCCGCCTTTTTTGTCAGCCGTCTGCTTGAGCAGTGGCCGTGCCAGCGCGCACAGCCGCTGCGTGCCATTGAGATTGACGTTGATGACGCGCTCGAACTCGACCGGGTCGTGCTCGGCATTGGCGCGGCGGATCATGCCGGCGCAATTGACCAGCACGTCAAGCGTCTTGAAGGTGGCCATCAGCTTTTGACAGGCTGCAAGATCACCGACATCCAGCGCCGCGGTGCGCAACCCCGCCGCGTGGGCATCGGCCAGCTCCGGCTCTGTGAGGCCCGTCACCGTCACCTGCGCGCCAGCATTTTGAAACGCGCGCGCTATCGCAAAGCCGATACCGCTTGAGCCGCCCGACACCAGCGCGGTTTTGCCCTTGAATGCGTCACCAAACATGTTTGTCTCCGGAGAAGGGAATGAAGTGTTGCGTAGATCTGTCTATGCAATCAAGCTCGTATGATAGTCAGGTTCACTCTGCCCCGGAGACACGTCATGAAATCACTGCTGCACGCAGCCTTGCTCGCCACGTTCACCTTGGCTGCCACGTCCCTTGCATCACCGTCCTTTGCGGCCGGCACTGACGAGACACCCACCGCCCCTGCCGCGGTCAACGATCTCGACGAAGGCCGCAAGGCAGTCAAGGCCAGGCAATGGCGCAGTGCCATCACGCATCTGGAAAAAGCGCTGGCCAAAGACCGCAACAATGCCGACATTCACAACTGGCTGGGCTACTCCTACCGCAATAGCGGCAACGTGCCCAAGGGCATGGACCACTATGCCGTGGCGCTCAAACTCAACCCAAATCACAAGGGTGCGCACGAATACATCGGCCAGGGTTATCTGATGCAAAAAAACAAGGCCAAGGCGCAAGAACATTTGGCAGCACTCGAGCGGATTTGCGGCAAGTCGTGCGAGGAATATGAAGACCTCGCCAAGGCGATCGCAGCGTACAAACCCTGAAACGGAAGGCCGCGATCAAGGCTGCATCCAGATACCCAACGCGCTATATCGCCACACCAAACCGGCGTTGCGCTTCGTCGCGTGTGTAATAACCGCGGCCAATGTCGCGCTCGATTTCAGCGCGGCTGCGCGCGACAGGTTCGCCAAAACCGCCACCACCGGGCGTCGAGACGCAGATCAGGTCTCCCGCTTTGAGGGCGATGCTCTGGTCCTTTGACAAATGCGCTGGCACGTATTGAGCCCCATCGCGCACCAGCGTCACTTTATTGACGCCGCCGTCGCCACCGCCCGCCGCGCCTTGCGGCCCGGTGCGGCCATGGTCCATCACCATCGAGGCTACTGCTTCGCCGCGGCGGATGCGAATCTTGTAATTGACGCCGAAGCCGCCCCGGTGCTCACCTGCGCCACCCGAGCCTTCGTGCAATGAAAATTCTTCGAACAACACCGGATAACGCTGCTCCATGATTTCCACCGGCGTGGTCTTCGAGATGCCGATGGTGGAGCAGCCGTTCGAGAGGCCGTCGCCCAGCGGACTGCCGCCGTAGCCGCCGCCGGAGATCACGTACATCACATAGGCTTGGCCCGTTTTCGGGTCGGTGCCGCCGACGCCGAGATTGCCGCTGGTGCCGGCTGGCGCGGCGAACAGTTGTTGCGGAATCGCCTTGGCGAGCGCGGCGAACACCGCCTCGGCAATGCGCTGGCTCACCTCGGCTGCGCAGCCCGACACCGGGCGCGGATACTTGGCGTACAAAAACGTATCGTGGGGATCGATGATCTCTAGTGGCGCGAAGGTACCGGCGTTGATCGGCACCTCGGGGAAGACGTGCTTGACCGCGAGGTAAATCGACGACCTGGTGGTGGCGATCACGCTGTTCATCGGGCCACGGCACGGTGGCGAGGAGCCGCTCATATCAAAGCTGAGTTTGACCTGCGCGTTGCCTGCGTCCAGGAGTGCGGGAGTGTCGGCCGCGCTGCCACCGCTCTTGGTGATCTTCATCGCGATGCGCAGCGGCTCATTGACCACACCATCGGAATCAACAAAGGCTTCGCCCTCGTAAACGCCGTCGGGAATCGTCGCGATCTTGGCGCGCATCTGCGCCGCGGCGCGGCGCTTGAGCTCGGCAATGGCGTCATCCACGTGGTCGGCGCCGTAGCGGTCGAGCAGCGCCGTCAGGCGCTTCTCACCGGTGGTCAGCGCCGCCGCCTGCGCCTTGATGTCGCCGATACGCTGGTCGGCGACACGAATGTTCGACAGGATGATCGACAAGATCTCGTCATCCAGCACGCCGCGCTTGTAGAGCTTCACCGGCGGCAGGCGCAGCCCCTCCTGCTCGACTTCGGTGGCGCTCGCCGAAAACCCGCCCGGCACCATGCCGCCGGTGTCGGGCCAATGGCCGGTGTTGGCGAGCCAGCACCACAGTTCGCCTCGGTAGAAGAACGGCTGCACGAACTTCACGTCCATCAAGTGCGTGCCGCCGAGGTACGGGTCGTTGACGATGAACATGTCGCCCGGGTGCAGCGCGGCGTTGCGGCGCCGCACATGCTCGATCACCGCCTGCACCGTGAACTGCATCGTGCCCACGAACACCGGCAGGCCGAGTTCGCCCTGCGCGATCAGCTCGCCGGTGTCGCGGTGGTAGATGCCGTCGCTGCGGTCCAGCGCCTCCGCGATGACCGGGCTGAACGCGCTGCGCACGAACGCCAGGTCCATTTCGTTGCACACCTGCTGCAGGCCGTTTTGCAGCACCGACAGCGTGATCGGGTCGATGTTCATCGTGCGCTCAATGTCATCGGCTCAGTCGTCTCGCGCCAGGCTCGCGGTCGCCGCCGCGACGCCACTCGCGAACGGAATCCCCTGCACCTGCAACGCGGCTTCAATTCCGCCGAGTGCGCCGAGGATCATCGCCGGATTGATGTCGCCGAGGTGCCCGATGCGAAACGCGCGCCCCGTCAACGGGCCCAGCCCGCCGGCCATCGCCACCTGGAAGCGCTCGCGCGCGACCGTGCGAAGCGCATCGACATCGATGCCGTCGCGCACCGCGATCGTCGTCACCGAGGTCGAGCACACGCCGGGCGATCGGGCGAACGGCCGCAATCCGCCCGGCTGCGCCCAACACTGCACCGCGGCTTGCACCGCTTCCGCGATGCGCGCGTGGCGCGCCAGCACCGCATCCAGCCCTTCATGTTCGATCAGTCCGAGCGCCGCCTCGAGCCCCGCCAGCAGGTTGAGCGGCGGCGTGCCGCAGAACTTCACGTAAGACGGCTCGCCGATGCGGCGCGCCCAGTCCCAGTAAAAGCGTGGCGACGGATTGGCTTGCGCCACCGCCAGCGCGATCGCATCGACCGCGACGATGCCCAGCCCCGGCGGCGCCATCAAGCCCTTCAGCGATGCGCCGATCGCGACATTCGCGCGCAGATCGTCCATCGCAAACGGTGCGGCACCGAGTGATGCGACCACGTCGACGACGAACAGCGCCGGGTGCCGGGCGCGATCGATCGCGCCGCGCAGGGCCTGCAAGTCGCTGGTGACGCCGCTGGCGGTGTCGGTGTGAA
>JANPAR010000273.1:0-11086 GCA_031430015.1 Burkholderiales bacterium
CTGAAGGAGCCGACCCATGAAAGCCGCGGTACTGCACCAGTACGACGAGTCGCTCAGCAGCGGCGCCTTCGTGCGCTATGAAGATGTGCCCGACCCGAAGATCGAGAGCCCCACCGACGTCATCGTGCGCATCGGCGGCGCTGGCGTGTGCCGCACCGACCTGCATGTGGTCGAAGGCATCTGGCGCAGCAAGGTCGAGGTCAAGTTGCCTTACATCATGGGCCACGAAAATGCCGGCTGGGTCGAGGCAATCGGCTCGGGAGTGACCGGGGTGAAGATCGGCGACGCCGTGATCTGCCATCCGCTGGTCACCAGCGGTCACTGCCTGGCCTGCCGCCGGGGCGACGACATGCACGCTGAAGACAGCCGCTTCCCTGGCATCAACGCCGACGGCGGTTACGCCGAGTACCTGCGCACCGGCCAGCGCTCGCTGATCAAGCTGCCCAAGACCCTGGCACCCAAGGATGTGGCGCCCTACACCGATGCCGGCCTGACCGCCTACCGCGCCGCCAAGAAGGCCTCGCGCCACTTGCTGCCGGGCGAGTACGCGGTGGTCATCGGCGCCGGCGGCCTGGGCCACATCGGCATCCAGGTGCTGGCAGCGCTGTGTGCGGCCGAGATCATCGTCGTCGACCGTGGCGATATGGCCTTGCAACTGGCCAAGGAGTGCGGCGCCCATCACCTCGTCAAGGCCGATGGGAAGGAACTGGAGCGGGTGCTCGAGCTCACCGGCGGCAAGGGTGCCGAGGCGGTGATCGACTTCGTTGGCGAAGGCGAAGCGGTGGCCAAGGGCCTGGCGATGACGCGCAACGCCGGCAGCTACTACATCGTCGGCTACGGCGGCAAGATCGAGTTGCCGACGCTGGACATGATCACCAGCGAAAAGACCATCGTCGGCAACCTGGTCGGCACCTACCCCGAGCTGGTCGAGCTGATGGCGCTGGCCGACCGCGGCCTGGTGCATCTGGCGACCCGCGAATACAAGCTCAAAGACGCCAACCAGGCGCTGCTCGACCTGCACCACGGCAAGATCAAGGGCCGCGCGGTGCTCATCCCGTGATCGCTTGAATCTGTGGTTTCCTGACCCCCCCAACCGCTGGCAGCGCCACACAGTCGCGGCGCGGAGGAACTGTTGCACATGGCGCTCATCCCGGTGACGGTGCTGACCGGATTTCTCGGTGCGGGCAAAACCACGCTGCTCAACCGGCTGCTGCGCGCCGCCGGCGGGCGCCGCTATGCCGTGATCGTCAACGAATATGGCGAACTCGGCATCGATGGCTCGCTGGTCATCGGCGCTGAGGAAGAGCTCTACGAGCTGAACAATGGCTGTGTCTGCTGCAAGCTGCGTGGCGACCTGCTGCGGGTTGCCAGCAGCCTGGTGCGGCGCCCCGGTGGCTTTGACGGCATCCTGATCGAGACCACCGGCCTGGCCGACCCGGCACCGATCGTGCAGACCTTTGCCCTCGACGACCTGTTGCGCCAGCACACCCGGCTGGACAGCGTGATCTGCGTCGCCGATGCACGCCACCTTGTGCGCCAACTGCGCGACGCGCCCGAGGCCGGCGAGCAGTTGGCCCAGGCTGACCTGGTGCTGCTGAACAAGGCCGACCTGGCCGACGCCACGGCACTGGCTGAGGCCGAGCACACCGTGCAGCAGCTCAACCCCGGCGCCGAGTTGCGGCGCTCGGTGCATGGCGACACGCCACTGGCGCAACTGCTGGACCGCGGCGCCTTCGACATTGCCCGCATGCGCCTGCCCTCGGCGCGGCTCGGTGCCGCGCCCACGGGGGCGGCACGGCATCGTTACGGGCCAGTCGATGCGGGGCGCCACAGCGCCGGCATCAGCAGCGTGTCGCTGAGTTTCGACAGGCCGTTCGAGCGCAGCCGCTTCATGCCCTGGCTGCAACGCCTGGTGGCTGAGCGCGGCGCCGATCTGCTACGCGCCAAGGGCATCGTTGCTTTCGAGGGTGCTGATCGACGCTTTGTCTTTCAGGCCGTGCATATGACCGTCGACAGCGGGCTGGATCGCCGCTGGAACGAGGGCGAAGCGCTTGAGTCGCGCCTGGTTTTCATCGGCCGCGGCTTGGACACCGATGAGTTGCGCGGCGCGCTCGTGCACTGTCTGGCAGACACCATGGAACCAACCTCGCAAGGAAATATGCCTTTGCCACTCTCCTCGATCCGCTCGGATGGCGGCTGGCTTGTGCCGGCCTTAACGGGCTCAACTGAGTACCTTCGTGCTGCGCACTCCGGTATTCGCCCTTCGGGCGGCCGGGCGGGCTCACCTGAGTACCTTCGTGCTACGCACTCCGGTATTCGCCCTTCGGGCGGCCGGGCGGGCGCATGAACGCACCCTCTTCGTTGTTGACCCTGCTCGGTGCGAGCTGGGAGTTCGGCGCCCCGGTGGTCGCGGTGGCCTGGGCGGTTGAAGGCGGCCTGGTTGGTTTCGCGTTGGGCGACGGGCACCTGGCCGCGGCCGATGCGAAGTGGCGCGGTGGCCCGCGTGTCGAGCCCAAGGCCGGCGGCGGCGTGGCCGTGGTGCCGGCCACCGAAGCGCCGCCGCGCCCGGTGCGCGCCGCCTGCCACCAGGGCAGTTGCCTGAGCCTGGCGGCTGACGCCAACGGCGGCTTCATCAGCGGTGGCGACGATGGGCGCGTGGTGCAGTTGCCGCGGGTCGGCAACCCCGAGGTGCTGGCGCACGTGGCGGGCGGGTGGATCAGCGCCCTGGCGTGCAGCGCCAGCGGCGTGCGTGCCTATGCCAGCGGGCGCAGTGTGCAGCGCCTGGGTTTGGTGGGCACCTTGTCGATTGAGTTGCCGGCGCCGGCCACGGCACTGGCTTTCAGCCCTGATGGGCGCACTCTGGCCGCGGCGCACAGCGGCGGCGTCACGTTGTGGCCCGACGCCGGCCCCACGCGCAGCCTCGCCTGGCCTGGTTATCACCGCACACTGGCCTGGAGCCCCGACGGGACATACCTGGTCAGCGGCATGCAAGAAAACGCGCTGCACGGCTGGCGCGTGGCTGATGGTGGCGACCTCGAAATGGGCGGCTACCCCGGGCAGCCTCTGTCACTGTCGTTCGCCCACGATGGGCGCTATCTCGCCACCAGCGGCGCCACACGGCCGGTGTGCTGGGGCTTTGATCCGCCGCGCGCGGCCGACGCCCCAGTCGAATGCGGCATCCCGAGTCAAACACCGGTGAACTGCGTCGCCTGCCATCCGTGCCAGTCGCTGATCGCGGCCGGCTATCACAACGGCGCCGTGGTGCTGTGCCAACCCGGCAGCGACGAGGGGCTCTTCATCAAGGGCTCAGGCGGCGGCACGGTCAACGGCCTGGCCTGGTCGGGCGACGGCAGCCGCCTGGCCTTTGGCACACAGGACGGCGTGTTTGGCTGGCTCGAGCTGCCCGACGCGCTGTTCAACTCGCGCACCCGCCACTCCACCCAGCAGAGCAAACCATGAGCGACGCCGAAACCACCAGCAAGGACAGCTTCTTCCAGCGCCTGGCGGACATCTCCAACGAAATGACCAGCGCCCACGGCAAAGACTTCGCGATGGGCGCGCTGGTGCTGGCAGCGCGCTTTATCGCCGAGAGTGAAGCGCGTGAGCGCGCCGCGGGGTCGGGCGCAGGCACGCCCACTGTCGGCCCCGGCGGCAGTTCAAGTGTCCGGCAGTGAGCCCGCGTGGCGGCGGCAGTTCGGTGATCGCCGCAGCCCGTGCCCCACGATCAGACGCCATGACACCTTCAACGTCCCAAAACACGACGCCCAGGCCAGCCGCTGCACGGGCGCCGGAAGAAGTTTCCCTGGGAAGTCTGGCGCGCCCTAGGAATATGGAGCACTGGCATGCGAATCGCTATTACATGACGGGGCACGAGCCCAGCGCGACGCGAACCTGGCGGATCAACTGCCAAGGGTCAGTTGGCTTGAACACCTGATTAACTGAACACCTACCTAAAGGAGACTTCAATGTCTGTGGGTTTGACACTTAACAAGATCACCTCCCAGAAGGGGATCAACATCAGCGAGGCGACACGCCGCATCGCCGATCTCGGCTGGACACCCAGCTATGTGCAAGAGGCGATGACCTTCCCAACCGATTACCAGATCGGCAAGGCACCGCGTGACCCGATGAAGCAGGTGCTGCGCTCCTACTTCCCCATGCAGGAAGAAAAGGACAACCGCGTTTACGGCGCGCTCGACGCCGCGCTGCGTGGTGACATGTTCCGCAACACCCAGCCGCGTTGGGTCGAGTGGATGAAGCTGTTCCTGGCGATCATTCCCTTCCCCGAAATCTCGGCCGCACGTTCAATGGCGATGGTCGCCCGCCTGGCCCCGGGTGAAGAACTGCGCACCGGCTTCACGATGCAGATGGTTGACGAATTCCGCCACTCCACGATTCAGATGAACCTGAAGAAGTGGTACATGGAAAACTACATCGACCCGGCCGGTTTCGACATCACCGAAGCGGCGTTCGGCAAGTGCTACGCCACCACCATCGGCCGCCAGTTCGCCGAAGGCTTCCTCACCGGTGACGCCATCACGGCGGCCAACATCTACCTCACCGTGGTGGCGGAAACCGCGTTCACCAACACGCTGTTCGTGGCCATGCCTTCCGAGGCCGCACGCAACGGCGACTACGCACTGTCCACCGTCTTCCTGTCGGTGCAGTCTGATGAATCGCGTCACATCGGCAACGGGCACTCGCTGCTGATGTCGCTGGTTAACGATCCAAGCAACCACCTGTTGCTGGAGCGCGACCTGAAGTACGCCTTCTGGCAGAACCACGCCATCGTTGACGCGGCGATCGGCACCTTCGTCGAATACGGCACCACCGACCGTGACAAGAACAAGGAGTCCTACGCCGAACTCTGGCACCGCTGGATCTACGAAGACTACTACCGCACCTACATGCTGCCGCTCGAAAAGTACGGCGTGAAGATCCATCACGACGACGTCAGCGCAGCGTGGGACCGGATCGTCAAGAAGAACTACGTGCACAAGACGGCGCAGTTCTTCTCGGTCGGCTGGCCGGTGAACTTCTGGCGCATCGAAGCCCAGACCGAGAAAGACTTCGACTGGTTCGAGCACAAGTACCCGGGCTGGTACGCCGAGTTCGGTGACTACTGGAAGTGGTATGCGCGCAAGAGCGTACCGGGCCAGACCAATATCCTGTTCGACCAGGAGAACGGCTACGCCTACCCGCACCGCTGCTGGAGCTGCATGGTGCCGGCGCTGATCCGCGAAGACTTCTGCTACGACGAAGTCGACGGCAAGATCTTCACCTACTGCTCCGAAGTCTGCCGCTGGACGCACAAGGTCTCGTTCGCCGCCGAATACGAAGGCCGCGCCACCCCGGCGATGGGTCGCTTCAGCGGCCGGCGCGAATGGGAAGACTGCTACCACGGCTGGGACCTGGCTGACGCCATCAAGGATCTCGGCTTCGTGCGTGCCGACGGCAAGACCCTGGTGCCGCAGCCTCACCTGCGCTTCGACGACAAGCAGATGTGGACCCTGGATCATGTTCGCGGCTTCACGCTCGGCAGCCCGCTGCGCGGCTTCCGCGAGCTGACCGATGAAGGGCGCGTGGCCGCCGCCGCCGAGTACCGCAAGGGCTTCAAGATCAACCCAATCTAAGGCTCCAAGCGGTGCCGCCGCTGCCCCGTTTTCGCGGGCGCAGCGGCGGCAAACGACGAATGCAGTGATTGCAGCCAAGGCAGCAAGGGTCAGTCATGTCGGATAAGAAAGTGCACACCGTTCGTTTCGAGCCCGTCGGGGTCGAAATGGAAGTCGAGGAGGGCGAATGGCTCCTCGACGCTGCTTTCCGTCAAGGCATCGCCGTGCCGCATGGCTGCCGTGAAGGGCAATGCAGCAGTTGCAAGTGCCTGCTCGTCGAAGGCGACGTGGAAGTGGAGGACTATTCCACTTTCGCGCTGGCTGACTACGAACGCGACACCGGGCACATCCTGCTGTGCCGCGGCTACGCATTCAGTGACGTCACGATTGAGTTGTTGAACTTCGACGAGGACTTGCTGCGCCGGGCGATTGCGGTCAAGACCTACAACGGCGTGCTCAGCGCCGTCACGCAGCTCACGCACGACATGCGGCTGCTTGAAGTGCAGATCGAGCGGCCCATCAAGTTCTGGGCCGGCCAGTTCGTCGAACTCGGTGTGCCCAGTGCCGGCGTGACACGTTCGTATTCAATGGCCAGCACGCTGGTCACGCCGACCACGCTGCAATTCATCATTCGCAAGTATCCGAACGGCGCCTTTTCTGCGCTGATCGATGCTGGCTTGCAGCCGGGCACGCCGCTGACACTCAAGGGCCCCTTCGGCACCTGCTTCCGCCGCGAACAGCGGCCAGGGCCGATGATCCTGGTTGGCGGTGGCTCGGGCATGTCACCCCTGTGGGCGATCCTGAAAGACCACATCGAAAGTGGCGAGCAGCGGCCTGTGCGATTTTTCTACGGCGCGCGCACGCGCAAGGACTTGTTCTTCCTGGACGAGTTCGCAGCCGTGTCGGCCAAGCTCAAGGACTTCGAGTTCATTCCGGTGCTGTCGCAAGCCACGGCAGAAGATGCCTGGAGCGGCGAGACCGGCTTCGTGCACGAGGCGGTCGAACGCATCCTGCGCGAGCAGCAACTGGCGGGCGAACTCGATGCCTACACCTGCGGCCCACCGCCCATGATCGACGCCGTGCTGCCGGTGTTTCAGCGTCTGGGCATTGCGCGCGACCACACCCATGTTGACAAGTTCACCCCGGCGAGCGCGAGCACGCCAAATCTCGTTCACTAAACCTCGAGGAGACACTCCATGACCGCAACAGCCACCGTCAGTGCTGCCGACTATGTCCCGGTGAATTCCGGCGCCGCGGGCGCCGCCAAGTTCGCCGGCTCCGACAGCCGCAAGTACAACTACTTCACGCCCAAGGGCCGCAAGGCGAGCCACTACGAAGACATGACGCTGGACGTCCAGCCTGACCCCAAGCGCTACTTGCTGCAAGACTGGATCATCAGCTTCCCTGACGGCACGCCAACCTACTACGAAGGCTGGACCAAGGGCCGCTCGACCGACTGGCACGTCTTCCGCGCGGTCGACGAAGAGTGGGAGCGCACCCACTACCAACGCCAGTCGACGATTGAAGGAATGATCGCGCAGGCGGTTGAAAACGGACGCCGCTCGGGCGCACCGACACGCTTTGACAAGGCCTGGGTCAAGGTGCTGGAGAAGCACCTGGGCGCCTACAAACATGCCGAGTTCGGTTTGGGCACCTCGCTGATGCAGGCCCAGCGCTACGGCTACACGCAGATGATCAACTCGGCGATCCTGACGAATTCTTCGTACAAGCTGCGCTTCGCCCAGGACCTGACGCTGTACCTTGGCGATATCGGCCTGGACATCACCGGCTTCGACGCCGAGGTCGGCAAGAAGCATTGGCTAGAAGATCCGATCTGGCAACCGACGCGGCGGCTGGTCGAGACCCTCGCGGGCTCGCAGGACTACCTGGAACAGTACTTCGCCGTCAACATCGTGTTCGAGCCGATGGTGGGCGAACTCTTCCGCAGCGGCTTCGTGATGCAGGCGGCGGCCTCGCAAAACGACTTCATCACACCCACCGTGGTGTCGTCGGCGGAAGGTGACTACCACCGCAACCTGGCCAACACCATCGAGTTGATGCACATGCTGGTCAGCGACCCCGCACACGCGGCGCACAACACGGCCTTGTTCAACGGCTGGCTGGCGACCTATGGCGACCTGGCCGCGAATGCAGCGAAGAACCTGCAACCGATCTGGTCGCTGCCGCACGTCAAGGTGGCCCACTTCCCGGACGCGTACGCCACCGCAGTCGACCGCATGAAGAGCATCGCGAACCAACTCGGCCTGACATTGCCGGCATCGCTCACCGCCTGACACCCAACTCCAGAGGAATCATCATGGCTTACCACGCAGACAACATCTTCAAAGCCTTCAAGGACATCGAGTTCAAGGGCACCGTCTCGCACCAGTGCGGTGTGACGCTGAACGACAGCGTCGAGGCGCGCGCCATCGCCGATCTGATGGCCACCAAGCCCGGCATCACCGTGACCTACATGCCGGCCATGATCCGCATTGACGGCGACGGCAAGATCGAATTCCGCATGGACGAAATTGCCGCGGAGCTTGGCCGCGAAATGACGCCTCAACTGTTCGAGATCTCCACCTCGACTCACTACGGGCGGATGGTGACTGTCGACGAAAACACGGTCGTGCTGTTCGGCGACATGAACGCCGCGATGGCTTACGTGGCCTACGCCTGAGAGGACAGCACATCATGTACAAGACCGCATCCGGCGAAGAGATCTTCATCATCGATGGGCACGTGCACAACTGGGACGCGACCAAGGCGAACCAGAAGAACGTGCACGGCGAGCAGTTCATCAACTGCTTCCACGGCTACCACGCCTTCCTCACCCCGAAGGACAAGCTCTGGACGCGCGAGAAGTTCGATCGTTATGGCGCCGAGCAGATGTACCGTGACCTGTTCGTCGACGGCCCCGACGACATGGCGATCTTCCAGCCGACCTACCTGAAGGACTTCTACGTCAACGGGTTCAACACCACGGAACAGAACGCGGTGTTGAAGGCGCAGTACCCGAACCGCTTCATCCTCAACGGCGCGTTCGACCCGCGCGACGAAGCGGCCGGGCTTGATGCGTTCGAAGAGCTGGCGGCCACCCACAAGCTCAAGGGCGTCAAGCTCTACACCGCGGAATGGAAGGGCGCGAGCCGCGGCTATAAGTTGTCTGATCCGTGGGCCGAGAAGTACCTGGCGCTCGCCGAAAAACTGGGCGTCAAGAACATTCATGTGCACAAAGGCCCGACGATCCTGCCGCTGGACCGTGACGCCTTCGACGTGGCCGACATCGACATTGCGGCGACCAACTTCCAGGGCCTGAACTTCATCGTTGAACACTGCGGCCTGCCCCGGCTGGACGACTTCACCTGGATCGCCACCCAGGAGACCAACGTCTATGGCGGACTGGCCGTGGTCATACCTTTCATCCACAACCAGCCGAAGTTCTTCGCGCACGCGATCTCGCAGTTGCTGATGTTTCTGGGCCCGGACAAGCTTCTCTACGCCAGCGACTACGGCATCTGGACGCCGAACTGGATCGTCGAGGACTTCATGGCCTTCGAGCTGCCCGACGACATCAGCAAGGAAACCGGCGCCAAGCTCGATCTGGAGGCCAAGACGAAGATCCTCGGCTTGAATGCAGCGAAGCTCTACGGCATCGATATCGAGGCGCAAAAGAAGCTGCTCGCTCCGGAGCAGGCCGCCGTGGAAGCCCAGAGGAACAAGACCGCAGCGAAGAACACGACCACGATGCAGCAGGTCCACGAGACCACCTGAGCATGGCTGCCGACCGCGTATGGCCAGACCGCGTCGAGCAGGTGCAAGCCTGCCTGACGACGGTGATGGACCCGGAGCTCGACGAGTCGGTGGCCGAGCTCGGCTTTGTCACCGCGGTCGAGTTGCTGCCGGACGGCGAGGTGCGCATCGCCTTTCGCCTGCCGACCTATTGGTGCGCCGCCAACTTCGCCTTTCTGATGGCTGACGACATGCGCCTGGCTGTGCAAGCCCTGCCCTGGGTCACGCGGGTGCGGGTGCGCTTGCACGACCACATGTACGCCGACACGATCAACGACGGCGTGGCCGATGGCGCCGGCTTCCAGGCGGCCTTCGGCGCCGATGCCCAGGGCGGTCTTGAGGCCTTGCGCCAGACCTTCCTGGTGAAGGCCTTCCAGCGCCGCCAGCAGGCACTGTTGGAACACCTGCTCGACGCCGGTCACACGGCGGCGGCGCTGGTTGCGCTGGACATCGGCGCCCTCCAGGAACTGGCTGTCGATAGCGACGGCTGGCGCCTGGTCGAGCGCTATTTCGAACGGCGCGGCGTCGTGGCCGGCGCCAACCAGGGCGCAGCCTTTGTCGATGCGGCGGGTAGCTTGATCGCCGCCGAGGCGATGCCCGCTTACTTGCGCGATCTGCGCCGCATTGGCGTCAATGCCGAGTTCAACGGCGCTTTGTGCCGTGGCCTGCTCGAGGTGCGCAACCGCGATCTCGTGGCGCAGCCGATCCACATCGTGCGCCGCCCGCCAGATCGAGTGGGGCTGACGTGACGCGAATTGAGGCACTGCCTTAGCGGACCGATCATCCGCCTGGTCGCCGCCGCGACGTTGCTTTGCTCTGTGTCGCCAGCACGCGCTGACGACACGATCAGCCCCGACCGAAACGATTTCGTCGATTCGGCTGAGGTCACCGGACCGTTTCTCACGACCGGGGCTGTCAAGCAGGTTCTACCGCCTCGCCAGTCTCAGTGAAAGCCCGCGTCCCAGGATCGGACGCCAACCGACGGCATGGCGTCCCAGAACAAGACGCAGGCACCAGCCGCGCACGCGCAGTGCGGTCGGCGCACCCAAGACACTCCCAGGCGACTAGGGAGATGGAGCGGTGGCATGCGAATCGCAAGCACCCTGCCAGGTGTGACCCGACAGCTACCAGGAGACAACCATGCCGAACATCATGTTGCACGACGACGAGGCGCGCCAGGCCCTGGGCAGAGGCGTCGCCAAACTGGCACGCGCCGTGCGCGGCACGCTGGGCCCGCGTGGCATGAACGCGATCATCGACCGCCCGATCGGCACGCCCATCATCTCGCGTGACGGCGCCAGCATCGCCGCCGAGATCGAGTTGGAAGACCCGTTCGAGAACATGGGCGCGCAGGTGCTGCGCGAAGTTTCCAAGCAGACCAACCAGGTCGCCGGCGACGGCACGACCACCGCCACCGTGCTGGCCGACGCGCTGGTGCAAGACGGTCTGGCTTGCCTAGCCAAGGGCGCCAACCCGGTCGAGCTGGTGGAGGGGCTGGAGCTGGCGGTGGCCGAGGTCATCGCCGCACTGAAGCGCAGCGCCAGTCCCTTGAGCGGCGGCGAACAGCTGCGCGCGGTGGCGATGGTGGCCGCCAACGACGACCCCACCGGGCTGCTGGTGGCTGAAGCGCTGGAGCGGGTTGGCGCCGATGGCATCGTCGACGTCGACTACGGCACCACGGT
>JANPAR010000274.1:0-3111 GCA_031430015.1 Burkholderiales bacterium
CCGAATGGTGACCTGCCCGGCATGGAGCTGGCAGGCGGCCTCAAGATCGAGGACAAGCCGTTCACTGTCTTCACGCCGAACATCACGATGGATAAAGAGACTGGCATCGGCAAGTGGACAGACACGCAAATCATCGCGTCGATCCGCGAAGGCAAGCGGCCCGATGGCAGCATCATCGGGCCGCCGATGCCGATTGAGTTGTATCGCGGTTTGTCCGATAACGACGTCAAGGCCATCGTTGCCTATTTGCGGGCAGCCAAACAGGTCAAGAACAAGGTTGCCAAATCCGAATACCGCATTCCGCTCCCGCCGTCGTACGGGCCGCCGGTAAGCAAGGTCGCCGACGTATCGAAGAAAGACAAAGTTGCCTACGGAAAATATCTGGCCGGCGCTGCAGGGCATTGCATTGAATGCCATTCATCGCCAGGCGCGAAGGGCGGGCCGGACTTTGTCAACGGCCTGGGCGCTGGTGGCTTCTCGTTTTTCGGGCCGTGGGGTACCAGTGTTTCAACCAACATCACGCCAACCGCCCTTGGCAAATACTCAGATGCGGATTTGAAAAAGGTCATCACTACCGGCGTGCGCCCCGATGGCAGCAAGCTCAAGCCGCCGATGGCGATTCCGTATTACGCGAAGATGAAGGCGGACGACCTTGATGCGCTGGTCGCGTACCTGCGTTCAATGCCACCCAAGTAACTCGATCTGATTCGATCTGATTCCGTCTGGACCGGGCCAGCAGCGCCCGGTTCGTTTTTTACAAAGGCCATGCAATGAGCAGCGCACAAGAAGTCATCGCCGACGTCGTCACCGGCAACCGCATCCTCGCCAAACAAGGTGTGCTCGATGGCTTCGGCCACGTCAGCGCGCGCCATCCCGATGACGCCGGCAAGTACCTGCTGTCGCGCTCACTCGCGCCCGAGATGGTGACGGCGGATGACGTGATGGTCTATGACCTCGACAGCAATGTGCTCGGCGGCGATACGCGCAAGCCTTACATCGAGCGCTTCATCCACGGCGAGATTTACAAGGCGCGGCCCGACGTGATGGCGATTGTGCACAGCCACTCGCCGTCGGTGATTCCGTTTGCGGTGTCGTCGATCAAGCTGCGGCCTGTGTATCACATGAGCGGATTTTTGCGCGGTGAAACCGAAGTGTTCGATATTCGCCACCAGTTCGGCTGCACCGATATGCTGATCCGCAACGGTGCACACGGCGCGGCGCTGGCGAAAGACCTCGGTGCGCGCGGCGTGGTACTGATGCGCGGGCACGGCTTTGTCGCCGCCGGCGGTTCGGTGCCCGAAGCGATCTACCGCGCGATCTACACCGAGCTCAACGCGTCACTACAGCAGCGCGCCATCAGCCTTGGCGGCGTCGTCACTTATCTTGACGAAGAAGAAGCCGCGCTCGCCGAAGCCAGCAACCGCACTGTGTTTGAGCGGCCGTGGAATCTGTGGAAGAAGCAGGCGCTGGGCGAGTGAGCGGGCGCGTGAGCACCGCCGCCTCAATGCAGGAAAGAATGCGTCAGTGCAATGAAGCCGACGCCGCTGCCGACCATGACGATCTGCCACGCCGATGACTCGGAGTCGGCGCGGCGCTGCATCCACGGGATCAAGTCGGCCACAGCGATGTAGATGAAGCTCGCCGCTGCAAACACCAGCACATAGGGCAGTACATCCATCATGCTGCCGAGCGCGAAATAGCCGATCACGCCGCCGGCAACCGATGCGCCGCTCGACATCACGTTGTACGCGAGCGCGCGCGCCTTGCTGTAGCCGGCGTTGAGCAGCACGATGAAGTCACCCGCTTCCTGCGGCACTTCGTGGGCGATGATGCCAAGCGTGGTGATGAGACCAAGCTTTGGGTCGGCCATGAATGCTGCGGCAATCAATATGCCGTCGGCGAAATTATGAATCGCGTCACCGATCAGAATGAGCAGACCACTCTTGCCAGCCTCGTGCGCATCGAACCCGTGTTCGTGGCCATGACCATCGTGCTCGTGATGATGGCTATGGCGCCATAGCGCGAATTTTTCAAGCAGGAAAAACACCAGCAGGCCACCGAGCAATGCGGCGAACAGCGAGTGGGCGTTGCGCCCGCTCTCAAACGCATGGGGCAACAGTTCCAAAAAGGCAGCGCCGAGCAACACACCGGCCGAGAAGCTCACGAGCCGCTGCACGAAGGTGCCAAGCACGCGATAGGCAATCAGCGCGGCGGCGAGCACCGAGAGCACACCGCCCGAGACGGCGGCGAGGATGATGAACAGCAGGGTCACGGCAAAATGGGGTCGGGGCGGGGGTGCGGAATCGGCGAAATCAACTATTGCTGCGACCGTACGCAAGCTGGACCAGAGCGTGGCCGCAAGCTTCGTTTACGTATGGCTGCTGCAAAACGCAGCAGCGCGCGATTACAACACACGCCGTCTCGCGCATCCCGGTTCAAGGGTGCCAAAACCCCTTGCTGGAGCGGTCGCGCGCATCCGGGACGAGGCCGAGCGCGTTCTTGCGCACTCGGTCCCATACGGCAAGCCGGTTCCAATCGGGTGTCTTGCTGATCTTGCCGGCCCCGGTCAGAAATGGATTGGGAAAAAACACATTCATTTGCTGCTCACCATTACCGTTGAACAGGCGCAACCCCCAGGTCATCGGCGCATCGGCGACATCGAGCAGGCGGTAAAGCTCGGCACGCGACGTGCGCCGAATGTGCGCCAACTCGGGAGGCGTAGGTGCCTTGCGCGTGCCTTTGTGCGGACCGATGCATATGTGGAAATGCCAGACGCTGAAATCAACCGTGAGATAACCATCAAGCAGGCCAACACGCTGCGGTGCGCCGGGCGCACGAATCTCCCAAGCGGCCCCCTGAATCAGGATGCCGAACACCAGTTCTTGCCAGCAGTGTTTAAACAAGTCGCGGCACAGGGCGTAGAGCGCTTTCTCGCTGGTGTCGAGCGCGAAGATTTCGACACGGCCGTTGCCCAGTTCGTCAACGATTGCGCCGCGTCGCAGGGCGCGCGGACGGGCGGGGCGCTGCGCGCCCACAGGTGGGATCAATGCTCGATGCAAAACAGTCACAAAAACACCCAGCGCGAAACTTGGGTTTTCCAGCAAACACCGC
>JANPAR010000275.1:0-7758 GCA_031430015.1 Burkholderiales bacterium
TGGTCGGCGCCGCAGCCGGCAGGATCACCAGAAAGGCGCGTCGCAAAGGCGTGACTTCAAGCGTGGCGGCAACATTGAGCAAATCACGGCGCACGCCGGCCACACCGAAGGCTGTGTTGATCAGCATCGGCCAGATCGAACAGATGAAGATGACGAAAATGCCCGAGGTCGATGAGTCTTTGATGGTGTAGAGCGCGAGCGGCATCCAGGCCAGTGGCGAAATGGGTTTGAGCACCTGAATGAACGGGTTGAGTGCTTCCGACAACAGTGGCGACATGCCGATCACAAAGCCGAGCGGAATGGCGATCAAACAGGCGATTAAAAAGCCGGTGGCGACGCGCAACAGCGACCAGCCAAGCTGGATCGCGATGCCTTTGTCGTTCGGGCCGTTGTCGTAAAACGGGTTGGTGATGTGGCCCCACGCCGCCTTGCCGATTTGCATTGGCGTGGGAAATCCGGTGGTCTTGGTAGCCCCTGGATCCTTGCCAATCAGCTTGAGGTATTCGGCATCCTGGCCAGCGTTCTGCGCCGACGCGGCTGCCGTACTGGCCGCAGTTGGCATGGTGGCGAGATGCCATGCTCCCAGCAGCAGCAGCAAAAACAGCGCCGACAACGCAGCGGCGAGCGTGGAGCGGTTGCCTGCCGCAGTCATTTACGCCGCTTTCCGGATAGCAAAGCTGGCGGCGTATTCCTTGGCCTTGGCCGGGTCGAACTCCTTGCCCATCACCTTGAATTTCTTGTACGCGCCTTCGGGCACTTTTTGATCCAGTTCCTTCATGCGCTTCTTGGCGTCGGTCAACAGGAACACCTGCTCGGCGATCTTCTTGTAATCGACATCGCCCTTGACATAGCCCCAGCGCTGCATCTGCGTGAGCATCCACACCGCCATCGACTGCCACGGCACCGGGTCGAAATCGGCACGATCAGGCACGTTTTTGATGGCGCCAAGACCATCCGCGAACTTTCCTGTCAGCACTTGTGCGACTACGGTTTAGGGCTGGTTCAGATACGCCGTCGGGGAGATCACCTTGGCGATCAGCTCGCGGTTTTTTGGGTCGCGCGCCATCGCGGCGGCGGTCAGCACCGAGCGATACAGCGCGGCGAAGGTGTTGGGGTTTTGCTTGATGAATTCTTCGGAGACACCGAAGGCGCAGCAGGGGTGGCCGTCCCACAATTCTTTCGACAGGATGTGAATGAAGCCGACTTCGTCGTACACCGCGCGCTGGTTGAACGGGTCCGGCCCAAGGAAGCCGTCAATATTCCCGGCGCGCAAATTGGCCACCATTTCCGGCGGCGGCGTGACGCGGATCTGCACGTCGGTGTCCGGGTTGAGGCCGCTCTCGGCGAGGTAGTAGCGCAACAGGAAGTTGTGCATCGAATACTCGAAGGGCACGGCGAGCTTGAAGCCCTTCCACTGCTTGGGGTCGCGCTTGTCCTTGTGCTTGTTGGCCAGCGTGATGGCCTGGCCATTGACGTTTTGAATCGTCGCCACACGCATTTGCGAGACTGTCGAACCGAGGCCCATCGACATGGCAAGCGGCATCGGCGACAAAAAGTGCGAGGCGTCGTGCTCCTTGTTGATCATCTTGTCGCGGATCAGCGCCCAGCCGGCGGTCTTGTTGAGGCTGACGTTGAGGCCTTCTTTTTTGTAGAAGCCCAGCGGGTCGGCCATGATCAAGGGCGTGGCGCAGGTGATGGCGATGAAGCCGAGTTTGAGATCGGTCTTTTCGAGCGAACCTTTTTTCTCTTGCGCCATCGCCTGCAATTGGCCGATCGGCAGAAGGCTTGAGATGGCCGCCATGGCGGTGCCGCTGCCGACTGCGCGCAGGAAGGCGCGGCGCACCGAGTCCTGAGGGAACAGCGCCTTGATCAGCGTCGCTTCGACAAAGTCTTGCGACAGACTCTCGGCATCGCTGCCGCGCTTTTGAAACGCCAGCGCGCTAGCGGCATCGTGCGCACCCTGATCGTGGTGCTGGCCGCAGGAGCAGCCAGGGCCAAGAGCGGCGTCAGGATCGTAGGGTTTGTAGACTGATTGCGACATGGCGAACTCCTTCACGCGGTTGAGTGACAAGGTATCTGGTTTACAGCGATGCAAACATCACGCCAACGCTGAATCTGGCGTAGGGCTGGCACTACACGGCCGCCGCAGTGCAAGCCATGCTGCATCCGGAGGCGCCCGGATCAGCCAGCGCCCCGCACCTCTAGAGCGTCATCAGCCCGTGCTTGACCGCATACATGGCGATGCCCACATCGTTGTGCGCGCCGGTTTTCTCGAGAATCCGCGCGCGGTAGGTCGAGACCGTGTTGGGCGAGAGCTTGAGACGCTCGGCGATGCGCCCGACGCTGTCGCCGGCGGCGATCATCTGGAACACCTGGTATTCGCGTTGCGACAGAGTTTCGTGCGGCGCGCCGCGGGTGTTGACTGCCAACTGTGCGGCCAGATTCTCGGCCAGCGCCGCACTGACATAAATGCCGCCCGCCGCCGCCTTGCGGATAGCGCCGGTCAACTCGTCGGGGTCGGCCCCTTTGTTCACATACCCGGCCGCGCCGAGCTTGAGGCAGCGCGAGGCGTATTGCTTCTCGGGATAAGTCGAGAGCATCAGCACGGGCAGGCGCGGCAACTCGTCCTTGAGGGCCTTGAGCACGTCGAGGCCGTCACGTACCGGCAGGGCGATGTCGAGCAACACGAGGTCGATGGCCAGCGTGCGTGCCTGCGTCAGCGCGGCGGGGCCGTCGGCGGCCTCACCGGCGATTTCGATGTCGCGCGTGTCGGCGAGGATCTGCTTCAAACCCTCGCGCACGATGCGGTGATCGTCACACAGCAAGACGCGGATCATGATCGACCGCCATAGCCATGCTCTGGAAGCCGTTGGTGGGAGCTGATGATGGCCGGCATGCCTTCAAAACCCTTGGTAGAAGCCACTTTCAGGCCATAATCCGTCTGCGGAGCCAGCGGTATCACCAGCCGCGCACGCGTGCCGGCCCCGGGCGCGCTGCTGATGCCGACACGTCCGCCGAAGTGGCGCGCGCGCTCGCGCATGCCCATCACGCCATAGCTGTCGGCGCGCTCGAAGGCCCCTGGCGGCGCACCGGCGCCATCGTCTTCCACCTGGATGGTCAGCGCGTCAGCGTCGAGGGTGATGGCGATGACAAGCCGCGTGGCGTTCGCGTGGCGCGCGACGTTGGAGAGCATCTCCTGAAAAATGCGGAACACGGCCGTGGCGAGCGCACCACCTGGCGCATCGGCCCCGGCGGCGATATGGATGCGCGATGCGCAGGCCAACTCAGTGGATTCGCGAAACTCGGCGATCTGCCATTCGAGCGCGGCGAGCAGGCCCTGATGATCGAGGATGCTCGGGCGCAGGTCGGTGATGATGCGCCCGACGTTTTCGACCGCGCCTTCGATCAGACGCGCCATCGCGTTGCACTTGTGCACCAGCGCTTCCTGCCCCTCAAGGCGGCGCTGCATCCAGTTGACATCAAATTTGAGCGCGACCAACAGGCTTCCCAGTTCATCGTGGATTTCGCGCGCAATGCGGGTGCGCTCCTCCTCGCGGACGCTGTGGGCGTGGGCCGCGAGTTCGCGCAATTGCGCGAGCGCCGCAGAGAGCTCGACGGTGCGTTCGGCGACGCGCGCTTCGAGTTCATCCTTGGCGCGCTTGAGCAGGGCCTGGGCGTGATGGCGCTCGGTGATATCGAGAAAGCTGATCACCGCGCCTTGCACCACGCCGCCGTCGATCACCGGATGCGACGAATACTCGACATCAAAGGCGCTACCGTCGGCGCGCCAGAACACTTCGGTGTCAACCCGGCAGGGCAGGCCCTTGCGAAACGCGCGAAAGATCGGGCAATCGTGCTCGTGGTAGGGCGCCCCTTCACGATGGCTATGGTGAATCAGCTCGTGCATGTTGCGGCCGATCGCCTGCTCGACGGTAAAGCCGAGCATGGCAGCCGCAGCGCGGTTGATGAAAGTGCAGCAGCCGGCGAGGTCGATGCCGAAGATGCCGTCGCCGGTCGATTCGAGCAGCAGCGCTAGTTTGTCGTTCCAGACGCTAGCGGAGGGCGCGGTAGTGGGCATGAGGGTCTCGGCGTTGAGATAGCGGTTGATCCGCAACGTCTGTGCCATGACCTTCCTCAGGCGTTCTAGCGTCCCGGCGTGGACATGTAGCCGTCTCGACGGTGCAGTTTGGTGCGCTTTTCGTCGACACGCACCAAGTTGAGTCACGATGAATCACACCCAATCGTGGCGACACGCATCAATGTTCGGGACGCGGGCGCTGCGACGCGATAGAATTGCGGGGTTTGCCGATTTGGCGCGCGCTGGTCTTTCATCCGGCTTTTCCTCTCTCCCTTTCTCTACTACATGCAACCCTCCCGCCGCGAAGACCTGCGCCTGATCGCAGGGCACGGACGTTATTCCTCAGACTGGAATCTCCCCCATCAACTGCACGCCAGTGTGCTGCGCTCGCCGCACGCTGCCGCGCGCATCGTGAGTATCAATGCCGCTCCGGCGCTGGCGCTGGCCGGTGTCAAGGCCGTGCTGACGGCGCAAGACGTCCAGCGCGCTGGCTACAAATCGCTCGTCGGTGGCGTTGCCACCAAGGACAAGCACGGCGAGACGATGAAGAAGCCCTTCTATCCCATCCTCGCCGATGGCAGCGTGTGCTTTGTTGGCCAGCCGGTGGCTTTTGTGGTCGCCGAAACGGCAGCGCTGGCGCAGGATGCGGCCGATCTGATCGAAGTCGAGTACGCAGAGACGCCTGCCGTGGTGACCTGGGCCGACGCCATCGCGCCCGGTGCGCCGCTGGTGCATGCAGACGTTGCCGGCAACCTCTCGTTCACCCATGAGCATGGTGATGAGGCGGCCACCGCAGCGGCCTTTGCCAAGGCCAAATTTGTGACCAAGGTGCGTGCCGACAGCCAGCGCTTGGTGCCCAACCCGATGGAGCCGCGCGCCTGCGTTGCGTCCTTCGATGCTGCGACCGGGCGCTATTTGCTGCACGCGGCGTCGCAAGGCCTCATTGCGCCGCGCGTTCATTTACAGCAGATCACCGGTATCCCCGCCGAACACATCGATCTCGTGGTCGAAGATGTAGGCGGCAGCTTTGGTATTCGCAGCAGCCCCTATCCAGAATATATTTTGGCGATGCTGGCGTCTAAAACATTGGGCTTGCCAGTCAAGTGGACTGGCTCGCGCACCGATACGTTCTTGTCCGACTGCCACGGCCGCGCGCTTTCGCTGGTGGGCGAAGTCGCGCTCGATGCCGATGGCAAGATTCTCGCGCTGCGCTGGGAAGATGAAATTGATCTTGGTGCTTACGCAGGCCCCTTCGGCGCCTTCATCGGCACCAACAATGTGTCGATCATGTGCGCCGGCGTGTATCACTCCCCGGCGGTGTTTGTGCGTTCGCGCCTGGCTTACACGAATACGACGCCGATTTCTTCGTATCGCGGCGCCGGGCGTCCTGACATCGCCTATGCGCTGGAGCGCCTGATCGATCAGGCTGCGGTGGATCACGGTTTTGATGTGCTCGAACTGCGCCGCCGCAATTTCATTCAGGCGGCCGAGATGCCGCACAAAACCGCTGCGGGCCAGACCTATGACTGTGGTGATTTCCCTGCGGTGCTCGACCATGCCTTGAAGACCGTTGACTGGAGCGGCTTTGCGGGCCGCCGCGCAGCGAGCGAGAAGCAAGGCAAGCTGCGCGGCATTGGCCTCGCGTCTTATATCGAGGCGGCGGCAGCGGGCGCGCAACCGAAGGATCAGACTGCCGCGAAATTTTCGACGGATGGCACCATCACGATTTATTGCATGGCCGGTGGTTCGGGGCAAGGCCACGAGACCACCTTCGTGTCGATCTTTGCCGGTGTGCTCGGTGTGCCGGGCGATGCGATCCAATATCGCGCCAGCGACCCGCAATTTGTGATGGTCGGCAATGGCACCGGCGGCTCGCGCACGGCGGCCGGGCAAGGCAGCTCGTTCACCTTGCTCGCGCAGGCATTGATCGACAAGGCCAAGCCGCATGCAGCGAGCGCGCTGGGTGTGGGCGACGTGAGCTATGCCAAGGGCATGTTCTCCGGCGCCGGCAAGTCGATTGGTCTGACGGAATTGGCCACGAAGATTGCGCCGGTAGCGGGCGCGGCTCACCCGCTCGATTGCGAAGCTGAGGGCACGTTTGGCGCGACCTATCCCAACGGCTGCCACATCGCCGAGCTTGAGATTGACCCCGAAACCGGCGTCACCGAACTGGTTCGCTACGTGGCGGTAGATGACCTTGGCAACATCCTGCAACCGATGCTGGTTGAAGGCCAGGTGCATGGCGGTGTTGCGCAGGGCTGGGGCCAGATGTTCGGCGAACATGCTGTCTATGACCGCGAGAGCGGCCAGTTCCTCACGGCGAGCTTCATGGACTATCCGATGCCGCGTGCCGGCTGGATTCGCGGCGTCGGCGATTTCGAACGCATTCCGCACCCGGTTCCGACGCAAAAAAATCTGCTCGGCGCCAAGGGCGTGGGCGAGTCGGGCTGTTCCGGTTCGCTGCCCGCCTTGATGAATGCGATGATGGATGCCGTGCGTAGCGCAGGCGTCAAGCAACAATTGCAGATGCCGGTCACGCCGGCGGTGTTGTGGCGCGCCTTGAAAGATGCGCGCGCCAAGGCGGCGTAGGCCATAGGCGAGTGCGCCCCAGATTTATTTGAGCGAACCAACTGTCAAACGACAATCAGAGTCATTGAAGCAACTTCATCGAGCAAGGAGAGACGATGTACGCATTTGAATACCAGCGCGCCAATTCGGTAACTGAGGCGGCCAGCATGCTGGCTGCCAACCCTGAGGCCAAGCTGTTGGCCGGCGGACAGACTTACATTCCGACCCTCAAGGCGCGCCTGGCGCAGCCTTCGCATGTGGTCGATATCGGCCGTATCAAGGAATTGACCGGCATTGCCGTCCAGGGCAATGTGGTGTCGATTGGTGCGATGACGCGCCACGCTGAAGTCGCGGAGTCGGCTGCGGTGAAGAAAGCCATTCCCGCGCTCGCCGCCCTCGCCATCGAGATTGGCGATTTGCAGGTGCGCAATCGCGGCACGCTGGGTGGTTCGGTGGCCAACAATGACCCGGCGGCGGACTACCCGTCGGCTGTGCTGGCGCTCAATGCCACCATCGTCACCAACAAGCGCGAAATCGCTGCCGACGATTTTTTTGCCGGCATGTTCGCGACCACCTTGGGCGAAGGCGAAATCATTGTGCGTATCAACTTTCCGGTGCCAAAGCGCGCGGCGTATTCGAAGTTTCATCATCCGGCATCGGGCTATGCGATGGCCGGTGCTTTTGTTGCCGACACGGCGAGCGGCGTGCGCGTCGCCATCACTGGCGCCGGTTCGTCTGGCGTGTTCCGCTGGAAAGACGCTGAAGCGGCACTGGCGAAGAATTTTTCCGACGCGGCGCTCGCTGGCATCGCCGTCAACGAAGCCGACTGCATTGCCGATCTGCACGCCGGTGCCGACTACCGCGCCCACCTGGCGGGTGTGATGGCCAAGCGCGCCGTCAAGCAGATCACCGGCTAGTGCCGCGCCGCGTCTGAACTGGCCGGAATTGCACGCATCCCATCGCCCGCATCCGGATTACGAAACCCATCAAGATCAGCCAACGACAATCCATATGAACAAAATCGAATTCACCATCAACGGTAAAAAAGTCACCAGCCAGGTTGAGGGCCGCACCCTGCTGGTCAACCTGATCCGCGACGAGCTCAAGCTCAC
>JANPAR010000276.1:0-15491 GCA_031430015.1 Burkholderiales bacterium
GACCTCGCCGGCCGCGTGCTCGCGCAAAAACTTTCCGAACTTCTCGGCCAACCCGTCATCACTGACAACCGCGCCGGCGCCGGCGGCATGATCGGTACCGACATGGTGGCCAAGGCACCACCCGATGGCTACACGATTCTCGCTGCATCGAGCGGCCCGGTCACTGTCAATCCGCTGCTGCAAAAGGCACCCTATGACGTAAACCGTGATCTGCTCGCGGTGGCGGGCATTGGTCTCTCGCCCTACGTGCTGGTGACCAATGCACAGTTTCCCGCAGCGAACATGAAGGAGTTCATTGCGCTGGTCAAAGCCAACCCGCGCAAATACAGTTTTGCGTCATCCGGTACCGGTGCTACCGCACACCTGATCGCCGAGTCGTTCAACCTGCAGGCGGGGCTGGAGGTGACGCACGTGCCGTACAAGGGCAGCGCCCCGGCGCTCACTGACGTGATCGGCGGGCAGATCGCCTACTCGGTTGAAACGGCGGCAGGCACCATGCCGCACGTGCGCGCGGGCAAGCTCAAGGCCTATGGCGTGTCGCTCGCGCGCGGCAGCGCGTTGACCCCAGGTGTCGAACCCATCGCCAGCGCGGCCAACCTCCCCGGCTTTGATGTGGGCGCGTGGCTCGGCGTGATGGTGCCGGCCGGCACGCCCAAGCTCGCCGTCGACAGGATCGCCGCCGCAGTCGAAACCGCGATGCTCGCGGCCGATGTGAAAGAGCGCATGAACAGCATCGGCGTCGAGCCGGCCTACCGGCCCACTGCCGAATTCACGCGCTACCTCAAGGAGCAGCAGGATCGTTTTGCCGACATCATCAAGCGCGGCAATATCAAGGTCGAGCAGTAATCGCTTAAGCGGTCGCGGTGCGGCTCCGCCACAATGTCGCCGCATTGTCGCTATAGTTTGATGCATGACACTCGATGCCTCTGCCAAGACAATCCGTTTTGTATTGAACGGCGCGCCTCATGCTGCGGATGACGTTGACCCGCACGTCTCGCTGCTGCAATATCTCCGCGAAGAACTGCGCCTGACCGGCACCAAGGAGGGTTGCGCTGAGGGCGATTGCGGTGCATGCACGGTGGTACTGGGCGAAGCGGACGGTGCCGGCGGCGTGCGCCTGAAACCGGTCAACGCCTGCATCCGTCAACTGCCGACGGTGGATGGCAAGGCCGTGTTTACGGTTGAAGGCCTGAAGAGTGCCAGCGGTGACCTGCATCCGGTTCAGCAGGCACTGGCCGATTGCCACGCTTCGCAATGCGGCTTTTGTACGCCGGGCTTTGTGATGAGCCTGTTCGCGCTGTACAAAAACACGCCGCGGCCGACGCGGCCGCAGGCCATCGAAGCCCTGTCGGGCAACCTGTGCCGCTGCACCGGCTACCGGCCAATTCTCGATGCCGCACAGGCCATGCTTGATGTGAAGACAGACGCTGACGCGGCGGCCTTGCCCGATACAGATTCCGCTTCGCTCAACGCGTGGCTGCGCCAAAAAGCGGGCGCGGTCAATGCGCCGCTTCATCCCGCCGAGCGCGCGCTGGCCGCTGCCCTTGCCGCGATCGCGCGCCACGATGATTTCTGCTACGAGAGCAATGGCGTCACGTTTTACGCGCCGCGCAGCATTGCGTCTTTCAGTAGTCTCTACGCAGCACACCCGGACGCATGGATACTCGCGGGCGGCACAGATGTCGGCCTGTGGATCAACAAAGCCTTGCAATCAACGCGCACGATTCTTTACACCGGCAATGTGAGCGGCATCGACGCCATCGTTGAGAGAGATGGCTGGATGGACATCGGGGCGGCAGTCACGCTCGAAGACGCGTTCGCGGCACTGAACCGGCATTACGCCGAGTTTGCGCACGTGTGGCTGCGCTTTGCGTCCGTGCCGATCCGCTCGTCCGGCACTCTTGGCGGCAACATCGCCAATGGTTCGCCGATTGGCGACTCGATGCCGCTGCTGATTGTGCTCGGCGCAGAAGTGGTGCTGCGGCACGGCGATACCGCCCGCACACTCCCGCTCGAGCAGTTGTATCTCGACTACAAAAAGCAGGCGCGCGTACCGGGCGAATGGGTGGAGCGCGTGCGCGTGCCATTGCGCATCACGGGGCTGGACGTTGCGGCGTACAAGACGGCGAAGCGCAACGAACAGGATATTTCGGCAGTGTGTTTTGCCATCGCGTTGTGCTGCAAGGATGGCGCGGTTGCGAACGTGCGCATTGCACTTGGCGGCATGGGCGGCATTCCGAAACGTGCGGCGCATGCCGAAGCCGCGCTCACTGGCCAGCCGTGGACAGAAGCCAGCGTGCGCGCGGCGATGGACGCGATGACGCGCGACTTTCACCCTTTGAGCGACATGCGTGCCAGCGCGGGTTACCGTATGCGAGTCGCACAAAATTTGTTGCTGCGATTTTTTTACGAGGTTGCCGCCGGTAGCATGGGCATCAGCGTGGCAACCAGCGCGGCAAAGACAGCGGCAGGTTTGGAAACACGGGTGTTTTGAGATGAGCGCCATCGGCTCCCCCCTGCGTCACGAATCCGCTCACCTGCACGTGAGCGGCGCAGCACCCTACGCCGACGACATCGCGGAGCCGGCCGGTACGCTGCACGCGGCTTTCGGCACCTCATCGCACGCGCATGCGCGCATCCTTCAGATAGATCTCGGCCCCGTGCGCGCCTGTCCCGGCGTGGTGGATGTCCTCACGCATGCTGACATACCCGGCACCAACAACTATGGCGGCATCGTTGCGGATGATCCGCTGTTGGCTGAAAGCCTGGTGCAGTATCACGGCCAGCCGCTGTTTCTGGTGCTCGCTACTTCACACCACATCGCGCGGCGTGCGGCACGCCTGGCCAAGGTGGACTACGAAGTGCTGCCCGCCATACTCACCATCGAACAGGCGATGGCGCAAAACGCCCTGCTCGCGCCGCCGCGCAGCCTCGTCAGAGGCGATGCCGCCGCCGCGCTGGCACGCGCCCCGCACCGCCTGCAAGGGCGCACGCGCTGCGGCGGGCAGGATCATTTTTATCTCGAAGGCCAGATCGCATTCGCGCAACCGGTTGAAGACGGGCAGATGCACGTCCTCTCGTCCACCCAGCACCCCACTGAAGTGCAGCACGTGGTCGCGCATGCCCTGCATGTGGCGCGCCACAAGGTGCGCATCGAGTGCCGGCGCATGGGCGGCGGCTTCGGCGGCAAGGAGTCGCAACCCGCATTGCTGGCGGCGATGGCGGCAGTGGCAGCAGCCAAGACCGGCCGCGCCATCAAGCTGCGCCTTGATCGTGATGACGACATGGTCATCACCGGCAAGCGCCATCCGTTTTTGCTCGAATACGACGTCGGTTTTGATGATGCCGGGCGCATTCTTGCCGCTGATTTTTTGCTCGCTTCCGACTGCGGCTATTCGTCTGATCTGTCCGGCCCGGTGAATGACCGCGCGATCTGCCACGCCGACAACGCCTACTTCCTCGAACACGTCACGATTCGCAATCTGATGTGCAAGACCCACACGGTTTCCAACACTGCGTTTCGCGGCTTCGGCGGCCCGCAGGGCATGTTTGTGATCGAGCATGCCATTGACGCCATCGCCTGTGCGCTGCAACGCGACGCCCTCGAAGTGCGGCGCGCGAATTACTACGGCATCAAAGAGCGCAACACGACGCCTTACGGGCAGGTGATCGAAGACAACATTCTCGACGCCATCACCAGCGAACTCGAAGCCTCCGCAGACTACCGCGCCCGCCGCGCGGCATTGCGTGAGCAAAACGCGCGCAGTCCGCTGATCAAACGCGGTATCGCGTTGACGCCAGTGAAGTTCGGTATCTCGTTCAACGCCACCCACTTCAACCAGGCCGGGGCGCTGATAAACCTCTACAACGATGGCTCGGTGCTGCTCAATCACGGCGGCACCGAGATGGGCCAGGGCCTCAATACCAAGGTCGCGCAGGTGGTGGCGCACGAGCTGGGCATCGGTATTGAAGCCGTGCGTGTCACTGCCACCGACACCAGCAAGGTGCCGAACACCTCGGCCACGGCGGCATCGAGCGGCTCTGATCTGAACGGCATGGCGGCGCGCGATGCCTGCCGCCAATTGAAGGCGCGGCTCGCAGCGCACGCGGCGCAACTATGGCAAGTGGACGCGAATGAGGTGACGTTTGCCGATGACGCGGTGTCAGCGGGCAACCACGCCATGCCGTTTGCCGAACTCGCCCACAAGGCCTGGTTCGCGCGCATCTCGCTTTCGGCGCAAGGCTTTTATGCGACGCCGAAGATTCACTGGGATCGCGCCAAACTCGAGGGCCATCCGTTTTATTACTTCGCTTACGGCGTCGCCTGCACCCAGGTCGCTGTCGATACGCTCACTGGCGAGATGCGCATCGAGCGCGCCGACATCCTGCACGACGCAGGCAGCTCGATCAACCCGGCGCTCGACATCGGCCAGGTCGAGGGCGGCTTCATTCAAGGCGCCGGTTGGCTCACCTGCGAAGAGTTGTGCTGGGACGCAAAGGGCCGGCTCACCACGCACGCGCCCTCGACCTACAAAATTCCCACCGCCGCCGATGTGCCACCCATCTTCAATGTCAGGCTGGTGCAGGGTCGGCCCAATGTCGAAGACACCCTCTACCGCTCCAAGGCGGTAGGCGAGCCACCGCTGATGCTGGCGCTGTCGGTGTATCACGCGATTCGCGACGCGGTGGCGAGCGTGGCGGACTATTCGCTGGCGCCGCAGCTGGATGCGCCAGCGACACCGGAAGCGATTTTGAATGCAGTCGATGCGCTGAGAAGCGCTCCCACCAAGGATTCCGGCCAGCCTGTGCCAGGTGATCCGCCTGCACCAATGGTTTCCGGGTTATGACGTTTCGCGATTTACTCACCCTACTCAATGCCTGCACACCCTGCGTGTGGGTGAGCATCGCAGTCGTGCGCGGCTCCGCGCCACGTGAATTGGGGGCGGGGATGATCGTGACGAGCGCGACAGTACGCGGCACCATCGGTGGCGGCCATCTTGAACTCAAGGCCATCGAGCTCGCGCGCGAATGGTTGCGCCTCGGCAAAACCAATGCGATGCAACGCCACTATCCGCTCGGGCCCGCGCTTGGGCAATGCTGCGGTGGCGCGGTGGACTTGCTGTTCCGGCCCGTCACTGCGCTCGAACGGGACTGGGTCGAAGCACTGGCAGCGGCTGAAGTTGCAGGCGGCGAAGTGACGTTGGCCACCCGCCCCGATCAGGATGGGCCGCACACCTCACTGGGCGACGGTGCTGACCAGTCATGCAGCAATGACGCCATCACAACGCACGCACACCCTGTGTCCAGCGCCATCACCCCTATGATCACGCATCACGCATTTCATCCCTGGCACCTCTGGATTTTTGGCGCAGGCCACACCGGCAAGGCGCTCGCCCAAGTATTTGGCGCGCTGCCATGCGAGGTGACATGGGTCGACAGCCGCGAAGCCGAGTTCCCCGCTACTGTCGCGCACAATGTGCGCGTGCTGCACAGCGATGATCCTGCGAGCGAAGTCAACACAGTCCCTCCCGGTGCAGACGTGCTCGTGCTCACGCACAGCCACGCGCTCGATCTGGAGATCGTGATGCAACTGGTGCAGCGCGATGACCTCGCCCATGTGGGCGTGATCGGCTCGGCAACCAAGGCGCAGCAGTTTCGGCGGCGGCTTGAAGCGCGCGGACTCGATGCGGGGCGCATGACCTGCCCAATCGGGACGCAATTTGCGGCTGAAGCGGCCAAGGGCAACGCCACGACTGGCCGGCGGCCTGCGCATGCCAAGCATCCCGGGGCGATTGCCATCAGCGTGGCCGCTGATCTCCTGGTGCGGCGCTCCACTGCCTCTGTGCGAAACGCAGCAACAGCCGAAACATGAACACTTTGTTGATCCGTCACGCCCGCGTCATTGCCACCATGGATGACGCCGGCACCGAATTGCACGACGCCAGCGTGCTGATGCGCGGCAACGTGATCGAAGCCATTGGTGCGGCGCGCGACCTGCCGCGCGACGCGGATGCCGTGATTGATGCACACCAACACGTGGTGATACCCGGTCTCATCAATACCCATCATCACATGTTCCAGACGCTCACGCGCGCGCTGCCGGGCGCGCAGGATGCGGAGCTGTTCGCCTGGCTCAAGGCGCTCTACCCGGTGTGGTCGCGCATCACACCACAGATGCTCGAGACCTCAACGCAAGTCGCGATGGCCGAGTTGCTGTTGTCGGGCTGCACCACATCGAGCGATCATCTGTATCTGTTTCCGAATGGCTGCACGCTTGATCACACGATTGAGGCCGCGCAACGAATCGGCATGCGCTTTCACGCCACCCGTGGCGCCATGAGCGTGGGGGAGAGCGCCGGCGGCTTGCCGCCTGATGCATTGGTAGAAAACGAAGACGCCATCCTGCGCGATACGCAGCGCGTGATTGAGCGCTGGCACGATCCGCAGCGTTACGCCATGACACGCGTTGCGGCGGCACCCTGCTCCCCGTTCTCGGTCAGCCGCGACCTGATGCGCGAGAGCGCGCACCTCGCACGCAGCTTTGGCCACGCCCACGGCGTGCGCCTGCATACACACCTTGCCGAAAACAACAACGACGTTGCGTACTCCCAAGAAAAGTTTGGCATGACCCCAGCGCAGTACGCCGAAGACTGCGGCTGGCTCGGTGATGACGTGTGGCACGCCCACTGCGTCAAGCTCGACGCGCATGGCATCGCACGTTTCTCCGCGACCGGCACCGGCGTTGCGCATTGCCCCTGCTCCAACATGCGTCTCGCCAGCGGCATCGCGCCAATAGGCGCGATGCGCCGCGCCGGTGTGCCGGTGGGCCTCGGCGTTGATGGCTCCGCATCCAACGACGGCAACGACATGCTCGGTGAAGCACGGCAGGCAATGCTGCTGGCGCGCGTGGCCGGCAGCGACGCCGCAGGGCCGGCGGCCATGAGCGCCCGCGCCGCGCTGCAACTGGCCACGCGCGGCGGCGCGCGCGTGCTCGGGCGCGATGACACCGGC
The DNA here is from genome assembly GCA_031430015.1 of Burkholderiales bacterium. Taxonomy (GTDB): domain Bacteria; phylum Pseudomonadota; class Gammaproteobacteria; order Burkholderiales; family JAEUOS01; genus CANJDH01. The sequence goes on from JANPAR010000276.1 coordinate 7,012, forward strand.
ATGATCGCGCCCGGCATGGCGGCTGACCTTGCGCTGTTTCGTCTCGATGACATCGCATTTGCCGGTGCGCTGCATGACCCGGTGGCGGCGTTGCTGTTCTGCGCGCCACGGCGTGCCGATGTCACCATTGTCAATGGGCGTGTGGTGGTGAAGGACGGGCAGCTCACGACCGTGGATCTGCCGCTGCTGATCGAGCGCCACAATCGTCTCGCACGTCAACTGGTCGCAAGAAACTGACGCCGGCGCAGGCGCACATCCGCCCGGCATTCGATGAAGACCGGCTCCTGGAGCCATTCTTCGGCTAACCTGCGCCTAGGCCTTCGCCGTGCGCGGCCCGGCGCGCGAGGCCAGCACGACGCCAATCAATATCGCTGCAATACCCGCTGCATGGAACAAGTGAAATTGCTCTCCCAGAAACAGGATGGCGAGCACGGTGCCGAAGGCCGGCAGCAAGTGCAGCGTCACACCCGCTGCGTTGGCACCGAGCACCGCGACGCCGCGGTTCCAGCACATGAATGAGGCGACCGAGGCGGCCAGCGCGACATAAAGCACGGCGCCGATCTCTGCGCCCACCGGCAGGCGCAACAGGGCGTGGTTGAAGTACCAGCCGTTCCACACCAGCAGCGGCAACATCAGCGCCACGCCCGCACACGCGGTGAGAAACAGCAGCAACACGCCGCCCAGGGCCGCGTCGCGGCGCTTCAACAATACGGAATACACGCCCCAGGTTGCCATCGCCAGCAGCACCCAGGCGTCGCCAATGTTGAAGCGCACCGCACGCAAATGCGCCAGGTCGCCACGCGCAAGAATGATGGCGATGCCGGCGAACGACACCAGCATGCCGGCGATCTGGCCACGCGTCGCGCGCTCGCGCAGCATGAACCATGAACAGAGCATGAAGAACAGCGGCGATGCCGAATTGAACAGCACGCCATTGATGGCGGTAGTCGATTGCAAGCCGATATAGACGAACAACTGGAATAGCACCACGCCGGTGAATGCGAGCAAGAGGATGAGCCCGGCACTGCGGCGGATCAACGCGCTTTGTACGCGCAAACCCGGCAGCGCAAACGGCGCCAGCGCCAGCGCCGCGATCAGCCAGCGCCAGGTGTTGAGCGTGACCGGATCCATGTCGTCGCGCAACGCACGTGCGATGATCCAGTTGCCCGACCAGCACAGGTTGGCCAGCGCGAGCAAGGCCAATGCGGACAGCCGCGTGCCGGACTGGCCAGAGATATCCGTCTTCGCTGCCACAGCAGATATTCCCATCGAAGCCGGCGCAGCCGAAGTCTCGCTTGAAGGCGTTGCCGTCATTGCGGCGGCCGCACCTGGTATCGCAGCGTCACCTGCGCGCGCGCCAGCGTCAGGTGTCGACGATACAGCCCGCCCACTTGCATCCCCTCGGCTGTCTGGCGCCACGCGGCCCAGTGCCGCGGCTGCGTGGCGCTTGCGCTGGACTACGCCTTTGCCTTCAAGCGCTCGTTCTGCGGGAACATCGCGCGGTGCGCTTCGGCATCCATTTCGGCCTTGAACGCGTGGCGGTTTTTGAGGGCATCGGCGCGCTGTGCTGCAGGGCGCGCGCTGATCTCGTCCATCAAGCGCTTGACGTTGGGCAGCTTGGTCCACACATCATCGCCGCTGAGCACACGCGGCACCGCGCGCGCCCAGCCCCAGAACGCCATATCGACCAGCGTGTACGTGTCGCCGAGCATGTATTTGTTTTTCGCCAGTTGCGCTTCGATGATGTTCCAGTGGCGCCAGGCTTCGAAATCGTAGCGGTTGAGCGCGTACTCTTTCGGCTCCGGCGCGACGTGACGAAAATGCACCGACTGCCCCGAGTAAGGGCCGATGCCGGTGGCGATGAACATGAGCCACGACAACATCTCGCCGCGCGCCTTGGGCGTGTTGGCCGGCAGGAATTTTCCGGTCTTCTCGGCGAGGTAAAGCAGGATGGCGTTGCTGTCGAACACCAGTACATCGCCATCGACAATGGCCGGCACTTTCGCATTGGGGTTGAGCGCCAAAAAGGCCGGCTGATGCTGATCGCCCTTGCGCGTATCGACTGGACAGAATTCGTACTCGAGACCGGCTTCTTCTAGGAACAGCGCGACCTTCACCGGATTGGGCGCGGCGGCGTAGTAGAACTTGATCATGAACTATCCTTCAATCATTGGTTTGCGGGAGGGGGCATTGTACTGAGGTGCTGAGGTGCTGAGGTGCCGCGGTGACGCTGCAAAATGCCGATTGCGTGGCAGGTCAGCTGCCGCGCGCGGCGCAGCGTGATGCGGCGTAAGCTGCGCTGGCCAGAAATTTTTCCGTGGAGAGGGATGCGCGTGACAAATAGCAAACCGCAAACCAGTCAAGCCCTCGGCTTTGCCGCTTGGCTCTTGTTGTGCTTCGCTGTGGGGGCGGTTGGCGCATTCGCATCGGCCAATGCGGGCGCCTTCTACGGCCAGCTCGTGCGCCCCGCCTGGGCGCCGCCAGGCTGGCTGTTTGGCCCAGTGTGGTCGGTGTTGTATCTATCGATGGCCGTCGCGGCGTGGCTGGTGTGGCTCACCCCATCCGCTGACGGCAACAAGGGAGCGCTCGGCCTCTTCATCACGCAGCTAGCGGTGAATGCGTTGTGGAGCTGGCTGTTCTTCGCCTGGCGATTGGGAAGTTGGGCGCTGGCCGACATCGTGCTGATGTGGCTGCTGATCGCCTGCACCATCGTCGCGTTCTGGCGCATCAAGCCGCTGGCAGGCATGTTGCTGTTGCCTTACCTCGCGTGGGTGAGTTTTGCTGGCGCGCTCAATGCGTGGTTGTGGCGCGCCAATCCGGGATTGCTGTCCTGAGGCGCCGCGTGGGGCGCGTCCGCGTTTTGCCACGCAGGTTTACTGCGCTTGCTGCCGGATTGCTGCGCTTACTTCTTCGCATCCTTGGGGGGTTGTTGCAGCATGGCCTCGCGCGGCTTCAAGACGTCGTCGAACTTCGGCTTGGCAATCAACAGCGTGAACGGGCCGAGCGCCTTTTCGCGGGCAATGCGGGCGTTGAGGGTTTTGGTTTGTTCGGCAAAGGCCTTCTCGCGCTTGTCCTTGTCTTCCGCTTTTTCATTGGCGGGCGCACTTGGTGCGGGGCGGCTTGGGTCGCCTTGCACCGCGACTTGCGCCAGGTAGCGCGTGCCGTCGAGGCGGCCGACCTTGATGCGGTATTCGAGACCGTCATAGGTGCTGGCGATGATTTCGCTGCCCTTGTCGAAACCGGTGTCAGTGCCTGCTGCCGCCGTGTCTTCGAGATCAAGTTTGGCGAGCGCGTACGAGGCGTTGTTGGCGCGCGATTGATCGAGCGTCGTGGCGCTTGCCGGCCTGCTGCCCTTGCCGTCCTTGGCACTCGCAGCAGGCTTGGCTGCATTGGCGGTGCCGTCGAGTTCCCACGGCGTGTCCATGATCGCGCGGGATACGCGATAGCCGCCGTCCGGCAGCTTCACTTCAAGTGATTTGATGTTCTCGATCACCACACCTTCACGCGCAATCCAGTCGCTTGCGTTGGCGGTCGCCTGCTTCAGCGGGTCAGCGACCACCACCACCCGGGTCTGATCGGCAGGCAACATGACGAAGCGGCCATCGCCCGGCGCTTTGGTGGCGTCGCCTTCGGGCGCGGTTTTGAAATACTTTTTCCCGAGCCAGAGTTCAGCGAGTGTCTTGCCATCCGCCCCGGCAAACACTACCGACGTAGCGGTGCCGTCCGCGCTTGCGGATGCGGCAGGTGTCGCGGCCAGTGGCGCAACCAACTGCATGCGCGCACGATCCTTCTCACCAATGCCTTCGGTCTGCCCGGTCTTGAGTTCAATCGCTTTCACGACCAGTTCGGTCACCTTGTCAAGATCAGCGGGAAAGCCGCCGCGCTCGTTGATCACCCAGCGGTCATTCTTCTTTTCCAGCGTGATGGTGGCGCGGGGTTCGCGAATGATGATGCGCGCCACCTCGGCCGCCTTGAGTTGCGGCAGCAGCGGTTGGCCGAGTTTGCTCTCGGTGGCCGGTGTGGTTGACGCGCCCTGATCGCGCAAGGCAACGATGGCGCCCACGCCCATGACGAGCGCGAGCAAACCGAGAATGGCGGCAAGTCCTTTGTTCATGTCGTGTCCTGCGCTTACGCGCCCTTGAGTTTGGTGCCGCCAGCGCGGCGCCCGCGCAATACCGCGACGCCGATACCGAACAACGCGACCAGCAGCGGCACGATGGCGATGTTGGCTACCTTGGTCCAGAACTGCAGGGCCTCGGCGTCCTGACGCAGATTCTTGCGCAGGTCTTTCAGCTCGCGCCGCGTGTCGAGGGTGCGCTTTTTGAAGCGTTCGACTTCAGCCTGTTGCGCGGGCGTGAGAATCTGTGCCGACTTTTGCGCACCCGACTGCTTTTGCAGCGCCTGCATCTTTTCGGTGGTCTGCATCAGATCATCTTCGAGCGATTTGATCTTGCTGAAGTACTGCTTCTGCGCATCGGCCTCCATCTCGCGCACCACCGTGAGCGGGCGGAAAATTGATTGGCGCGTGCGCAGCGACGAGAGGTCGTCGCCCGCTGCGGCTTGTTCGACCAGACCCTGCGCAAAGGCAAGGTTGCCGTTGGATGGGGTGACCACGCGCTGGCCGAAGATGTTCTGCACCTCGACGGCTGCGCCGTCGGCAAGCATGTCGGCGTCGGCGACCAGCACCACGGTATTCTCGCCAGCCGACTCTTTCAGCGGCGCGGTTGCGGGGGCTTTGGCAGGAGCAGCGGCGGCATCAGGCTTGGGTGCCGGTTTGGCAAACGGATCAGCCGGCTGCCCCTCGGGAAACGCCGTCTTGAATTTGCCCGACAAACGCACCGCCAGCGGCAGGCTCTTGTTGAGCGGCACGAAGCCTTTCATTGCGGTATCACCCGAGAGCGAAGCGACGATGCCGTCGATCATCATCGTGTTGCTCGACGAGCGGATCAGTTCGCTCACTTTCAAACCGTCAGCCGGTTTGATGTCGAACACGCCGGAGAACGCGAGCAGCAGGGTGTCGATCTGGCCGAGCGCCACGTCGTCACGATTGAAGGCCTTGCGGTTCAGGGTCAGCACAGTGGGCGTAGTGCGCTGGCCGGCACCGGATGCGTAGTTGATGTCGGCCAGCACCTTGCCCGCCTCCATGCCCACGCCCCAGGCCTTGAACAGCCGCGGCAGACTGGACTGCCCGGCCTGCCCGCCTGCCATCGGCATCATCGGGTTGGGCTGCTGGTCGAAATACATGTGCGGGTCAACGAAGGCGATCAGCTTGCCGCCGCGCAGGACGAACTGGTCGAGCGCATATTCGGCGCGCTCCATGATGTCGCGCGGCTGGATCAGCAAAATGGTCTTGATCGCCGGATCGATGCTCTCGGCATCCATGCCGACGATCTTCACATCGAAGTCGCGCTTGAGTTCGGACATCAGCGCCCACGCTTCGGTGGGCTGCGCCTGCCGGGCCATCGGGTTGAACGGCGCGCCCATCACCGGCAGCGCGCTCATCACGCCGAGCACCGGCTTCTCGGTCACGGCCACGCGCGTGATGGCGCGGATCAAGTCGTACTCGAGCAGGCGTTCGCGTTGCGCGCTCAGCGCCGAGATGGCCTGCTTGCGGTCCAGTTTGGAGACTGAGAGGCCGAGATAAAACTGTTCGCCGGTGGTCAGCGTCTGCGGCTCGACGCCGTCAAGCTGGGCAGCGTCTTCTTCATCTGAGTCGGGCTTGGGATTGAATTTTTCGATCACCAGATTGCTGCCCGCGACCGCCTTGAATTCGCGCAGCAGGTCTTCGACATTTTTGGCGAAGGTCTTCAACTGCACCGGCATCGCGGCGTCGCCCTGCGAGATGTAGACACGCACCTTGACGGGGGCATCGAGCTTGGCGAGTGCCTTGCGCGTGCCCTCAGACAGCGTGTAGAGCTTGCCCTGCGTGAAGTCGGCACGCACGGCAGTGCGGCCGGCGAGGAAATTGAAGGCAATCAGCAGTACCGCGAGCGCGGCGAGACCGGCTGCGGAATAAACCAGGGCTTCGTTTTTTTTGATGGCTTGCAGCATGGCGTTCATCCCGCCCTCCGGTTACGCAAAATGGTGGCAGTGGCGAACAGGGCGAAGGCGATGATCGAGATAAAGAACAGCAGGTCACGCGAATCGACCACGCCGCGCTGGAATCCGTCGAAGTGGGTCATCACCGAAAACGCCGCCACCGTGTCGATCACCGCCGGGCTGGCCCAGCGCGTGAGCATGTCGGTCACCGGGTTGAAACCGGCGAGGATCAGGAACAGGCACAGCACCACCGAGACGATGAAGGCCACCACCTGGTTGCGCGTGAGCGCCGAGGTCATTGAGGTGATCGCGAGATAAGCGCCCGCGAGGAAGAAGCTGCCGAGGTAGCCGGCAAAAATCTGCCCGTTGTCGGGCGAGCCGAGCCAGTTGACCGTGAGCACCACCGGGAAGGTGAGCAGCAGCGCAATGCCGAGAAAAATCCACGAGGCGAGAAACTTGCCGACGATGGCCTCCCACGGGTTGATCGGCATCGTGAGCAAGAGTTCAAGCGTGCCCGCGCGGCGCTCCTCGGCCCAGAGGCGCATGCCGACGGCGGGCACCAGCACCAGGTAGAGCCAGGGGTGCCAGGTGAAGAAAGAGGCGAGGCCCGCTTCACCACGCTCGAAAAATGCACCGACGGTGAAAGTGAAAAAACCGGTCAGCAAGAGGAAGATCACCAGAAAAACATAGGCGACCGGCGAGCCAAAAAAAGATGACAGCTCGCGCTTGGCGATGGCGCGGATGTGGAGCAGCGTGTTCGATTTCATAGTGGCGGACTTCGTGTTTGAGACGGTGTTTGCGAGGGTGTTCATGCACGCACCGTGTCGGAAAGAGTGAGATTGCGGAACACCTCATCGAGATGGCCTTCTTCGACATGCAGTTGCGCCACCTGCCAGTGTTCGCGCTCGGCCAACACCATCAGCGCACGCGCCAGCGCAGCGCCAGCGGCCTTGTCTTTGGGGGAGACGCGTACCTGGTCACCGGCCGTTTCGGCACTCGCGGCCTCGGCCAACTTGGCACAGATGGCCTGCACGTTCGCCGCGTCCTGCCCAGCCACTTGCAAGGTCACGCGGCCCGCCGATTGCGCCATCGCCTTGAGCGAGGCCGGCGTGCCGTTGGCCACCATGCGGCCGCGGTCGATGATGATGGCGCGAGTGCAGGCGGCATCGACTTCTTCGAGAATGTGGGTGGAGAAAATCACCGCCTTGGTTTTGCCCATCTCGCGGATCAGGTTGCGCACTTCGTGCTTCTGATTCGGGTCGAGGCCATCGGTCGGCTCGTCCATGATGAGCACGTCGGGGTCGTGAATCAATGCCTGCGCGAGGCAGGTGCGGTGGCGGTAGCCTTTCGAGAGCGTCTCGATGGACTGGTGCAGCACGCTATCGAGAAAGCAGCGCTCGACGACGCGGTGCACTGCGCGTTTGCGTGCATCACCGGCGAGGCCGCGCAGCTCGGCAATGAACAACAAAAAGCCATTGACCGTCATGTCGGGGTAAGACGCCGCACTCTCGGGCAGGTAGCCCATTAGACGCTTGGCCGCGAGCGGCTCGTCCGCCACGTCGTGGCCGCCGATGGACACGCGCCCGCTGCTCACCGGCAGGAAGCCGGTAATCATGCGCATGGTGGTGGACTTGCCCGCGCCGTTCGGCCCAAGGAAGCCCAGCACTTCGCCGCGCTCAACCGTGAAGGTGAGGTCATCGACCACGCGGCGCAGGCCGAAGGCTTTGGTGAGGTGTTCGATCTGGATCATCTGCTACCCATTTGTGAAATGTGAATACTCTGCAATTGCTTAACCGCGTTTGAGACTGCGGACACGTCAAAGCGTTCCCCAACCGGCGCGCGCCCACGCCGCATAGCCGCAACCGCAGCCCAGCATGCCGCCGCGCTATCGGCCTAAAAGTGGCTCCCACCAACGGTTTCCGCTGCATCGCCAGATCGCGGAGGCGCGCGCAGGAAACGCCAGCGCGGCGCATTATGCCTTGCCCGGTGCCGCGCGGTGCTTACCCGCGCTTGACCCCAGCCAAGGCCTCCAGCGTGCGGCACACTGCCGCCGTATCTTCCGCGCCCAAGCCCTGGCTTTGCGCCGCGTGATAGAACTGCGTCGCCAGCGAAAACAGCGGCACCGGACAGCGCAGGCCCGCGGCAAAATCGCCGATGATTTCGAGATCTTTCATGAACATGTCGATGTGCGCGCTCGGGTTGTCGTAGCGATCAGCCACCATCAACGGTCCGCGCATCTGGAACATGCGCGAGGTCGCGGCGCTGTCCTGCAGGGTGTCGTAGACGACGTTCAGATCAATCTTCGCCTTCGATGCCAGCGTGAACACCTCGGCAGCGGCCACGTTGTGAATGTTGACCAGATGGTTGGCCAAAAACTTCATCGTGCTGCCTTTACCGAAGGCACCGAGATACACCTGCTTGCGCGACATGCCTTCAAACAC
>JANPAR010000277.1:0-36830 GCA_031430015.1 Burkholderiales bacterium
GAACCAGCCACCCTTGAAGGCCTCCTGGGTGGCCTGCTCGTTCTTGAGGTAACCCTTCATCACGATGTTGCCGCGAAACATGATTTCGCCCATGGTCTCGCCGTCGGCCGGCACCTCCTGCATCGTCTCCGGGTCCATCACGGTGATGCCTTCCTGCAGGGTATAGGCCACGCCCTGGCGGCCCATCAGGCGGGCGCGCTCACCGATGTCTGCCTCTGCCCATTCGGGCTGCTTGGCGCACACCGCCGCCGGGCCATAGACCTCGGTGAGGCCATACACGTGCGTGAGGTCGAAGCCGAGATGCTCGACGCCCTCGATCATCGACGCGGGTGGCGCTGCGCCCGCGACCAGCGCGCTGACCTTGTGCGTGATGCCGGCCTTGATCGCGTCAGGCGCGTTGACCAGCGTCGAATGCACAATCGGCGCGCCACAAAAATGGGTGACCTTGTGACTGCGGATGGCGTCGAATATCGCGCGGGCTTCGACCTTGCGCAAACATACATTGGTGCCGCCGATTTCGGCCAATGTCCACGGGAAGCACCAGCCATTGCAGTGAAACATCGGCAGCGTCCACAGATAGACCGCGAAATGCGGCATGTTCCACACCACGATGTTCGACGTGGCGTTGAGATACGCGCCGCGATGGTGCGTCACCACGCCCTTCGGATTGCCGGTGGTACCGCTGGTGTAACCGAGTGCAATGGCCTGCCATTCACTGGCGGGGGGTTGCCAGGCAAAGTGTGCGTCGCCCTTGGCGATGAAGGCCTCGTATTCGATGCTGCCAACATGCGCGCCCGCGCCGGTGTACTCAGGGTCATCCACATCGACCACCAGCGGCTTGACTTTGGCTTGCGCCAGCGCCTCCTTCATCACGCCGGAAAATTCACGATCCACCAGAACGATTTTGGTTTCACTGTGGTCAAGCATGAAGGCAATCGCCGCTGCGTCTAGCCGCGTATTGAGCGCGTTGATGACACCACCGGTCATCGGAATGCCGAAATGGGCCTCGACCATCGCCGGGATGTTGGGCAGCATCACCGCCACCGTATCGCCCACGCCGATACCGTGCTGCGCGAGCGCCGAGGCCAGTTGCCGGCAGCGCGCGTAGGTGTCGCGCCAGTTGCGCGTGAGCGCGCCGTGAATCACCGCTGGCCGGGTGGGGTATACCTGCGCCGTGCGCGCAATGAAGGACAGCGGCGTTAAGGGAACATGGTTGGCCGGGGTTTGCGGCAGGCCCTGTTCGTAGATGCTGCTCATGCGGTAGTCTCCTGCGCTTTTTTTATGGGGTACGCCAGTGTTGTTGTGCCGCAAGTCAAAAGCCCCGCGGCCTTATAACCTCTAGCGCAATCTGTGCAAGGGCACATCCCTCGGTATCATGGGAATTGTAATGAACTTCAATTCCACTCCCGCCGCGCGCAACCTTTACGCGGACAACCCGTTCTGGCCCAGCCCGGTGCTGCAGCGCCGCTGGGCATTGGGCATCGCACTCTCGGTTGGCGTGCATTTTTTAGGCGGACTGTCAACGGCTTACGGCTGGCTTAACCTGATGCCGTGGTTTGGCAAGCCGGAAGAAAAGCCGGTGATCGTGCTGCGCGCACAACTGGTTGCCCCGCCCGCGCCGCTGCCAGCATCAGCGGCCACGTCACCGGCTGTGCCTGCGCCATCCAGACCGAAGCCCGCATCCACCCCGCGCAAACCCGCGGCGCCCGGCACCACCAGTCCGGTCATCGCGCAAGCGCCCGCTGCCGCCGCCCCTCCAGCGCAGCCGCCCGCGCCTTTGGCTGCTGATTCTGCTGCCAGTACGAAATCCGAAGCCCCTGCCGCACGCGAAGAACCGGCTCTGCCCCTGCCGCCAGCGCCGCCACCCGCGCCACCTCCGAAGGCGGCCAAGGCATCCCCCTTCCCCGAGCGCGCCCGCATCGATTTCGAAATGACGCTCGAATCGAACAACTTCAAAGTGTGGGCCACGCAAACCTGGGAAGGGCACGACGGCAAATACCGCGTGTTTCTGAGCGCCGAAGCCAAAGCACTCTTCTTCTCCATCGGCAAGCTGACGATGGAAAGCGCCGGCGTGATTACCGCCGATGGCCTGCGCCCCGAACGCTACGTGGACGAGCGCAACCAGCGCCGTACCACCGTCACTTATGCCGCGAATGAAAAAAGCGCCTTCATCGAGGAGCCGAACGGCAACAAGAAAACCGTGCAGCTTGCCGGTCAAGCCGCCGACGTGATGAGCCTGACCTATGACTTGGGCTTCAATGCCGACCTGCCCGTGGGCACGCGCTTCACGCTTTCGAATCGCGATACCGTGGAAGAAATCATTCTCACCGAGAAGCGCGATGAAATGCTGGTGACCGACACGCAGACACTGGCGACCCGCTTCTTCGACCTCAAGCGCCCCAATGGCACCGGCGGCGTGCAGGTATGGCTGGCGACCGAGAGGCAATGGCTGCCCGCCAAGCTGCGCATCCTCGGGCGCGATGGCGCGGTGACGCTGACGGCGATCAAGTTTGAGGTCAATCCGGCGGCTCCCTGAATCTGTCTGCCGCAGATCTTCCCGCTGACGGGGCGCGATGCGCCGGATGGGCAATTATGGATAAATTATTTTTTGTTTAGTATAATTATTAAAAATAAATAATTACTCCATAATTGACTCGGCATACTCCGGAATCCCGCATGGCCATCACCGAACAATTCAGCTACCGCCGCGCGGAGCTGGCCCGGCAATATTGCGATGCGCTAGAGGGCAAGACCATCCTCGATGCAGCATCGGGCTTGTTTTTGTCGGCGCCGCGCCGCACCGGTAAATCCACGTTCATGCGCGAGGACTTGACCCCCGCGATGGCCTCGCGCGGGTGGGAGATTCTCTATATCGACCTGTGGTCCGACCGGCTCAAAGACCCCGCAGAATTGATCGCGGCGGAAATAGCCCGCGCACTGGCCCAATACGATGGCACGCTCATGAAGGCGGCGCGCCGTGCGGGCCTCGAAAAAGTAAGCGTCGCTGGCACGCTGACGCTCGATCTGGGCAAGATCGGCAAACCCGGCGGCGTCACCATCCCGGCGGCACTGGAGCAACTGCACGCGCGAAGTGCGGCGCCAATCGCCTTGCTGGTAGACGAAGCGCAGCACGCGCTGACCACCGACGCCGGCCGCAACATGCTGTTTGCCCTCAAGGCCGCACGCGACCAGCTCAATCAGGGCAGCGCAGGGCGCCGCCTGCATCTGGTCATGACCGGATCCAATCGCGAAAAGCTGGCCGAGTTGCTCGCCGGCAAGGCATCGGCATTTTTCGGCGCTCAAGTCACGTCGTTCCCGGTGCTCGATACAGAATTTGTCGAGGCCTACACGGCTTGGCTCAACAAACAGACCACCCGCGGCCATCACTATTCTGCCGACACGCTGACACGCGCTTTCCGCCTGCTCGGCCATATGCCCGAGCTGCTCAAAACAGTGGTGGGCAAAGCCTTCGCTGATCTTGGCGGCGCGCACGCGCTTGACGACCTGGTCAATCATCACGCCGGAGAAATCCAGACGCTGATGTGGCAGGAGTACGAATCGGCCTGGAATGCGTTGGCAGCGCCGCAGCGCGTGGTGATCGAAGTGCTGGCACGCGCCACGCCGGCCCCGCTGCCTTTTTCCAACGACGCCCTCCTCGCCTACAAACGCGTCGCCGGCGTGGAGTTGACTCCCTCACACGTGCAGGGCGCGCTTGACGCACTGACCGCCAAGGGAATGCTCTGGCGCGCTGGTCGCGGCGAGTACGCGTTTGAGGATATGCGCTTTCGCGATTGGTATTTGCACGCTTTTCCCCGGCCACAGAGCATTGCGCTCATACCGAAGTCGCGTGCGAGATCAGCAGCGCCCAGGCCGCGCGCAAAGGTACGCGCCAAGAAGTAAAGCGCGGTGAAACGCGCTCCCAATCCCATTCGCAACAAACCCTTTCCATCACTCGCCTCGTTCATTGTGCCGAGGGCTTCCGACAGGCCCCGAAAAAGGTAAACCGCCATGACGCAACAAGAAATCGCCAAGAGTTTTGACCCCGCTGCCATCGAAGCGCGCTGGGCACCCACGTGGGAAAAAGCGGGCTACTTCGCCGCTGGCACTGATGCAGGCGCGAGTCCGGCAACAACCGGCGCAGGCATTGCGGCGAGCGCTGCGTCAGCCAAACCCGCGTTCTCGATCCAGTTGCCGCCGCCCAATGTGACGGGCACGTTGCACATGGGTCATGCCTTCAACCAGACCATCATGGACGCGATGACGCGCCACGCACGCATGAGCGGGGCTAACACCCTGTGGCTACCGGGCACCGACCATGCCGGCATCGCGACACAGATCGTGGTCGAGCGCCAGCTTGAAGCCGAGGGCATCAAGCGCAAGGATCTCGGGCGCGAAAAGTTCATCGAAAAAATCTGGAAGTGGAAAGAGTATTCGGGCAGCACCATCACGCAGCAGATGCGCCGCCTCGGTGCCTCGACTGACTGGAGCCTCGAATATTTCACGATGGACCCCAAGCTCTCGGATGTGGTGACAGAGACTTTTGTGCGCCTCTACAACGATGGCCTGATCTATCGCGGCAAGCGTCTCGTCAATTGGGACCCAAAGCTCAAGACCGCGGTGTCTGACCTCGAAGTACAGTCCGAAGAGCGCGATGGCCACATGTGGCACATCCTATATCCGTTCTCCGATGGCCCGCAGGCGGACGCTGATGGCGCACCGATGCGCGGCATGACCATCGCCACCACGCGCCCCGAAACCATGCTGGCCGACGGCGCGCTGTGCGTACATCCGGAGGACGCGCGTTACAAACACCTCGTCGGCAAATTTGTTGACCTGCCGCTGTGTGACCGCAAGATCCCGATCATCGCCGACGATTTTGTCGATCGCGAATTCGGTTCCGGCTGCGTCAAGATCACCGGCGCACACGACTTCAACGACTACGCCTGCGCGCAGCGTCACGGTCTCGAGATGATCGTCATCATGACGCTCGATGCGCACATGAACGACAACGCGCCCCTGAAGTTTCGCGGCCTGGATCGTTACGACGCGCGCAAGGCCGTGGTCGCCGATCTCGAAGCACAAGGCTTTATGCAAAAGATCGTCGCGCATAAACATCAAGTGCCGGTTGGCGACCGCACTGGCGTGGTGTTGGAGCCGATGCTGACCGACCAATGGTTTTTCGCCGTACACCAACCCGCGCCGGCCACGCATGCGCATCAGCCCGGTGTATCGATTGCACAAAAAACCTTGCGAGTAGTCGAGAGTGGCGAGATCAAGTTCGTGCCCGAGCACTGGATCGCGACCTACCGGCACTGGATGAACAACATTCAGGACTGGTGCATCTCGCGGCAGCTGTGGTGGGGGCATCAGATTCCCGCCTGGTACGACGAAGCCGGCAACTGCTACGTGGCGCGCACCGAGGCCGAAGCACGCGCCCTCGCCGATGCGGACACCACCAAGGGTCTGGCCGAAGGTCTCACTAAGGGCCGCTCGCTCACGCGCGAAAACGACGTGCTCGACACCTGGTACTCCTCGGCCCTGGTGTGCTTCTCTACCCTCGGCTGGCCGCACGAAGACGCGCGCAGCAAGACCTTGCAGGACTTGTATCTGCCGTCGTCGGTGCTGGTCACCGGCAGCGAGATCATTTTCTTCTGGGTGGCGCGCATGATCATGATGACCACCTACTTCACCGGCAAGGTGCCGTTCAAGACGATTTACATCCACGGCACCGTGCGCGATGCCGAGGGCAAGAAGATGAGCAAGTCCGAGGGCAACGTGATCGATCCGGTGGACTTGATCGACGGCATCGCGTTGGAGCCGTTGCTCGCCAAGCGCACCACCGGCCTGCGTCGCCCCGAGACCGCGCCCAAGGTGGCGCAGCGCACGAAAAAGGAATTCCCCGACGGCATCCCTGCCTATGGCGCCGATGCGCTGCGCTTCACCATGGCGTCTTACGCGTCGCTCGGCACCAACGTCAATTTCGACTTCAAGCGCTGCGAGGGCTACCGCAATTTTTGCAACAAGCTTTGGAACGCCACGCGCTATGTGCTGATGAATTGCGAGGGCCGTGACGTTGGCCTCGATGCCTCGCTGCCGATCACGCTCTCGGCTGCCGACAAGTGGATCGTCTCCGAGCTGCAACGGGCGGAAAGCCTTGTGGCACAAGGCTTTGCGGACTATCGTCTCGACAATGTGGCCAGCAGCGTGTACCGCTTCATGTGGGACGAGTATTGCGACTGGTATGTGGAGCTGGCCAAAGTGGCGCTCATGCAAACACTCGATGAGAATGCCAGTGCGGACGCCAAGGCCGCACTCGCCGCCCAACAACGCGGCACGCGCCGCACGCTCGTGCGCGTGCTCGAAGCCGGCCTGCGCCTCGCGCATCCGCTCGTGCCCTTCATCACCGAAGAGTTGTGGCAGTCGGTGAAAGCACTAGCGGGCAAAGACGGTGCGAGCATCTGCATCGCCCCTTTCCCCGTCGCGCGGCCGGAGAAAATTGACGCCGCAGCCGACGCCGAAATCGCGCAAGTGAAAGAACTGGTCAACGCCACGCGCAACCTGCGCGGCGAGATGAATCTCTCGCCCGCTGCCAAGGTGCCGCTGATCGCCACCGGCGACGCCGCAATCCTCAGCCGCGCCGCGCCCTATATGCAGGCGATTGCACGGCTCTCGGAAGTACGCATCGTTGACGCATTGCCGAAAAGTCCGGCCCCGGTCGCCGTGGCCGGCCAGTTCCGCCTGATGCTCGAAATCAAGATTGACCTCGAGGCCGAGCGGGCGCGTCTAACCAAGGAAATTGCACGCGTCGAAAATGAGATTCACAAGGCCGAAGCCAAACTTGGCAACGAGAGCTTTGTCGCGCGCGCGCCGGCGGCAGTTGTCGAACAGATGAAGGCGCGGCTGGCCGAGTTTCGCGACACGCTGGTCAAACTCAAGGAGCAACGTGATCAACTTGGCTGAAGCAGGGGCCGGCCGCAGCGTTTCCTTCCCGCCAGCACAAAGGTCAAAGAACGTTCGGACGCAAGGTGACAAAAACCATGGTCGGCTCCACCTTGAATTCGAGCGCCGCGTTGCCGTTGTCGCGCAGCGCGGCCTGGGCCAGTGAAATACCGGCGCCAAAGCGCTGCACCAGCCCGAGCACGCGCATGGCTTCGGCGATGTGCGGATTGCGGTAATCGGCATAGCCAGGCTGCCCGAAGTTCTGCGCAGTCACGCTGCCATAAGGCCCGCCCGGACTGCTGATCTCAATGCGGTCGTCATACCAATAGACGCGTACCGGCGCATTGGTGGCTTCATAGATGCGGTGCATCACGGCGTTGCGAGTGATCTGCGTCAACGCGGCGGGCGGATAAAGGTAGCGCCACTTCTCAACCGGGGCAGACGCAAATTCCACGCTCACCCGGTTGTGCGACGCGAGCTTTTCATCGAGACGGCGGATGGCTGCGGCCAGCGGTGCGTCGATCACGGTCTCATCAACCACCGGCCCGGCCAGCGTAGTGCCGTCAATGCGTAAAAACTGCACGTAGGCACAAGGCAACAGCGCCATGGGCTGCGCCGCCAACGTGACCGCGCCCAGTACCGTTGGCACCGGCTCATCCGCAGCCACGATCATGCGGCAGGCAGCAAGCCGCTCCTCATAGCTGCGTTCGTTGGCGGCCAGCACGTCCGCAGCAAACGCACCGGGCAAGTACTCGTCTTCAAACAAGGTGCGCTTGAGGTCAGTGAGCGTGGCGCGGCGCAGCGGCTGGATGTCGAATGGCTGATCGCGCATGGACAGACGTTCAGCGTCGGTCAAGGCCGTCATGCGAGCGCCCTCTGACCGGCCCGGCAATTCATCATCCCTGCCGCCACCTGCGCCCGACCACGCGTCTGCGCGCGCGTGTAGCTGACCTGAGATTTCATACTGTCATTCTAGCTTTGATTGATTGGCGCATGATGGCGCTCACTCAACAACACGCTGGATCCGCGCCACGTGTAGTCATCCGGATCAATGGTACGAAATAGAAGCGCCAAAGCACTCCCACCCGCCGTCACCGCCGCCGGCGCTTGGCGGGTGGCTCTGGCGCGAGCAAATCCGTAAGGAAATCCCGTTGCGGCGCAGGCCCGCGCTGGCGGCGTGGCCTGCCGTCCGGGTGTGCGGCGTTCGCGCCTTTCGCACCACCTGGCACCTTGTACGCCTTGTTGCCTTCCAGCGTACGCACCAGCCGCACCATCGCCCAGGTGTCACGCTCGCAATAGTCGAGCAGGTCACGCCGCAAACTGCGCCAGCGCACCGTCGGCGTGGTACCGGCAACATCAGCATCATCGACAGTTGATTTATTGTGTTTTTTCATTCAAAATGAAAAATATTTAAATTTGAATGAAATTTACTCATGGTTACCGGATCCCGGTCAACAACCCCCGGGCAAGTCACTGCCCCCTGGGCCGAAGCATCTCCTGCGCAGGTGAAAACCTTTCAGGACGCCGCCCAGATCGCCGAAGCGTTTTTTGCAGCCACGCAGACGCACGATGCGATGGGCTGGATGACCTGGAAGACCAGCGCCGGCCGCGACTACCTGTTCCACGGCTTTGGCCGCGCCGGCCTGGGCAAATCGCAGGGTGCCCGATCTCCGCAAGCGGAGGGGCGCTACAGCTCGTTTCAAGCGGACAAAGCTGCCGCCGCTGAACGGCGCGCGCAATTGCTGCCGGAACTGACGCGCTACGCAAAGTACATCAAGGTGGAGCGCCTCAATCGCCTGCCGCAGATGGCAGGCAAGGTGATCAACCTATTGGCTAAAGCCGGTGTGGGCGAACGTCTTAAGGTGGTGGGCACCAACAGTTTGTACGCGTACGAATCGCTGGCGTCAGTGTTGTTTGATCCCGATATCACCGCCACGCGTGATCTGGATCTGCTGTGGGACGGGCGCGCCGGCATTGCCTTTGCGGGTGATTTCGACGATGCTCAATTGAAGGGGTTTTCATCGATTCTGCGCAAGGCCGACAAAACTTTCACGGTAAGCATGGAGATCAACCGCAGTTTCAGCGTGCGGAATGCGGCAGGCTATGCGGTCGATTTTCTGATGCCAGAGCCCGATGACGGGCGCAAGGCCGCCTCGAAAGACAACGTGCGACCGATCGGACTTGAGGGCCAGCGCCTGCTTAACGATGCGCCAACACTTACCCAAACGGTGTTTCTCGCCGATGGCTACCCGTGCCGCATGCGTGTGGTCGATCCGCGCTATTTCGTACTGCACAAACGCTGGGTCGCAGCGCGCAAGGGGCGCGACCCCGGCAAGGCGCGGCGTGATCGTTTGCAGGCGAACGCCATGCAAGGCGTCATCACAGGGTTGCTGCCCATGTATTCGTTTGCTGATGCGGCGTTTTTGCGCGGGTTGCCGACTCCGCTTGCACCCTATTTGCCAAAGCCGAGCGCAGCGGACGATGGCGGCGATCCCGCTGTGGCGCAGGCCGCTCAAGACGCAGGGCTTTGAGTTCGGCACAACGCAGGCATAGCATTCGTCACAAATGCGGCGAGGTGATGTTCCTGAACTCCGCTCCCAGAGCCACTCTACGGCACCCTATGCCTGAGTAATGGCTCTGGGAGCGGGTTTCAGAGCATCGCACTCATCCGCTTTGAATCAACTTGCCGGACTACTTCCCGGCCACCTTCGCCAAAAACTCCCCGAGCATCTTGTTGAACACCACCGGCTGTTCAATATTGGAGATGTGCGCCGCGTCGGGAATGATGAACAGCTCCGACCCTGGCAAGTTCTCGTGAATGATCTTGGCCATCTCGGGCGGCGTGCCGTGATCCTGATCGCCTACTGTGACCATGGTCGGGCACTTGATTTCCTTGAGGCGGTCCATCACATCGATTTTTGAAATCGCCAGGCAGGCACCGCAGAAACCATCGACCGGCGTGCCGAGAATCGATTTGGTGATGCGCGCCATCACGTCCGGATGGGCGGCGCGATAGGGTGCGGTGAACCAGCGCTCGAGCGTGGTTTGCAAGACTGCCTGCATGCCGTTCGCTTGCACCGCTTTGACACGGTCGCCCCACATCTGTTCGGCGTTGGGCGGGCGGCGGCTGGTGGTGTCGGCCAGCACCATGCTCTTGAACACGCCCGGATATTTAAGCGCATAGGTCTGGCCGATCATGCCGCCCATCGACAGGCCGACCCAGTGGGTTTGCTTGATGCCAAGGGCTGCGAACAGGCCGTGCACGTCATCGGCCATTTGTTCGAGCGTGTAGGGGCCTTTGGGGGCGCTGGAGCCGCCGTGGCCGCGCGTGTCGAAGCGCAGGACTTTGAATTTTGGCTTGAGCATTTCCATCTGCTCGTCCCACATGCCGGTGTCGCAGGCGAGGGAATGCGACAACGTGATCCACTCGGTGCCCGAGCCTTCGACGGTGTAATTGAGTTCGATGCCGTTGGTGCTTGCTTTCATGGTGCTTCCTTTTTAAGTAGCGGTGGTCTATTCCACCTTGATGTTCGCCGCACGTGCAATGCGCGTGAAGCTGGCGATTTCTTCGGCGATGAGCTTGTCGAATTCCTCACCACTGCTGGTCACCGGCTCAATGCCGAGCGGTGTGAAGCGCTGGCGGATCTCGGGCGACTTGAGCACGCGCGTGATGTCGGCATTCAATTGCGCGAGCACCGCCTTCGGTGTGTTGGCGGGCGCGAGCAGGCCGTACCAAAAGATCCATTTGTAGCTGGCGGCACCCGACTCCATCGCGGTCGGCACATCGGGCAGATCGGGCATGCGCTTGTCGCCGGTCACGGCAATCGCGCGCGCCTTGCCCTCCTTGACGAGGTTGATGGCGCTCGCATAAGGCGAGACGAAGAACTGGATGCGCCCGGCCATGGTTTCGGTGAGCGCTTCGGGAATGCCCTTGAACGGCACGTGCACCACATCGATCCCGCTTTGCAAACGCAACAACTCGCCCGCAAAGTGCGAGCCGCTGCCGATGCCGGCAGACGAGTAATTGAGCTTGCCCGGCTGCGCCTTGGCGAGCGCAATCAACTCGGCCATGCTCTTGACATTGATTTGCGGCGACACGATCACCAGCGCCGGGCCGGTGGCAGTGAGCGTGATGCCTGCGAAATCCTTGACGGTGTCAAACGGCAGCTTGGGGTAGATCGCCGGGGCCACGGCGTGGCCGGGGGTGACCGAGAGCAGCGTGGTGCCGTCAGGCGCTGCAGTGGCGAGCGCTTGCGCGGCGATGTTGCCGCCGGCACCGGGGCGATTCTCGACAGTGACCGGCTGCTTCCACGCCTCGCCCAGTTTTTGCGCCAGCGCGCGCGCGACGATGTCGGGGCCTCCGCCGGGGGTGAAGCCGACGAGGATGCGTACTGGCTTGGAGGGAAAAGCAGAAGCAGACGCCGCCGGTGCGGCCGGCGCTTGCGCGCGCGCAGCCAGTGGCAGGCAACAGCACAGCGCACTCAACACCGCTATCGATTTCTTGGTGATCAACATTCGGGACTCTCTCAATACGGGACTCGGTCAAAACCGTCTCATGCCCCCTACAAGACAAGGCCACCGCGAAGGTGGCCTTGTCTTGCCTGAAGCAAACGCCGGATGAGTGTGGCGGATCAATGTGCCGGTGCAAACCTACACCGACATCTGCGACACCACTTTGATGTTCAGATACGACTCGATTGCTTCGGAACCACCCTCCGAGCCATAGCCCGAATCCTTGATGCCGCCAAACGGAATCTCGGGCATGCCCAAACCGTGATGGTTGATCGACACCATGCCGCTCTCGAGCGCGGCGCCGATGGCGGTGGCGGTCTTGAGCGACGAGGTGTAGGCATAGGCGGCGAGGCCATAGGTGAGGCGGTTGCCTTCCTTGACCGCGTCGTCAAAGGTGGCGAAACGGGCGATCGGCGTAACCGGGCCGAACGGCTCTTCGTGCAGGATGCGCGCCTCGGTGGTGAAGCCGGTCAGCACGGTCGGTTCGAAGAAGTTGCCTTTGTCGCCGATGCGCTTGCCGCCGGTGGAAATCTGTGCGCCGTTGGCCGTCGCATCGGCGACGATGCGTTCCATCGCCGCCACGCGGCGCGCGTTGGCGAGCGGACCCATGGTCACGCCTTCTTCAAGGCCATTGCCAACTTTGAGCGCCTTGGCCGCTGCCGTGAATTTTTCGACGAAGCGGTCGTAAGCTTTTTCCTGCACCAAAAAGCGCGTCGGCGAAATGCACACCTGGCCGGCATTCCGAAACTTCGCGCCCGCGAGCAAGGTGGCGGCGCGGTCAATGTCGGCATCATCAAACACGATGGCTACCGCATGGCCGCCCAATTCCATGGTGGCACGCTTCATGTGCAGGCCGGCGAGGGCAGCAAGCTGTTTGCCCACCGGAGTGGAACCGGTGAACGTGATTTTGCGGATGACCGGATGCGGAATCAGGTATTCGGAAATTTCCGAGGGCACGCCATAGACCAGATTGATCACGCCGGCCGGCACACCGGCGTCGACAAAGGCCTGCAGCAAAGCGGCCGGCGCGGCCGGCGTTTCTTCGGGCGCCTTGACGATGATCGAGCAGCCGGTGGCGAGTGCTGCCGAGAGCTTGCGCACCACCTGATTGATCGGGAAATTCCAGGGCGTAAAGGCCGCCACCGGGCCGACTGGTTCCTTGAACACCAATTGCTGCACGCCTTCGGCGCGCGACGGCACGATGCGGCCATAGGCGCGGCGGCCTTCTTCGGCAAACCAGTCGATCAGGTCGGCGGCGAGCACGGTTTCGATCTTGGCTTCGGGGAAGGGCTTGCCCTGCTCCATCGTCATCAAACGCGCAATGCTGTCGGCGCGCTCGCGCATCAGGTCGGCGGCCTTGCGCATGATCTTGTAGCGGTCGTAGGCAGAGACCTTGCGCCAGGTCTTGAAGCCCTTGTCGGCGGCCGCAAGCGCAGCGTCGAGGTCGGCCTTTTCGGCGCGGGCCACGGTGCCAATCTTGGCGCCGGTAGCGGGGTTGAGCACATCGATGGTGCGCCCGCCCGCGCCGGCGCGCCATTGGCCGTCGATCAGCAGTTGCACATCTTTATATTCTTGCGCGAGGTGTTTGGGGTCGATGCGATCCATGGTCTGTGGCTCCGGAAAATTGAGAAGTCAGGTATTGCGCGAGGCACTACAACAAGGGACGCGGCGGGTGAAAGCAGGGCCCCCGTCTGGGCTGTTTGCCACTACGGGCTGTTTCCCACTATGGGCTGTTTCCCACTACCGGGCCGTTTCTGCGGCATTCCCGCGCAGGCTGCGCAAGCTGAGCGCGAAAGCATAACAGCATTGCCAGCGCCGGAACTAAGCGGCTTTTGTCCGCCTGATTGACGCACCGGAGAATGCGGCTGCGCGAATAATCGGCATGCAGGTTTTTGGCTCCTGATTGTCCTCGCGGTGTCTCCGCGCTTACTCCGTTCTGCCTCCACTGCATCTCTGACTTGTCCATGCGCTATCTCCGCGCTATCGCCGTTTCATCTCTCCGCCCGCGTCAACCAACCGGCCGCTGCCCATGACCCAAGCCCTGTGCAAGCCAACGCCCCTGCGCGTCGCCTTCTCAGCCACACCCGAGGAAGAGTCGCGCCTCGCGGCGATTCACGAGGCGATTGCCCGGATCAAAGCCGAGTCCAATGCCCAACACCGCGTGCCGGTCGCGCCGGTCGTTGACGCACTACCGGCGGGGTCAGCGCAAGATGCCTATGAGGAGATCGCAACGCGCGCACGCGAACGCACTGCCGCCCGCCTGCAGACTGACCAAGCCGCATTCGATGATGTCACCTGCCGCAGCGCCGCAGAGTTGCGTGCGCAGACCGAGGCGCAGGCAGTAGCCGAACTCGACGGGGAACTCGCCGCCCTCGCCAGCGCCCGCGCCAACGCCGCAGCACGCACTGCCGAAGCCCTGCGCCAGCGCATCCATGCTGAATCCGCGCTGCACCACGCAGCGGCAGAACGCACGCGGGCTGAACAACTGGCACGCGAGGCCGCGCAAGCACGCTGCGCGGTAGAGCAGCGCATGCTCGCAGCATCGCACGCACGCATCACTGCCGAGCAATCATCGCAAGCTGCGGCACTTGAGCGCGCTGATCACGAATGCCGTGCGCAACAGGCGGCTGCGGCGCGCGCGACGGCAGAAGAGGACGCTGCGCAGCGGGCGCGTGAACAGGCCGCAAGCGATGCAGCGCTCTGCGCGGCACTTGCGCTGCGCAGCGAACGGGAGCAGCATACGCGCAACGCAACGCTCGCGCGCATTGCAGCGCAAGACGCCCGCAATGATCTGCTAAAGCAACGAAGCGCGTTGGAATCGGCGACTCACGCAGCGCTGCAGGCGCAAGCGGACGGTCTGCGCGAGGTCATCACACAAATCCGCGAGCGCAATGGCCTGCAGCGCGGAGCAGCCGAAGCGGCGCACCAACGCGCAGCCGCCGAGACCGCTCTCACACGCATGGAACGCGTGCGTACCCACGCCGCCCAGCTTGCCGCTCGCATTGCCGCTGCGCAATGCGCAGCCACCACCGCACGCACGCAGGCCGAGGTGACGGCGCTTGCCGCACAACGCGCACGGCTTGGCGCCGAACGGTTATTGCTCAGTGAAACGCAAGCACGGCAGATGGCCGAACAAGAGCGCATCGCTGCACTGGAGCATCTGGCCGCAGCCGAACGCGCCGCACGCACGGTCTGCGAAGCCGAGGCCATTGCGGCGCGCCACCAGGCACAAGAAGAAGATAGGCGCACGGCCCTGCGCCGCGCGGCAGCCCGCGCCGGCATTGAGCACGTGCGTGGACAAATTGCGCAACTGCGCAGCGAGCGCGTACAGCTTGGATTGATGCCCGCCTAAAACGGTTGGGACGTGCGACCTGCAGGAGCCAACGTGCCGGAACGCTGTGGCCGTCCGCGCACCCGCACCGCGTCAACCCGCCGCATCACCCGTCAGCCACACACCTTCAAGCCACGAAACGCCCATCCGCACCCAGCAGCACTGCCGGCTGCGCGCGTGGCCGCGCCGCATCGACCTCCAGCGCAGCGCGCCCCAGTGCAGCCAGAAAGGGCCAGCCCAATTCTTTGTATTCATAGCGGCCATCGTTGAGCACATCGTCCTCGTTGACGTATACCGAGGCCGAGAGAAAAAACTCCACACCACGTCGCGCATCGACGATGTAGGCACAGTCGGAGAGGTAGCCGAACGAGCGGCCCACCTTGTTGAACGAGCGCACGCCCGGCGGCATCTGCGCGAGGCCCGAACCGCCAAGCAGATATTTGGAATAGCTGTCCGGATACTCTCGCTGGTTGTAGAGAGGTTCAGCACACTCCGAAGGCAGCATGCCCATGCAGTGGCGCAGGAACACCAGTGCATCGGCATCGAGCGCAAAGCGCTGTGCGACAGGCAATACGTCAGGCAGCACCAGCGTCATCACCATGCGGTGCGCGTCATCGAGCGGCATGAAATTGCGTTCGGAAAAATCACGCGGGCCGGGGATGGTTTTGCCGCCTTCGACCCAGGCGCTGCCCTTGAGTGCCTTGCCATGCGGGAAGCGGCGCACTTCTGCCGCTTCACCCTCCACGCGCGCCAGCACACGCTGCTCGGCGTTGATAAATTCGACCGCGCCAGTGACGCGGTTGTCTGCGGCAGAACACGGCGCGATGCGGTTGATGATGCGGCTGTGCGGCAGTCCCATGGCCGAAAACCGTTGGTGGATGCGGTTCTGGCCGAGCAGCTCGTAAAGGCGGTTGAACGGTTCGTTCTCGCTCACCACGAACATGCGGCGGATCGCGCGCGCCACCGATTCGCTCTCGGCGGCGGATGGCTGCACACAGCGCATGGGACTGCGCAAGGCAAACGGCGTGTCACGCGTCAACCCGTTGGCGCCGCGTGCGGCCAATTCACTCACGCGCTCCAGCGCCAGCGCCGCGACTGGCAGTTTGACCAAACTTGCCGGCGCAAACCAGCGCTGCGGTTCAACACCGAAACGAAAGTGTGTGAGCTTGGGTGTGGGAGAGGATGCAGGTACTGGTGCAGGTGCTAGTGAAGATGCGGATGCAAGTGCGGCAGCACCTGCGGACGACCGTGGCTGGCGGTCAACGCGCGTGTAAATGATTTGCAGTTCAAAGCGCGGGTCGCGCCACACCGCGTCAAATGCATCGCCTGCTGTCTGCATCGCGGCGCGGATCGCGCCCAGCGGATCACGCGCTGCCTGCACGGTAGCCGCCTGCGCGCCGCGCCGCGCCGTCAATGGCCATGCCGCAGCCGTGCCGCCCAGCGCCGCCGCGAAGCGCCGCCGGTTCACTGCATCGCCACCTTGGGCGGGCGGCGCTCGAACAACTGCAGATTGCTGGTGCCGCGGCGATGGCTGTAGCCGATGCCGGAGTCGAGCGGCTGCGCATTGCGCGCGTAGGCCTGGCGCAGCGCAGGCTGGTTCCAGCTTTTGAACATGCCGATCGGCTGCACGTAAGAGCCGTAAAACTTGCCGTTCCACTCCGCTCCGGTGTAGGCACTGAAGGGAATGCCAGAGTCATCCTGCAACACAAACTTGGCACGCTCCAGTACCAACTTGCGTGACTGGCTGAAATAATTTTTGTGCATCAGGTACGACGCTGATTTAAGGAACACCGGGCCGGGCCCCAGGCTGCGCACATAGCGCGCGTATTCGGGCGTATTGATCAATGCCTTGTCTTCGAGATCGACGCGCAAATACACGATTTCGCGCGGAGCCGCCACGGCGGTTGCCGCCCCAGCTCGTGCCGCGGTTGCCCCGCCAGCCGCTGCCCCCCCCGCCGCTTTCGTCTCCGCCGCTGCGAGCACCAGCCGGACACCGTTGGTGCGTGCGCCTGTAACGGCACCCATGCACAGCGCGCCGTCAGCGGACAAGTGCACTGCATCGACCGCCTGCACCTCAAAGCCACTGCGCACCGCCATCGCCATCAGCACCGGGGCCACACCTTGCAACTGCCCGCGCTTGAGGTCATTTTTCATGTTGTTGGTGAGGAAGAAACTCAAACGCAGCAAGGACGCCATCGACTGGCGCAATTGCGTGAGGCTCGCACCCGCTTGTGTTTCGTTCATCGTGCTCCAGCGCGGCGCGGCGCCGGGAGGCTCCAACCCCACCAGCACATAGCGTTGCGCATGGGGAAACAGGGTATGGGCGTAGACAAAATCGGGGCCGCTGAATGGGTAGTAGAGCGTGCCGCGCGCACCATCGAGCTTGTCGATTTCGCGATCGGCGAAGGTGCGCCAGAGCGCGAGTTGGCGCTCGCTGGTGCGCTTCCACGTGCTGTCCATTTCCTTGGCGTGCGCCACCCAAGCCGGCGTCGCACTGATTTCGCGGCCCTGCGCACCGGCTGGCGGCAGGCCGGCCAGCAGACGCGCACTGGCCTGGGTAAGCTCGGCGGTTTGGGCAGAGGGCGCGCCAGGCGCAACGCAAGCGGGATCCACGGCCAAGGCCTGAACGGCAGTCAGAGCGAGAACGGCAGAGAACAAAATGTGTGAACGCAGCATGATCGAAGACGGATTCAACAGAGAAAAAACAGGACAAAAAACAGAAAAAACAAGCCCGGAAAACGCATGTCAGTGTGGACGCGAATCATGACATGTATAGGCATTCATGTGGGCAACAATGAGGCATTTCTCCTCTGAAATCAGGCACGACGATGCGCCCGTGCAACAATTGCGGCCATGACAATCACCTCCCCACCCAACATGACTACCGTCATCGCAACACAAGCCGCACCGCAAGCTGCACAGCAAGCCGCCGATCTGATCTGGTCGCTCTGGCAAACACGCGGCCACCTCGATCATTTGCCACCGGTCTTGCGCCCGGCCACGCGCGCTGCGGGCTATGCGATCCAGGCCTGCTACGAACAACGTAGCGCACAGCCGCTGTTCGGCTGGAAGATTGCCGCCACCAGCACTGCAGGCCAGCAACACATTCAGGTTGATGGCCCGCTCGCCGGGCGCATCCTCGCCGAGCGGGTGATCGCCAACGATGGCACGATTGACCTCACCGGCAACCAGATGCGCGTGGTCGAGGGTGAATTCGCGTTTCGCATGGCGCGCGATCTGCCGCCACGTGCCGCGCCTTACACCCGCGCTGAAGTGGTGGCGGCCATTGCCACCTTGCACCCGGCGATTGAAGTGCCGGACTCGCGCTTCAAGCCTTTTGAGGCAGCAGGCGCGGCGCAACTGATTGCCGACAATGCCTGCACCGACTACTTCATCCTCGGCGCGGCAGCGCCCGAGGCATGGCGCACGCTCGATTTAATTCATCACCGCGTGACGGCGCAGATCAAAGGCGGCGCGCAGTTCACCGGCAGTGGCGTCAACGTGCTCGGCGACCCGCTGCTCGCGCTCACCTGGATCGCCAACGAGTTGTCGGGCATCGGCGTGACGCTCAAGAAGGGCGCGGTGGTCACCACTGGCACTTGCTTCAAACCATTTGCAGTTGCGCCGGGCGATGCGGTGGAAATCGACTTCGGTCTGATCGGACGCGTGGGCGTGCGCTTCGCGGCCTGACGTCTGACGTCTGACGCCTGACACCTGACACCTGACACCTGACAATGGAATAGCAGCGGCACAAAAGTGTTAAGTTGCCTGGCGCGCGATTCGCAACGCGCCATTGAATCAACTGAATTGACTACCTGACGAATACCCACCAGACCGACCACAGGAGACTCTCATGCATCGTTCACCATTGGCTATTGCACTGCTGGCTTGCGGATTGACGTTCGCGCTGCCGGCGCTCGCCCAGACTGCGCCTGCCCCGAGCGCAGCGCCCGCTGCGGCACCTGCTGCAGCGCCCGCAGCTACCCCGCCCGCTGCGCCGGTACGGCCACAGATCGCCACCACCAAAGTCGATGGCACCGACGGCGTCTATATCTTCCGAAATGGCGGGCATCAGGCCATGTTCGTGGTCACGCCGGCCGGCGTGATCGCCACCGACCCGGTGGCCTACGGCCGCCCCACCGGCGGGCAAGCCTACCTTGATGAAATCCGCAAGGTGACCGACAAGCCAGTCAAGTACGTGGTCTACAGCCATCATCACTTCGACCACATCGCCGGTGGCAAGGCGTTCAAGGATGCCGGGGCCAAGTTCGTCTCCCATCACCGCGCCAAGGCACAACTGGCGGTACTCAAAGACCCGCATACGGTGCTCCCGGATGAAGTGGTGAGCGACAAGGGCCGTGTCATCAAGCTCGGCGGCACCACACTCGAACTCTCGTATCACGGCCTCAACCACTCTGACAGCACGCTGGTGATGCGGCTGCCGAAAGAGAAGATCATCTTCATCGTCGATACCATTCCGGTCGGCGGCGTGCCCGGGCGCGGCATGATTGACTTTCACCCCCTGCAGGCCGAGGGCTTCATGAAAAAAGTGCTGGCGATGGATTGGGAGCGCATGATCCCCGGCCATCCTGGCCCCGGTGACCGTCTCGGCACCAAGAAAGATGTGCAGGATCAGCTTGAATTTTTGCAGGACGCCTCTGCCGAAATGAAAACCCTCGCGCAGGCTGGCAAATGCTGGGAACCCGCAGAAAAGGAATTCAAGCTGCCCAAGTATGAAAACTGGCCTGGCTATGCCAACAACCTGCCATTCGTCGCACGCCGCTATTGCGGTCTGTGGGGACGTGGCACCTGATTGGCGTTGCCGCAGCGCGGGCCTTGTCCCCGCTCGCCCAAAACGCCACCCTCGGGTGGCGTTTTCGTTCCCGCCGACGGGCTACACTTGCGACCCCGGCACCGTGGTTTTGCCTCACCTGACTATGTCCATACTCATGTTGCGCCATCCCAGCACCACGCTCGCCACGGTTACCGCCCTCGTGGCCTGCTTCCTCGCGGCGCCATCTGCGCAGGCACAGGACTATCCCAACAAACCGGTGCGCATTGTCATCGGCCTCGCCGCCGGCGGCGGCATCGACGTGATCGCGCGCGTGGTTGCGCAGAAGATGACCGAGAACTTGGGCCAGCCGGTGCTGGTTGAAAACAAGCCGGGCGCCTCGGGCATCATCGCCGCCGAGTTCGTAGCCAAGGCAGCGCCCGATGGCTACACACTGATGATCGCGCCGTCAGGCCCGATGGTGTTCAACGCGGTGATGTTCTCGAAACTCTCGTACTCCCCCATCAGGGACTACGTGCCGGTCGGCATGGTCGCCAACTTCCCGCTGATCGCCGTGGTCAACGCTGCGACGCCGATCAAAACCATGCGCGAGCTCGCGGACTACGCCAAAGCCATCCCGGCCAAGGCCAACTACGCAGCCAGTACGGCAGCGTTCCAACTCACCACGGAGCTCTTCAACATTCACGCCGGCACCGCGATGCAAAACATTACCTACAAAGGCACCAATGAGTCGGTCGCTTCGGTAATAGCGGGCGATGTGCTGATGACCTTTGCCGACTCCGGCCCCGCTTCCGCCGCAATGCGCGGCGGCAAGGTGCGCGGGCTGGCAGTCACGGCGCCACGGCGCATGACAGCCTTTCCGGACTTGCCGACCATGCTGGAGGCAGGCTTCCCGCAACTCGATGTGCAGTTGTGGGGCGGGCTGTTTGCGCCTGCCGGCACACCGCCGGCGATTGTGAAGAAGCTTGAGGATGAACTCGCCAAAGCATTGAAATCGCCCGATGTCGTGCAGCGTTTCAACACGCTCACTGTCAATGCAGGCGGTGCCACAGGCGCAGAACTCGGCGCCCAGATGGCTGCCGAGATTGCGCGCTGGAAAGACGTGGCGCAAAAGGCCAACATCAAGCCCAATAACTGATGCAAGCGCCCGGCAGCACTGCCCCGGCCGGCGTGCCAGTGCGCACACCGGTCATTGACTTCCACGCCCACATGCTCGAGCCGGAAGTCTTCAAGGCCTCCACCAACAAGACCGTGTTCACCGGCTTCGGCGCCACGCCTGCATCCGCGCCGCGCCCTGGCGCGCAGACCCTGATGGCGCGCATGTTCGACCCTGGGCTCGAAATCGAAGACATGGACGCGCGCGGCATCGACATGGCCGTCGTCACCGCCAGCACGGTGCTGCAGGGCACGTCGTGGGCCGATGCGCCCACTGATCTCGCGCTCTGCCAGCGCTGCAACGACCAGGCGGCCGATTGGGTGGTGCGCCACCCGACGCGCTTCATCGGCAGCATGGTGCTGCCATTGCAGGATGTCGCGCTGGCCGCGGGCGAACTCGAGCGTGCATGTACCTCGCTGCAACTCAAGGTCGCGAACATTGCTTCCAGTTACCACGGCGTCTACGTCGGTGACCCGGTGTTTGCACCGTTTTGGGAAGCCGTTGCGGCGCGCGGCATCACCGTGTGGATCCACCCCGAAGGCGCACGGGATCCATGGTTTCAGCAATACGCGATGTGGAATTCGCTTGGTCAATCGATCGAAGAAACCAAAGCCATGGCGTCGCTGATCTATGAAGGCGTGATGACGCGCCACCCGGATTTGAAAGTGGTGATGGCGCACGGCGGTGGCTACTTCCCGCACTACATGGGACGCATGGACCGCAACACGCTCAATCGGCCCGACACCGTGCGCAACACCGGCGGGCGGAATCCAAGCGAATTCCTGCGTGCGTTCCATTACGACACCTGCGTCTACGACCCTGCCGTGCTCAAGGTGTTGATCGAGCGCGTGGGGTGTGACCGGCTGGTGATGGGCAGCGACTACCCGGTCGGCGAGAAAGACCCGGTGGGCTGGCTGCGCGCGGCCGGTTTAGGTGGTGCGGATCTCGCGGCAGTCACCGGTGGCAATGCGGCACGGCTGCTTGGCATCCCTGCGTAACGTCAACCCGCTAAAATCGGCCACCCCAAACGTCGGCCCGCTGCCATTCTTCATTCGTGTCCGACCGCTCCGCAGCATTGCTGCAACGCCTGCTGCCGAAAAAAGCGATCACGCAATTCGGCAGCCTGATTGCCGATGCGCACGCCGGTGCCGTCACCCACGCCATCATCCGCTGGTTCATCAAACGCTACGGCGTCGACATGAACGAAGCAGCCGATCCGCGCGTCGAGAGTTACGCGAGCTTCAACGCATTTTTCACGCGCGCACTACGCGCAGGCGCGCGGCCTCTCGCCGGTGCAGCCGATGCGGGCGCTGCGCCGTGGCTGTGCCCGGTCGACGGCGCGATCAGCCAGTTTGGCGAGATCGAGCGCGACCAGATTTTCCAAGCCAAGGGCCACCACTATTCGACGCGCGCGTTGCTGGGCGGCGATGCGCAGCTTGCCGCGCAATTTGACGACGGCGCCTTCGCTACGCTCTATCTCAGCCCCCGGGACTACCACCGCATCCATATGCCGGCGCGCGGCACGCTGCGCCGGATGATCTATGTGCCCGGAGATCTGTATTCAGTCAACCCGCAGACCGCGCGCATGATCCCCGGCCTGTTCGCGCGCAACGAGCGTGTGGTGTCAGTGTTCGACAGCGCGGACGGCCCTTTCGTGCTCGTGCTGGTGGGCGCCACCATCGTCGGCAGCATGGCGACGGTGTGGCATGGCGTGGTCAACCCGCCGCGCACGCGCGACGTGCGCGAATGGCATTACGACGGCGATGCCGTCACGCTGGTGCAAGGCGCGGAGATGGGGCGCTTCCTGCTCGGCTCGACAGTGGTGATGCTGTTTCCCAAAGGAACGATGCGCTTCAACCCGGAGTGGGCGCCGGAGCGGACGATCCACATGGGAGAGGCGATGGGGTTGGCGCCGACTGACTGATTCCGAATATTGATAGTCTGGAAACCTTTGGTGGGAGACGGTTTCCACGGCATTGCCTTGGAAAATAGCTGTGGATGCGGGTTTCAGGCCAGGCGGGGCGCCGATTTGCGCAACTTGGCACAGAGGCTTTTTCGGATCGCCGCGCCGTAAGGTCCCCCTATCCGAGCGCAACAAGCGCCAAGCCGGGTGGTTTTGCCGCAAGTGATCGAGAGAGGCGCAGTCCAAGTTCATTTGGGTACCCTTATTTGATTCAGGCAAACCCATTTCGCCCCGCGCCCTTTTCCGGTCGAGGCGATCAACCCTTCGGACTTCATCGCCCGCAGCACCACACGCACCATGTCGCGGCTGACGCCGGGGCAGGCTTCCTCTATTTCCGAAATCGAGAACGGCAGGGAACGTTTGAGGATGTCGGCGCGCACCCGGTCGCCCTTGGCGCCGCGGCCACGCTCGATGGTGCCGACCCGTTCTTCGAATTCCTTGTAGGCACGCAGCAATGCGCCCCAGAAGTAGTCGAGCCAGGGGCGGATGTCATGCTGTTCTTCATGCCAGCCTTGCGAGCTCGCTTCCAGCGTTTCGTAGTAACTCTCTTTCGATTCTTCAAAAATGCGCTCGAGGCTGATGTAGCGTCCGACCGCATAGTCGAATTGATACAGCAGCAGCAAGGTCAGCAGCCGGGCCATCCGGCCATTGCCGTCGGAGAATGGATGGATGCACAGGAAGTCAAGAACGATCAACGGCACCAGCACCAGTGGGTCAGCCGAGTGCTGGTCCAATGCTGCGTGCTGGCGTGCAATCAAATCACGCATCGCCACCGCTGTAAGGTGTGCCGCCACCGGTCGAAAGCGAACGCGCGTTGCGCCGTCTGGATGCCGCTCGACGATATCGTTGTTGCTTGCCTTCCAGTGCCCGCCCGGTTGCGCAAGGTAGCGATAGAGAATGCCGTGCAACTGCAGAATCATGTTTTCCGAAAACGGCATTTCCCCGGCGTTCTCGTGAATCAATGACAGGGCATCGCGGTAGCCGGCGATCTCCTGTTCGGAGCGGCTCTTGGGCACCGCATTCTTGAGCACCAGCGACTTGAGGCGCTCCTTCGATACCACCACGCCTTCGAGCCGGTTTGACGATTCGGTCGATTCGATCACCGCAACTTGTTTCAGGTCACCCAGCGCTTCAGGTGACTGCGCAACGTAGAGGCGCTGTTTGCCGCGATATTCCCCCAAGGCACGCAGCGTCGCCAATTGCCGGGCGTCGAAGCGCAGGTTGGCGAGGTAGTGGGGGGTGAGGGAGTGCATGGCAGGCAGGCGCAGGGAAATGGGGTAATCCTACGATGTATTGGGGTATTACGCTACCCTATTACCCCATTTAGACAGGTGATTACCTAATTTTGACCGCCATGAGTGGCAGGACATAGACGTATTCCTGAATTAGCATTGACTGGAAACCGTCGGTAATGGGAGCGGCTCTGGAGCCGATGTCCACCGTAGCATCCGATCCATGCGCCTTTCAGGCCGGCGCCCGTTTCAATATCGGACCGGCGGTATGCGCCAAACCGGAGTCCGTGCACGAATCGTCCCAGTCACTGAATAATCCTCGACGCGCGCATCAGGAGCCCCTGCCCCAACCGGGGAACCAGCCCGCTTGCGTACGCTGCCGCACAGAGTGTGCGCTACAGAACGGGACAATGGCGCTTGACATGAGTGCGCAAAAACGGGTTCGAAGTGGCCGATGAGACTCCTCGCTTGTCACGGCGCATCTATGCCGTCTTCAGCAAGGCACTAACTGCATGGATAGACCATCGCGCCGGCAGCAAGGGCGCGGCGCTGGCCTTCTATACGCTGTTCTCGATCACGCCGATCCTGATCGTGGCGATTGCTGCAGCCGGCTATTTCTTTGGTGCCGAAGCGGCGCAGGGCGAGATCGTCGCGCAACTTGAAGGACTGATGGGGCCAAACGGCGCGCATGCCATCCAGGCATTGCTGGCTGGAGCACACGATCCGGCTTCCGGGCTAGTGGCCACCATGCTGGCGGCCGTCGTCCTGCTGGTCGGCGCCACCAGCGTGTTCGTCGAACTCAAGGGCAGCCTCGATGAGCTGTGGGGCATTGAACCGCCAAAGGGGCCGGCGATTGTCGTGTTCCTGCGCACCAGGCTTCATTCCTTCGGGCTGGTGCTGGTACTGGCCTTCCTGCTCGTGGTGTCACTGGTGCTGAGCGCGGCGCTGGCGGTGCTGGAGCGCTATGCGGGCGGAATCTGGCGCAGCGCCTACGAGGCTTTTGCACTCGCGTCGTCCATGATTGCCTTCGGGGCCATCGCCTGCCTGTTTGCGGTGATTTACAAGGTGCTGCCGGACGCGCCCCTGTCGTGGAGCGACGTCTGGATCGGCGCCGTGTTTACCGCGGGCATGTTCATTCTCGGCAAATATGCGATCGGCGTGTATCTGGGTCACAGCGGCGTGGCGTCAAGCTTTGGTGTTGCCGGATCGCTGATCGCCCTGCTGCTGTGGGTCTACTACTCTGCGCAGATCTTCTTCCTGGGTGCGGAATTTACCCGTCAGTACGCGCTTGGGTTCGGCAGCCTCAGACCCGCCCTATTGCGGATCGCCGCTGCCGGCATGGCGGAGGGGCGAGTCACAGCAGCATGAAGCACTCCGTGGAGCAGCTGTCCAGGGCGCGTTTGGTTGATCGACATCAAGTGTGCGCCACCGCACGGCCCTACGATGCATCAAGGGCTATGGTTCCGGGTCGTGCCAGATGACTCAATGCCATGGAGGCAGGTGCACGCGCCTGTCAGAGGTTCCCGGCGTGGCGCGGTTTTCAGCAAAAGTGTCCAATTCCATTTTCAGGAGCCATTTCATGTCATTCAATCATGCAGTCGTGTGGCTTGACCACAGCGAAGCCCATGTACTTCATTTCAACGTCGACGCCGCCGACAACAAGCACATCAGCGCCCATTCCAAACACAGAAAACAGCACACCAAATCGGGCATCCCCGGTTCGGGCCACGCGCCGGACGACCAGCAGTATCTCCACGAGGTGGCCCATGCGGTTGCCGGCACGAGCGAGATCCTGATCGTGGGGCCGTCAGGCGCCAAGCTGGCGCTGATGAAGCACCTGCAAAAACATGATCCCGCAGTTGCCGGGAAGGTGGTGGGCATCGAATCGGTGGATCACCCGAGCGATGGCCAATTGCTGGCCTACGCACGCCATTATTTCGTCAAGACCGACCAACTGCGCGGAGACAGCGTGCACCACGTGGCGTAGGCTGCGGCAGCCGGCGACGGGCCGCCGCGGGCGGCCTTTTTTTTCGGGCTGGCGCACCGGATCGGTTAATCTAGCGCCCCTCGCGAGCCGCCCCGGCTCCGGTTTCAGTGGGCAAGAAACGGCGCGCTGACACCGCGCGATGACGGCGCCTGTTGGTGCGATTGCACGCGATAGCGCTGCCGCCACAGATCACCAGGACACAAATGAAAGACCACTACCGCATCATCGGCCTGCCGCCCACGGCGACGCTTGCCGAGATCAAGTCGGCTTACCGCAAACGTGCTGCCGCGCTGCATCCAGACCGCAACCCGTCTGAGACGGCGCATGCGCAGTTTCAGGAATTGCAGGAAGCTTACGAGGTGTTGGCCGACACGGACAAGCGCCGCGCCTACGACGACAACCGCCGCCGCAGTTTGATTGATGATCCGCTGCCGGTTGCGCGCGAGATCTGGAGCGCTTACCTGAAGGAAGCACTGGCATGAAGCTGTCGCCCTATTTCCACGAACTGTCCTCGAGCTACGCCTACGAAATTGAAGACCTGCGCTTCGACTCCGGCGGTGACGATGTGTTGAAGAAACGTCTCAAGGACAAGCGCAGCCAGTTTGGCGAATTGCTCAGGATGATCGACTCGTTCCCGGTGATGGTGGTGCCAGCGTTTCATGGCGGCTTTCGTTTTCCCGCCAAAGAGATGATGGAGAAGGTGGTCGGCTCCAAGCCGGGCGAATTCCCCGCTTGGGCGGATGTGGCAGCCACGCTTGAAATGGAGGCGTGGGCCAAGCCGCTGGTGCAACGCGCCTTGCAGGAAGCAGGCGGCGAAGAATTCATGCTGATTGCTGCGGGCCTTGAATACATCCTCGGCCGCCTCGGTCCGGAAGCCACCGCAGGCAGCAGCACCTCAGCCGAAGCAGACGAACACGACGGCGACGATGACCAGGAAGACCTCGGCGAGGCCGGCGAAGACTATCTCGGCGAGCAGGGCTTTGACCGGCGCAGTTGAACGCCTGCAGCTGACCTCGCGCACTTGTTCCAAATCACTCCGCCCATCCGCATCGGAAGCCATGTCCCATCCCGCCGTCATCAAAGCCTCCGCCCTGATTCACGCGGGCGACATCGCCGCTGCTGAATCTGCGCTCACCGAATTGGTCGACACCGAGGGCGATCACGCTTTGGTGGTTGTGCTCGACGAGTTGCCGCCCAAGGATTTGCTGGCGATCATCCGCGAATACGACTCATCGAAACCATCGGTGGTCAACTTGCTGGTGACACCGAAACAATTTGCCGACGCCGTCATCATGGAGCGAATGTATGCCGAGCGCAACCACGACCGCCTGCGCTCGATGATCAATTCGGTGGTGTTTCGCGATGATGTGGACCCCGACGAATTCATCGCCGCCATGACCGAGAAAGATCTCGGCCTCGAAGTGCTGGCCGATTATCTCGACGACCGCATCGATGAAATCACCGTGTTCAAAAACTGCGGCAGCTTCGTCGCCAGCGACGAAGAGCGCACGCCCAAAGACGAAGAAGACGAGAGCGCGCAAGACCAGTTTGAAATGCCGCGCGGCGGCGTAGGCCTCGATGAGGTGAGCGACAAGGACTGGATGGAGTTGACCTGGCGGCTTGCGCACCATCACCCGGACGAGTTCTTTCACGTGTTCCAGATTCTGGCGGGGCGTGCGCGTGCGGTGGAGGTGGATGCCCCAAAAGCCCCGGCAGGTGAGGATGACGAGGGGTTCGATGCCGCCCCCGGCAGCGGCAAACCCGCGCGCAGCACCGGCGGCGCTGGCGCAGGCCCTGCAGAGGAGTCGGCGCTTTGAATGACGCCAGCGCGCTTGCGCGCAGCAGTGCGATCAATGCGCCGGTGTCGGTGCCACAGGCGCTCACGACCTACGACGTGCGACCCTACTTCGCGCGCGCCCTCGATCACGGCATCAAGAACGGCATCATCGAACCGGAGCGGCTGGACGCGATGCGCATCGATGGCGCCAAGGGCATGGTGCAGATTGCCAATTTTTTCGGCACCGCGCATTTGCGCACCGATCTTGACGACGCGTTGAAACGCATGGTCACGCTGGCCAGTCTGTATTTGGAACACATCTCCGAAGGCAACCTCACGCGCGCGGCACGCTCGCTGCAAGAGCACACTTTTTTGTCGCATTCGCGCGGCGGCTCCGAGATGCTCAAAACCTTGTTCGCGCTGCCGTCCGATTCCACCATCGATGACCCGCCCGAACCCGAAGGCGTGAAGGAATTTTTGCGCGCGCGCAGCTTGAGCGACCCGTGGAGCGTGAGTGAATATCGCGCGCGTCTCGCCGAGCGCCGCCTGTATCAGACCGAAATTGACGCTGCCTACTGGTTCGCCGACGTGGCGGGCCTGGAGCCGGAATCCTTGATGGGCGAGTCGGCCGAGAGCGTGATCGACGCCTGCCTGCTCACACGCATCGCCGGCAAATCGGCAGGCGGACTGCTGAGCGCGGAAGAACTCAAGAAGTTTCTCAAGACAGTGCGTGCGGCGAAGAAGAAGGCATCGGTCCCGAAGACCTTGCTCGACGACGTGCCGCCAACCTTGCTCGAAGTTGTCGACAAGCGCCTGAAAAAAATCCGCACCAAAGACCTGCCGCGCATCGCCGACATGAAGGTGGCGTTCGGTGATCTGGTGCGCGAATACCACGATCGCTTCCATTCGTTCACCCTGCTGACCGACATCAGCGACTACGACGCGCTGGTCACCGACGAGTGGCAAAAAGTTACGCAGGGCAAGACCGATACCGATTCGATGAACACAATTTTTCTGTGTCTCGCTGCGGGCAAGCCGCCGAAACCGGCGATCAGTGTGACCGAGGCCAAGTCCGCAGTGAAGGCTATTCGTGCGGACGGCGGGATGCTCAAAAGCGTGCCCGACTTCATCGGCAACTACGCGCCGCATCAGATGATCGACGGCCTGATGGCGCTTTGGGACGACGAGTTCCTGCCCGAAGTGATCGAGCAGTTGATCATCGGCGACGACGGCCACGCTCCTGAGGCCACCCTGCGCATGCTCGCCGAGCATTGCCACATCAAAGCACCTGCGCGCAAACAACACAGCAAATAAGACAACCAACAAGCCACCATGCAAACCGAAACCTTCATCCCCAGCAAAGACGCCTCGCTCGAATCGACCATCGCCACCATGCAGGCCAAACTGGCTACGCGCGGCTTCCGGCTCGATGAGTCATCGTGGCTCAACCCGGTCGAGGCGATCTGGTCTGTCCATGTGCGCGACCAGGACTGCCCGATGCTGTTCGCCAACGGCAAGGGCGCGACCAAACTGGCGGCGCGCGCCAGCGCCCTCGGCGAATTTTTCGAGCGCCTCGGCACGCATTATTTCTGGACCCACTTCAATCTCGGCGTCACGCGCGCCAATCGTCCCTTTGTACATTACCCGCAGGAGCGCTGGTTCGCGCCCACTGACGATGGCAAGTGGCCGGCAGAGATGCTCAACCCCACCCTGCACGCCTTTTACAACCCCGAAGGCGAGATCGATGGCGAAGTGCTGGTCGATCTGAACTCCGGCAACGTCGCGCGCGGCATCTGCACCCTGCCCTACACGCGCCTCAGTGACGGCGCACAAACCTGGTTCCCGGTCAACATCATCGGCAACCTCTATGTGAGCAACGGCATGGCAGCCGGCAACACGCTGATGGAGGCGCGCAGCCAGGCGCTCTCCGAAATTTTCGAGCGCCACATCAAGAACCGCATCATCAGCGGCGGCCTGTGCCTGCCCGAAGTGCCCAACGAAGTCATTGCGCGTTACCCCGGCATCGCGGCCGGCATCAAGGGTTTGCGCGAAGCCGGCTTCGGCATCCTGGTGCGCGACGCCTCGCTCGGCGGCAAATACCCGGTGATGAACGTGACGCTGTTGCACCCGAAAGACCAGGGCTGCTTCGCCAGCTTCGGCGCGCATCCACGCTTCGAGGTCGCGCTCGAGCGCGCGCTTACCGAGTTGCTGCAAGGCCGTGCGCTTGAATCGCTCGAAGGCTTCGCCGAGCCGGGCTTTGACATGGAAGAAATCAGCGCTGCCGCCAATCTGGAAATCCACTTCGTTGATTCAAGCGGCGTGATCAGCTGGAATTTTCTCGGCGACACACCCGACCACGAATTTGTTGACTGGAACTTCAGCACCACCACAGCGGATGACTATGCGTGGCTGTGCAACTGCATCAAGGAAGAAGGCCACGAAATCTACGTCGCCGACTTCGCCGAACAAGGCGCCTACAGTTGCCGCATCCTGGTGCCGGGCATGTCCGAGATTTATCCGGTCGAAGATCTGGAGTGGGAGAACAACAGCGTCGGCAATCGCCTGCGACCCGAGCTGGTGCGCCTGCACGACCTGACCGAAGCAGAATGCGCCGCGCTGCTCGCCGACCTGCACACCTCGAATCTGAACGACGAGCGTCCCTTATGGGAAATACTGGGTCTCGCGATTCCTCTGGGCACGGTATGGAAAGAACTGCGCATCGGCGAACTCAAAACCCTTCTGGCGCTCGCTGTGGGGGACGAAGAAGCCACGCGCGAAGGCTGCGACTGGTTACGCCAGTTCGCCCACATCAAACCCGAACGCCGGCTGGTCTATCGCTGCATCGAGAGCCTGCTCGACCTCGATGGCATCGACGACTACCGCCGCTCGCTGGCGCTGCTCTACGGTGCCGAGACCCTGCGCCAGGCCGAAGCCCTGCTCGACCGCAGCGAACGCTTCTTC
The DNA here is from genome assembly GCA_031430015.1 of Burkholderiales bacterium. Classification (GTDB taxonomy): domain Bacteria; phylum Pseudomonadota; class Gammaproteobacteria; order Burkholderiales; family JAEUOS01; genus CANJDH01. Next base: position 30,651 of record JANPAR010000277.1, read on the forward strand.
GGCTTGATGACGCTCGGCGCGGACATGGAAGGCAGCGCGATGCACCAGTCGCTGCTGGCGGCGTATGACAAATTATTCGTGGAGGCAGCGGCCTGAAAGCGGCTCCAGGAGCGCATCTTCAGACAACATCAGCCTGCGATCCGCCCCCACCAACGGCTTTCGGACAGCATCACGACTCGCTCCGCTGCACACCACACCGGACTACGGCTTGCCCAAATAATCCCGTTTGCCGATCTCCACGCCGTTATGGCGCAGGATGTTGTATGCAGTGCTCACGTGAAAATAAAAATTCGGCACAGCGTGGCCGAGCAGAAATTGCATGCCGGTGTAGTGCGTTTCCTTGTCGCCACGCTTGGTGACGATAGGCTTGTCCTCAGTACCATCAATCTGTGCCGGGGTCATGGCTTGCACGAACGCTATCGCACCGGCGATGCGCCCCTTGAGTTCTGCCAGCGTCTTTTCGCTGTCATCGTGCGCGGGGATCGCCACGCCGGCCAAACGCGCAACCACACCTTCAACCGTGTCGCACGCGATCTGTACCTGCCGGCTCATCGGAAACATGTCGGGGTACATACGGTAGCCGGTGAGCACGGTCACATCAACCTTCTTGGCGTCTACGTGGGCTTGCGCCTTATCGAGGATGGCGGAGAGATTGCTGAGGATATTGACGAAGCGCGGCACGCTGGCCTGGTACATGGACATGGTCATTGCATTTCCTGAAGTGAAGAACGATGGAAGGACGCCATCGCAACGGCGCACGGTTTATAGCATCGTTCCACTCACCCTGGTCGCTGACCCTCGTGCGCGGGCTAGCATTGCGGCAAGGCTAATCGACCTTGCCGATGCGCTGCACCGTCGCCCGGATGCGCGCGGCATCCTGATTCAGAAACTCGTCAAACGCCGGGCCGTCGCGGTAGTCGACCGGCGCGCCGATCTTGTTCATGCTTTGAATGAAACCGTTTTCGTGATGCACCGCGCGGCCAATGTCGGCGCGCATGCTCTGCACCACATCAGGCGGCGTCTTGGCCGGCGCGAACAGGCCAATCCAGATATAGAACTCGGTGTCCTTGTAGCCGAGCTCCAGCGCAGTCGGTACATCGGGGAACGCAGCAATACGCTTGGCACCGGTGGTCACCAGGGGCCGCAACGCACCCGATTTGATATGGGGCGCGACCGCTGACGGCGAGCTGGTGGTGATCGCCACGTGCCCGCCGAGGGCAGCGAGAATCGCCGGGCCACCTCCGGAGTAGGAGATGTGGCGCAGCTTCACGCCCGCTGCATAGGCCAGCATTTCAATCGGCAAATGCGCCGCGCTGTATGCCCCCGACGAGCCGTAAGTGAATTTGTCCGGGTTGGCGCGCGCATCGGCGATCAAGTCCTGATAGTTCCTCCACGGCGCGTCGCCCTTCACCACGATGATGAGCGGGTCGGCCACCATCAGCGCGATGGGCACGAAGCTGGAACGATCGAAGGTGGAAACGCGCCCGAACAGTTTGTCAGCCTCGGGCAGGATCAACAGCGCCGGGTTGGTGGCGATGATGGTGTGGCCGTCGGGTGGCGCGGCGGCCACTTGTGCCATGCCGATGCCGCCACCGGCACCAGCGCGCGTGATGACGACGGTGGGCTGCTTCCACACATGCGAGAGCGCCTGCGCGAGCAAACGTGCCGGTTGATCGGCTGCGCCGCCCGGCGGGAACGGCACCACGAGATTGACCGGCTTGGAGGGGAAGCCGCTTTGCGCGTGGACTCCACCGATGGCCAGCATCGCAGTCAGCAAGGCGGTCAGCGCAGCTCCCAGCAAACAAGTCCGATCCCGTCCAAACGACAATTTTTTCATGCTGACTCCGGTTCGCCTTAAAGTGTGACCCATCGAAGTGACCATCCTTGCTCCATGCATCTTGGCGGCTCGAATCTGCGAAGCGGATCGCCGCCACTCCAACCGAGAGAATAACGCCCCATGCCCATCTTCACCAAAACTGCCCTGCTGCACGCCACGGCATCCATCTTTCGCGCTGCCGGCGCACCAGATGATCTCGCAGCGCAAGTCGCCGACGTGCTGATCGACAACCACCTCGCTGGCCACGACTCACATGGGATCCTGCGCATTCCCGAGTACCTCAAGAGCATCGTCGACGGTGAAATCATCCCGGCTGCGCGCCCACAGATTTTGGAAGAGACGGCAACTACTGCGCTCATCACCGGCAATTGGGCGCTCGGGCAGGTCACCGGTCTCTACGCCGTTGATCTGGCGATTGCCAAAGCCAAACGCGAGCGCGTCGCGGCGGTTTCTGTCGTGCAGGCGGCGCATACCGGACGCCTCGCCGCCTTCACCGACCGCGCCGCTGCGCAACACGTGGTGATGTTCATGGCGATCGGCACAGTGGACAAACCAATGACCGCCCCCTACGGCGGCGCGGCGGCTGTGCTCGGCACCAACCCGATTGCGTTTTCGCTGCCGAACCCGGCGGGTGCGCCGGTGACGCTCGACATCGCCACCTCCGCCATCGCGGCGGGCAAGGTCAAGGTGGCCAAAGCCAAGCACGAGCAGTTGCCGCCCGATTCGATCCTCGACAAACGCGGCAACGCGACGACGGACCCGCAGGCATTTTTCGATGGCGGCTTTTTGCTGCCGTTCGGCGCGCACAAGGGCTATGCACTCGCCGTAATTGCCGAGTTGTTGAGCGGCCCGCTCACGGGTTCAGATACGTTCCCCGCCGTCACCCAGCGCAGCGGCATATTTATTTTTGCGATGGACGCTGCCGTGTTTCGCCCGAAGAACGACTACGCCCGTGCGCTCGCCACTACGCTCGGTCGCATCAAGGGCGTGCCGCCTGCACCGGGCTTCGATGAGGTGATGATTCCGGGTGAGCCCGAAGCGCGCATGCGCGCGCAGCGCGAGCACGATGGCATCCCAATTCCGGATGACACGTGGGCTGCAGTCTGTGCGGCAGGAGCGATGGTAGGTGTCGATGTTGCGAAGAGCGTGGCCTGAACGCTCTGAGAAGTCTCACCGGTGACGCCCCCGCCGCGTACCGGTGATTGCGCAGCGACGCGCCTGGGATGAACTAGCCAAGCACCCCGCCGGCGCTGCCGAATGGCGCCGACGCCGGCGGCATTGGCGCCGAGGTGCAACCCATAGAGGGAGAACATCACGCGCGCGGCGCTGATGGCGATGAAGACCAGTACGTTGAGCGCGAGGATCAGGTAAATGGCCATCGGCTTAACGCTCAACGCTCACCACGGCGCGAAAACTGGCTCCTGGTGCGGCTTTCAGGGCAGTGCCTTGTCCATACTGCAATCAATCCACCTTGATGTTGTGTTCCTTCACCAACCGCGCGAACTTTGCCTTTTCATCTGCAACAAAGCGAGCCAATTCTTCCGGCGTGCCAGTAGCGACTTCACCACCCTGCTCGGCAAAGCGCTTTTTCATCTCGGGTGCGTTCAAAAAACGCGTCGTTTCAATCCGCAATTTTTCGACGATCTCGCGCGGCAAACCCTTGGGGCCATAAAGCGCCTGCCATTGCCCGGCGACGAAACCGGGGAACCCTGACTCTGCCACAGTCGGCACCTCAGGCAAAAAACTCAAGCGCTCGCGGCTCATTACCCCGACCAGTTTGAGTTTGCCGCCGCGCACGAAGGGATAGGTCGAGAGCATTGCAATGCTCAGTGCCTGTGCCTGGCCCGCCGCCACATCGGTCAGCGCCGGGGCGCCGCCCTTGTACGGAATAAAGGTGAACGGCACGTTGGCACGCGCACCCAGTTCGATCCCCGCCAGGTGGGATGCACTGCCGTTACCAAGCATGGCGTAATTGAACGTACCGGCATTCGCGCGCGCATAGGCGAGCAAGTCCTTCACATTGCTCACCGGCAACGAGGGAGTGACGGCCAAGCCATAGGGTGAACCGACCAACATGGTGACCGGCGTGAAGTCGGTGGCCGGGTCGAACGGCAGATTGGGATTGACTGCGGCGCCGCTGGTGAAGGTCCCGAGGTCGCTGACCAGCAGGGTGTAACCATCGGCCGGTGCCTTGGCGACAAAGTCGGAACCGATATTGCCGTTGGCGCCGGTACGGTTCTCGACGATGAACGATTGGCCGGTGAACTCCTGCAGGCGCGCGCCGAGCTGGCGTGCCACCGTATCGGTCGCGCCGCCAGCGGCGAATGGCACGACCATGCGCACCGGCTTGGACGGCCAAGCCTGTGCCATCACCGTAGCCGCGAGTGGCGCGAGCGCTGCCGCCAGCACCTTGATGGCAAGGGTTTGACTCTTGCGAGAAATCACGTGGAAGATTCGCATGGCGTTTCCTTCAGCGGCCGGTAAAGATGGCTTGACGATTTTCACGATGGGCGGCCATGCCTTCGTCGACATCGTGGGTCCATTCAAGATGACGACGCAGTGTGTCCGCCAATTCACGCGCGGGCTTGAAGCCGGGGGCGAGCCGCGTATCGACGATGCGCTTGGCGCCGCGCGTGGCGAGCGGGCCGTTGGCGGCGATGCGCGCTGCGGTGGCGGCGACGGTGGCGCGAAACACTTCCGGCGCGTAGATCTCCTGCACCAGGCCGTAGTCACGCATCGCGGCGGCATCGATCTCACGCGCCGTGCAAATCAACTCCAGCGCGCGTGCCCGGCCCACCAAGGCCGGCAAACGCACCGGCCCGCCCGCACCGGGAAAACCGCCCCACTGCGCTTCGGGCATGCACAACGTCGCGTGCGCTGCGGCATAGCGAATGTCGCAGGCCAGACACAATTCCACGGCACCGGCCAGCACCTTGCCATTGATTGCGGCAATCACGATTTGCGGCAGTGCTTCAATGGCATCGAAGGTGCGGTTCGCCATCATCACCAGGCGAATGATTTGCTCTTTGGTGTAGCTGGCGCGAATCGCCGGGTTCATGATGCCCATCGAGAAATGCGCGTCGCCAGCGCCGGTAATGACCAGCACCTGCGTAGCGCCATCTTCGCGCAGGGATTCGGCGATCACACCCAGGCGCTTGAGCACATCGGGCATGAGGCGGTTCAGGTCATCCGGGCGATCGATGGTGACGGTGAGCACGCCGCCGTCGCGCCGCAATGCCAGCCCCTCTGGAAAACGCTCCGTTCCACTCACCGCCAGCTTCACCGGCTCATCCATCTTGTTCTCCTTTGCCTGACGTCATTCAACTGCGCTGTGTCGTCTCGACTTTAACAAACCATTGTGCGAGACCACACTCGCCCGGACCTTCAGCACCCTTTGAACACCGGCTCGCGCTTGGCCACAAACGCTTTGGTTGCCTCGCGGTGGTCTTCGGTCTGGCCGCAGTGGATCTGGTGGGTTGCCTCCAGGTCGAGGCATTCATCCACCTCGCCGCCCAACGCGCGGTTGAGGTTTTCTTTCATGTAGCGGTAGGCGACGGTGGGGCCGCTGCTTAAGCGCTGCGCGATCTCGCGCGTCTTCACAGCCAACTCTTCGGGCGCACACACCCAATTGGTCAGACCGAGGCGCAAGGCTTCGTCTGCGCCTACCCGCTCAGAGAGAAAAAACAATTCGCGCGCCTTGGCCGTTCCGACCAGTTGCGTGAGGAAATAGCTCGCGCCATAGTCGCCGGGAAAGCCGACACGCGCAAACGCGGTCGTGAGAATCGCGCCGGACGCCATGATGCGCAGATCACACGCGAGCGCAATCGCCAGGCCCGCGCCCGCTGCTGCGCCGGGCAGTGCAGCGATCGTGGGTTTGGGCATCTTGAACAACTTGCCGGCGGTGGCACGCTGATTGATGCGCTGGCGGTGAATCGCTTCGTCAATCGTGTTCTTGCCGACGGTGCCATCGCCGCTGGCAGCCATGCCTTTCACGTCGCCCCCGGCGCAGAACCCCTTGCCCGCGCCGGTGAGTACGATGCATTTGACAGCGGCGTCGGTCTCGGCCGCCGCGAGTTGCGCCGCCAAGGCCGAAACCATCGGGCGCGACAAGGCATTGCGGGCTTCGGGGCGATTCAAGGTAAGCGTAAGGACGCCTTGTTCGCGTGTGGCTAGCAGCTCGGGCGTTCCAGTGTCGATTGTTTCGGCTTGCATGGCGTGCGGCTCCGTCAATGGTGTGGGGACGTGTCAATGTTAGTCTCTCGCCCGCAGCTTTTTTGCCTCCCACTTATTCGCTCCTTCGCAGTCCTCCTTGTCCCTCCCTCTCGCGCACTGTCGCTCCTTCA
>JANPAR010000278.1:0-2667 GCA_031430015.1 Burkholderiales bacterium
GAATGCAATTGCATTGGCCGCATTTTCGGAAACCGCCGTCTTGGCGGCACCGGCCAAGCTCAAGCCTTCCGTCACTTTGGCGCGGACGGTGTAGTCCTGATAGGCCGGCAAAGCCACCGCGGCCAGAATGCCGATAATCGCCACCACGATCATCAGCTCGATCAGGGTAAAACCTTTTTGCAAGTGCTTCATGGGAATTTCCTTCAAGTTGGGAACAGCAATACAGGTCGTTTCGCGTCAATGCGATCCGGCCAAGAAACAGCATATAGGACAGCTGCAAGCGAATTGCACGCAAGTATCAGGCCGCTCGCTGATGCGCTTTCAAGTCATTGATCTATTTACCTAACTCTATGGCGCCAGGTTCTGTCGGGATGCCGCAACAGCGGCGATGTGACATTTTGCGTCAGAGATGGCTCGATTTGGTCCTAAACGGAACCAGTGCCGGTGCTTTCGGCCCAGCGGTTGGATCCTGTCGTTAATAATTACTTTTTAATATAAACAGATTATTTAATATTCTTGGAAATACTTTGCACGGTACCGCACACTTCGCCCCACTTACCGATTCTGACTTCGATTGTGACTTTGAACTCGCTGGCCCAGACCAGCACGCACCCTGATACAACAGCTTACTAGGTGGAAGCGATCCGCGTCATGTACCAATACGACAAGATTGATCAGCAATTGATAGACCAGCGCGTCACCCAATTCCGCGACCAGACCCGGCGCTTCCTCGCCGGCGAATTGACCGAAGACGAGTTCCGCCCTCTGCGCCTGCAAAACGGCCTCTATGTGCAGCGGCATGCGCCGATGCTGCGCGTTGCTGTGCCTTACGGCATGCTGTCGTCGAAGCAAATGCGCATGCTCGCGCACATCGCGCGCAAATATGACCGCGGCTACGGCCACTTCACCACGCGCCAAAACATTCAGTACAACTGGCCCAGGCTTGAAGAAGTGCCGGACATCCTGGCCGACTTGGCCAGCGTTGAAATGCACGCGATCCAGACCAGCGGCAACGTGGTGCGCAACACCACGACCGACCATTTTGCCGGCGTCGCGCGCGACGAGGCTGCCGACCCGCGCCCCTACTGCGAATTGATCCGGCAGTGGTCTACCTTTCACCCTGAATTTGCCTTCCTGCCGCGCAAGTTCAAGATCGCCGTGGCAGCAAGCTCTTCCGACCGCGCCGCGGTGCTGGTGCACGACGTGGGCCTGCACATTGTCAAAAACGCCGAAGGCCAGGAGGGCGTGCGTGTGTTCGTGGGCGGCGGCCTTGGCCGCACGCCGATCATTGGCCACGCGATTCGCGACTTCCTGCCGCGCGCCGAACTGTGCAATTACCTCGATGCCATCCTGCGCGTGTGGAACCTGCATGGCCGCCGCGACAACAAATACAAGGCACGCATCAAGATCCTGGTCAAGGAGTTGACGCCCGCCGAATTCACACGCCAGGTCGAAGCCGAATGGGATCAGATCAAGGGTGGCCCCGCCGTCGTGCCTGATGAAGAATTCGCGCGCCTCGAAGCCGCGTTCACGCCTCCCGCGTATGAAACCCTGGCCGATGTGGATGCCGGCTATGAGCGCCTGCGCCACGACAACCCCGCGTTTGCACGCTGGGCCGGGCAAAACGTCACCGCCCACAAGGTACCCGGCTATGCCGCCATCACCCTCTCGCTCAAGCCGGTCGGCAATCCGCCGGGCGACGCCACCGACGCGCAAATGGACGCGGTGGCAGACCTCGCCGACCGCTACAGCTTCGGCGAAATCCGCGTCTCGCACGAGCAGAACCTGATCCTCGCCGACGTCAAAGAATCCGATCTCTTCACGGTCTGGCAAGAGGCCAAGAAGATCGGTTTCGCCACGCCCAACATCGGTCTCATCTCCAACATGATCTGCTGCCCCGGCGGTGACTTTTGCTCGCTGGCGAATGCCAAATCCATCCCGGTAGCGGAAGCCATTTCGCAACGCGTCGAAGACCTCGACTACCAGTTCGACCTCGGCCCGATCGACCTCAACATCTCCGGCTGCATCAATGCCTGCGGCCATCATCATGTCGGCCACATCGGCATCCTTGGCGTGGACAAAGCCGGTGCCGAGTTTTATCAGGTCACTCTCGGCGGCGCGCAGGGCTGGAACGCGTCGCTCGGCAAAGTGATCGGCCCCTCGTTCGGCCGGGACGAGATGCCGGATGTCATCAGCCACATTCTCGATGTCTATGTCGAATCACGCCATGAGGATGAAGTGTTCATCGACACCGTGCGCCGCATCGGCATGGAGCCGTTCAAGGCGCGCGTCTATCACGCCAACGCCAACGCCGGCGCCGCAGCCACGCAACGCAAGGCGGCGTAAATCATGCAAATCATTCTCGACAAAAAAATCGTCGCCGATACCTGGACCCATGTGGCCGAAGATGCGGCGCTGCCTGCAGCCGGCAACTTGATCGTCCCAGTTTCGTTCTGGGTCAAAGAGCGGGCGGCCCTCGCCAAGCGTGTCGGCAAGACCGGCGTCTGGCTAAAGGGGGAGCATGACCCAACGCGAATCGATGCGGTGCGCGAGCTGGTCAAGCTCCCGCTGATCGCTGTCGAATTCGCCCAGTTCGTCGATGGCCGCGGCTTTTCCATCGGCCGGCTGCTGCGTGAGCGCTATGGTTTCAAGGGCGAGTTGCGCGCG
>JANPAR010000279.1:0-21714 GCA_031430015.1 Burkholderiales bacterium
CCGGTCTTCTGGTTGTACATGCGCGTGCCGACGAGGTCCGCGGGCAACAGATCCGGCGTGAACTGGATGCGCTTGAATTTGCCGCGCAGGGTCTGCGCGAGCGTTTTCACCGTCAGGGTTTTGGCAAGACCCGGCACGCCCTCGACCAGCAGGTGACCCTGCGCGAGCATGGCGACGAGTACGCGTTCGAGAAAGTGATCCTGCCCGACGACCACGCGCTTGACTTCATAGAGCACGCTTTCCATCAGGGAAGCCACTTCGCTGCCGGTCTTTGCATCGTGGAGCGTGGCGGGCTGACTGAGATCGTTCATGACAGCGAATCCTTATAGTCGGGAGCGTGATCGAAGCGGAAGGGATGACGAAAAAGTGGAGGCGAGGGTGTACGAGATGGCGTAAGCGACGGCGTGCGAGGGTATTTCAAAACGGCGCAATCCCAACCGTCATGCCCGCGCCTTCAATCGTCACCGCAAAGCCAATGCCGATAAAGGTGCCCGCCCGCGTCGGGTTGAGAATCGCGGTGACGATGCCGACCACTTCGCCTTCCATCGTCACCAGTGGCCCGCCCGAGTTGCCCGAATTGGCGGCGGCATCAAACTGGATCAGGCCGGTGAGATTGCGCTGGCCCTTCGGAGAGCGGAATTCGCGCCCCAGCCCCGACACCACGCCGGCCGACACCGACGGGCCGATGCCGAACGGAAAGCCCACCGCGACCACTTCGTCACCAGGCTTCAAGCGGCCCGACGCGCCCATGGTGGCGGGCGGCAAATCGTCGGGAATTTTCTTGGCGCGAATCACGGCGAGATCATTTTCCGGATGCATGCCGACAATGGTGGCGTCCGACTCCATGCCGTCGGAGAACGTGACAGTGAGGCGCTTGGCACCCGCCACCACATGCAGGTTGGTGAGGATGGTGCCGTTTTCCAGAATCACCACGCCAGAGCCGGTGCTGACGATGCGCTCCTTGCCCTCGGGCTTTTCTTGTGCGTCCGGTTTGCCTTTGGCGGCGGCCGACTTGTCTTTGCTGCGATCTTTGGCGCGATTTTTTGCAGATTCTTTTTTGGTGTCCTTGGCGGAGTCTTTCTTTGCATCCTTGCCCGCTTTGCGCTCGCCGCGCTCTTTGCGGTCTTTGCCCGGGCTGCCGTCCTTGTTGCTGTCTTTAGCGTCGTCGTCGCTATCGTCATCATCCGCAGGCACCACGGCCCAACCATTGACCCGCACCACTGACTGGCGCACCAGCTCTGCCGCCTTGGCAGCGCGCGAGGGCAGGGGCTGCAACTCCAACGTGTGCAGCACGGCGGCATCAATCTCCTCTTGCTGCAACTCGCCAGACGGCGATTGCTGGTGCCAGACGACCAATGCCGGCGTGGCCGCGAGCAGTGCCGCGAGTACCACGCTGCCGAAGAACAGGGTGACGCGATCGCGGCGCTCAAACCACGCCGTGATGCGCGCGCGCAAGGGCGTGCGCGGCGCTGTCTCCGGGGGGATCTCGGGCGGCTCCGGTGGTGGGGTACGCGATGTGGCCGAGCTGCTGTAGAGCGCCGCTTTTTTCATCCACAAACCTTATCACGCCTTCCGCGATTGTGGAATGCTTGTGATGCATGCCGTGATACATTTTGTGCAGGCGTTGCGGAATTTTCACGCCTGCCTCCGTGTAATCCATGCAAGGACACTTGCGTCATGCGCTTTCTCTGGCCCGAAATGTTGTGGTTGCTGCTGGCAGTGCCTCTGCTGCTGGCGGGTTACGTCTATGCCTTGCGCCGCAAGAAGAAAGCAGCGATCCGCTACGCCAGCCTGCTTTTGGTGCGCGCCGCCATCGGCCCGCGCCAGACGCTGCGACGCCACGTGCCACCCGCGCTGCTGCTGCTCGCGTTGACGGCAGGCATCATTGCCATCTCGCGGCCCACCGCGACGCTCTCGCTGCCGTCGGATTACATGACGGTGATTCTGGCGATGGATGTGTCGCGCAGCATGCTGGCCAAGGATGTCGCGCCCAATCGCATCAGCGCGGCGCAGGCAGCGGTCAAGGCGTTTGTCGACGGCATGCCCACCAACATTCGCGTCGGCATCGTCTCGTTCGCGGGGTCGGCCAATGTGGTGCAGACGCCCACTTTGGTGCGCGAAGAGTTGATCGCGGCGGTGGACCGTTTTCAATTGCAGCGTGCCACCGCAACCGGTGCCGGCCTGCTGCTTTCGCTCTCGCAACTGCTGCCGGAAGCGGGGATCGATGTCGAGTCTGCGGTGTTTGACCGTGGCTTCACGCGGCAAGCGGGGGAAGCCTCTTCGCTCGAGCGCACCCGCAAGGCCAAGCAGGAGGAGAAAAAGCCCGCCGTGGTTGTGCCGCCCGGCTCCTACACCGGCGGTGCCATCGTGCTGCTCAGTGATGGCCGTCGCACCAGCGGCCCGGACCCGCTCAAGGTCGCGCAACTTGCGGCTGATCGTGGTGTGCGCGTCTACACAGTGGGATTTGGCACCAAGGATGGTGCGGAGATTCCCGGCTTTGAAGGCTTCTCGTTTTTCGCGCGTCTTGACGAGGAGACGCTCAAGGGGGTGGCGCAGATCACCGGCGCCGAGTATTTTCACGCCGGCAACGCCAATGACTTGAAAAAGGTCTACGAAAAGCTCAATGCCCAGTTCAAGCTTGAGCGCGGTGAGACGGAAGTCGGTGCCTTGTTGACGGCGCTCGCGGCGTTACTGCTCGCGGCCGCGGCGGCGCTGTCGCTTATGTGGTTTCATCGCACGCTCTGAGAGGCGCCAGACCGAGCCCGTCGGAGGGCGCCGGATCAAAGCGTTATTCAAGACACTATCCAGGCCACTATTCCGGCCACTATTCCGGCGTAATGTTGTTGCGCTTGATGAAGGCATTCCAGTGCTCACGCTCTTTTTTCAGGGCAGCGGTGAATTCGGCAGGGGTATCAAACACCGGCACCAGCGCTTGCGCATCGAGCTTGCCCGCCACCGAGGGCGTTTTCATCGCAACGGCAATCAGCGAATTGAGCCTGCTCACAATGCCTGAGCTGGTACCGGCTGGCGCGAGCACGCTGAATGACGTCCAGATTTCCACCTGTGGCCAGCCCGCATCGGCAATCGTTGGCACGCCGGGCAGCAGCGGCGTGCGCTGATTGACCGCGAGCGCCACGACCTTGCCTGCCTTGAGATGATGCTGCACCGTGGCGAGGTCGGTGAACATGAACCTGATGCGGCCCGCCATCAGATCAACATAAGCCGGGCCGACGCCCTTGTACGGCACGTGTACAAATTTGGCACCGGTGGCTTCCTCGATCATGCGCACGCCAAGATAAGGCGGGGAGCCGCCGCCGGCCGACGCGTAGGCGAGGGTGGCCGGCGCGCGCTTGCCGGCATCGGCAAGATCGGCGAGGGTTTTGTAGCCGGTGTCGGGATGTGCGACCACCACCATCGGTGCCATCACGCCGCGTGTGACGGCGGCGAAATCCTTATCGGCGTCGAACGGCAGATTTTTGTACAGCGCCGGGTTGATCGCAATCGATGCATTGGCCGAGAGCAAAAACGTGGTGCCATCCGGCGCGGCCTTGGCGACCGCCTGCGCGCCAATGCCGCCGCTCGCGCCTGGGCGGTTGTCGATCACGAATTGCTGCTGCGTAGCTTCCGACAGGGCGTGGGCGATGATGCGCGCATAGGCATCGGTGCCGCCGCCGGGGGAGGAGGGCACGATGAACTTGACCGGTTTGGCGGGCCAGACTTCTTGCGCCAGCGCGCCAGCCACTGGGTTGAACAGCGGGTTAACCAGCGGGTTGGCCAACGCGATGGCACAGAGTGCGGCGATCCAGGTCTTCATGATGTGTCCCGTCGTTTCACAATGAAAAATCGGGACTCTCGTCCACCGACATCGAAATCGCAATCGCCTCCTCCGCCTCGAACGCCTCCGTCTCAAATTGCGGAAGACCCGCCAGCGCCGCGTGGGCCTCGGGATTTCGCCATTTCCATTCGCTCTCCTCCGGCAGTTGTTCGACGTACTGGATCGCCCGCAGGTAGCGGGCATGCAGCCATAGGCCCTTCTGTTTCACCCGCAAGTCCTGATGGAGCAGCATCTTCTGGATCAGCGGGGACAGGAGTTGCAAATAGTCCGGGTAGGCCGCTTCATCGACGCCAATCGTGTTGACCACCGCATCCCAGGATGTGTAGTCAATGTATTGCCAGCCATCTTCATCCACCGATAAAAATGACTCGGCGTGCCCGCGCTGGAAGGTGCCGTTGGGTTGAATTTCCGGCTGCTCGTTGGCCGGATCGAGCACCGCGCTATCGACAATGATGCGCGGCTGGAGCGCAATGGCACTTTCAAGCTCATGCGCGCGCGCCATTGCCGGACCGAACAACTGCTGTCCGGTATGCAGCAGCATGCCTTCGGTGACGCCACCGCGCAGCAAATAGCCCTGTTGCACCAGATCGACGACACAGAAACCAATGCCGTCCATCAGCCAGGACACCGCAGACCGTTCAGTCACCACAAACGACACGACGACCGAATGAGATATCTGCGTCATCTGCATCGACTGGTGAATCTCCATGCCACTCCCCAAGTCCTTGATCCGATCTATGGCCAGGGAGATCCGTTCGATCAAACTCGGATAGGAGGCAGTGACGTCTATCAACTCCCTGAAACCGAGAAAGTTGAGAAGAATCACGACGCGGTTTTCGTATTCCATTTGGGTGCAGGCCGGTTACGGCGGAAGTCAAATCAGAGGCAGGGCAACTATCGCAGCCGCCGTTCGTGCGCCTGGTGTGGGCGTGGGCTGGGGGCACATGCTTGATTCTATTAGATCGTGATTGAATTTGCCGATGGGAGGCTGTGGGCGATGTGACTTGTCAGCGGTGCTCCGCCAGCGGCAGGCGCGGACGATGTGCCTGCGTGATAACGTCTGCGCCGGACAATATATTTTTGAGGAGAATTCTGTGGCAAAAGGGTATTGGATCGCGCGTATCGATGTGGCGGATATGGAAGCCTACAAGGCCTACGTGGCAGCCAATGCGGCACCGCTCAAGCAGTATGGCGGGCGCTTTCTCGCGCGCGGCGGGCGCTTTGAAAATCCGGAAGGTGGCAGCCGCTCGCGCAATGCGGTGATCGAGTTTCCTTCGTATCAGGCGGCGCTCGATTGCTATCACTGTGCAGACTACCAGGCTGCAATCAAACTGCGGCAGCCGGTGTCGCAGGGTGACATGGTTATCATCGAAGGCTATGACGGGCCGCAACCGGGCTAAAACCGGGCTAAGTTGGTCACGCCGGGGCCGGTCTGGTTCAATCCTGTCTTCACCGGCGCGAGTTAACAGACTGAAGGAGGCACCATGGAGGACTTGACTCTTCTGCAGACCCGTCTCGGTACGCTGTTTCCGGGCTTGCTGGGTGTCCGGCTGCTGGAGGTGACGCTCGAACGGGTGCTCGCCGAGATGACGGTACGTGCCAATCTGTGCACCACTGGCGGAATATTGCATGGCGGCGCTTACATGGCATTTGCCGACACACTTGGCGCGGTGGGTACGGTCGCCAACTTGCCGGAAGGCAAACGCACTGCCACGACGGACTCGTCCACCAAGTTCATTGCCGGCGCGCGGGTCAACTCCTGGGTGACGGGTGAGTCAATTGCGTTGCATCGCGGCCGCACCACGATGGTCTGGCAGACCTCGATCCGCAATGCGGAGGGCAAACTGTGCGCGGTGGTCACGCAAACCCAACTCGTGCTTGATGCGCTGCCCTGAAAGCCGCTGCGGGATATTCAATTCCTGAAATGCCTATCGGCCCAAGAGCCGCGTCCAGAGCGGATCTGCGGCACCTACCAGCCTGAAAACCGCTCCCAGAGCGCTTCTATGGCCATGTCCTGTCCCGCAACTACGTGATAGCGCGGATGCTGGGCGCCGGTGGCGCAGGCGTGGTTGGGCAGGATCCTTAAGCGTGTGCCGACCGGCAGCAGGGGTGTATCGGCTGCAATCCCTGAGCGGTGCGAGACGATGCCGTGCTCCTGGTTGGCGCCGGACATGATGAGGCCGTCAATCGGCACACCAGCCTCATCGCACACTACGCCATAGCCCTGATCAATGCGCTGGCTGGCGGTGCCGCGATCGCGTGACATCGCCATCCAGCCGGCGTCGGTGATGAGCCAACCCTTGTCGCGTTGATGGCCGATGACGGTGGCGAGGACCGAGAGTGCGATGTCATCGACTTTGCATACGCCGATGCCGGCCATTACAAGATCGAAGAATACGAAAACGCCGGCGCGCACCTCAGTGACGCCGTCCAGTTTTTGCGCGAAGGTTGCCGTGGGCGTGGATCCGACGCTGACGATGGGGCAGGGCAGTCCCGCGGCGCGCAGGCGTTCTGCGGCGCGCACTGTCAACGCCCGCTCCTGTTCGGCGATCGCGCGGATTGCCTCTATGGAGGTGCAGTTGTAGGAGTCGCCCGCGTGGGTCATCACGCCGGCCAGTGAGGCGCCGAGGGTGCGGCCGATGGTGATCAAGCCGTCGCTCTCGGGCAGCACGCCGGCACGGTGGCCGTCGCTGTCAATCTCGATCAGCGTGGGGATCGCCTTGCCTGACTGCGCGCTAAAGGCAGCGACGATATTGGCTGCATCCATGTTGTCGAGAATGATCTTGAGGTCGCAGCCGCGCGCGCGCAGGTCGGCCACGTGCTTGAGCTTGTTTTGCGCAATGCCGACGGCATACAGGATGTCGGTAAAACCATAGTTGAAAAAATAGTCGGCCTCTCTGAGTGTCGACACGGTGACCGGTCCGGTGTTGTCCCCCGTTGCGCCGGCAAACAGCCGGCGCGTGACATCAATGCTTTTGCCGGTCTTGAGATGCGGGCGGAATGCGACGCCGAGCGCCGCCATACGCGCACGCATGCGCGCGATGTTGCGCTCCATCTTCGGTGCGTCGAGCAGCAGCGCCGGAGTTTCGAGATCCGCGAGTTGCATGAGATTCGAGGTGGCTCGATCCCGTTAATTGTCGGAGTTCAGTCGTGCGCCTTCAAGGTGCCGGTCTCGTGCGGCATCTGCACCGCTTCAAGAAAGCGCGACACCAGGTTGTAGCCCCCGATGGTGGCGGTGAGTTCGACCACTTCGCGCTCGTCGAAATGGCTGCGCACTGCGGCAAACACCGGCTCGGGGACGCGGATGTTGCGCGTCATCGCGTCGGTGTAGGCGAGCACGGCGCGCATCTTGGGCGGAAACGCATCGCTGATCTGCCAGCCCGGCAAGGCGTCGAGCTGGGCCTGGGTCATGCCGGCCTTGAGCGCAAACGGCACGTGGGCCTTGTATTCGTAGTCGGCACCGTTGACGATGGCGACTTCCATGATGGCGAGTTCGCGCGAGAGTTCATCGAGCTTGGCCTTTTGGCGGATCTCGGTGAACAGGTGCAGCCAGCCTTCGGCCACGCCGGGGCTGTGGGCGAGGGTGCGGTAGAGGTTGAGAAAGCGGCCGCCGCGCTCGGCCTTGATTTTGGTGATGAGGGGCGCGAGCTCGGGATGGGCGGCTTCGTCAATCAGGGAGATGCGGGACATGGATGGGTCTCTTGAGGTGGAGAAGTGGGGAGGTGGGGAGGTGGGGAGGTGGGGGAGGTGCACAGGGTCGAAACAGTAGGGGTGGGGTGTGGACGGCGCGGGCTGGCGGTAAGCGCCGCGGTGCCACGAAAGCAAAAGCTGCGGTATTCTCGCATGCCAATGAGCAAGCGATAAATAAGGAAGCACAAGCGACATGGAAAAGCGAGTATTGATTGCGGGCGGCGGCCCGGTGGGACTGGTGACGGCACTGGCGCTGGCGCAGCAGGGTATTCCGGTGACGGTGTTGGAGGCCGAGACGACGCTCGCCATTGACCAGCGTGCCGGCAGTTTTCATTCGCCGACGATGGACATGCTGGAGCCGCTTGGCATTGCCGCCGAGATGAAGAAGACTGGCATCAAGATTCCGCGCTGGCAGATTCGTGACCGTCAACAAGGCTTGATCGTTGAATGGGATCTGGGTGTGATTGCCGATATCACCAACCATCCCTACCGCTTGCACTTGGAGCAGCATCGTCTGACGCCGATTGCGCTTGCGTTGTTGAAACCGTATGCGCATGCCGAGGTGCATTTCGGTCACGAGGTAAGTGGCATCGAAGCGCGCGCGGAGGGCGTGACGGTAACGTGCACGACAAAGGATGGCCCGCGCAGTTTCGACGGTGCATGGCTGATCGGCTGTGATGGCGGGCGCAGTGCGGTACGCAAATGGATGGGCACCGAGTTTGAAGGCTTCACCTGGCCCGAGCGTTTCATCGTGATCTCGACGCCGTACGACATCGGCCAGCATGGCTATACCGGCAATGCCTACATCGCCGATCCGGAGGAGTGGATCGCGATTTTTCAAATGCCGCACGAAGGGCCGCCCGGCCTGTGGCGTTTTGCGATGCCGGTGGTACCCGAGCACAGCGATGAATTCGCGCTCGCGCCTGCCGAGGTACAGCGCCGGCTCAAAGGGTTTTTGCCCGCTGATCAGGGCGACTACGAAGTGCCGTATTGCGGCATTTACAAAGTGCACCAACGCGTCGCCAAAGAGTGGCGCAAGGGCCGCGTCATTCTCGCGGGTGACGCGGCACACATCAACAACCCGCTCGGCGCGTTTGGTTTGAATGGCGGCATTCACGATGCCATCAACCTCTCGCAAAAACTCGGAGCCGTCTGGCGCGGCGAGCAGAGTGAAGACCACATCGACCTTTACGTGCGCCAGCGCCGCACGGCCAACATCGAATTCGTACAAAGCAACTCGATCCGCAATAAGGAAATGATGGAAGAGCGCGACCCGGTCAAAAAGCAACAACGCTTTGACGAGTTGCGCGCCAAGGCGGCTGATCCTAACGCGGCCCGCGAGGCCATGCTGGTAAGCTCAATGATAGGCAGTGTGCGGCGTGCCGCGCAGATTGCCTAAACGCAGTTAAAAAAACAGGAGACAAAAGATGTTCAAGCCGATGTTCAAACATTTCCTGGTGGCCGCCGCCCTCGTCTGCATCACATCCACGGCGCTGGCGCAGTCTTATCCCAACAAGCCGATCAAGATGCTGGTCGGCTACACGCCAGGCGGTTCAGTGGATGCCGGCGTGCGTCCCTTGTCACGCGTGCTCGAAGTGCTGCTGGGGCAACCGATCATCATTGAATACAAGCCGGGTGCGGCCGGTGGTGTCGCGATGGAAATGATTGCCAAGATGCCGCCCGATGGCTACACCCTGCATTACTTCGACAGCGGGCCGCTTACGGTTGCCCCTCACCTGACCAAGGTCGGGTACCACGTGCAGAACTCGTTTACGCAACTCGGGCACATTTGCGGCAGCGGCAGCATGCTGGCAGTCCATCCATCAACCCCGTTTAAAAGCGTGGCTGAGGTGATTGCGCTCTCCAAGGCAGAGCCGGCCAAATGGAGCTACGGGACCTCGGGCGTCGCCGGGCCGCATCATTTGTCGGGAGAACTGTTCAAGAGCGTCACTGGTGCGCAATTGCTGCACATCCCCTACAAGGGTGGCGGGCCAGCCATGACCGACCTGATGGGTGGCCAGGTGCCGATGTTGTTCACCTCGCTCGCGCCGGCGGTGGGGCCGGTCAAATCCGGCAGGATTCGCCCGCTCGCAGTGACCTCGCCGAAACGCTCGACCGCATTTCCCGATGTGCCGACGATGGACGAAGTCGGATTCAAAGGGTTTGACTCGACCGCCTGGTACGGCATCGTCGGTCCGGCGGGCTTGCCTGCCGAAGTTGTGGCGCGCTTTTCGGGCGCACTGCTCAAGGCCGGGCAGGACAAGGCCCTGGTTGATCAGATCAATGCCACCGGCTGCGAGACGGAAATTCTCACGCCTGCGGTGACGGTCGAGAAAATCAAGGTCGATTCGGTGAAGTGGGGCAAGGTGATCAAGGACACCAACATGAAAGCCGAATAGGTTGTGGCAGTGGCAGGGACGTCGCTTCCAAGAATGGCTCCTGGAGCACCTCGCAGGCTGCAGTAGCCATAAGAGGCGCTCAGGGCAACGATCTTCGGTTTAGTTTGTTGCGCTCGCTTGATCGAGCCGCACAATCTGGTCCGCGCTCAACTTGACCGACGCAGACTCGGTCAGGTCATGTAACTGCGCGAGTGAAGTCGCACTCACAATCGGTGCCGTGACGCCAGGCCGCGCCTGCAGCCATGCCAGTGCGATGCGCGTGAGATTGGTGCGATGCGCCGCCGCCACGTCATCGAGTG
Organism: Burkholderiales bacterium; assembly: GCA_031430015.1. Lineage (GTDB taxonomy): Bacteria > Pseudomonadota > Gammaproteobacteria > Burkholderiales > JAEUOS01 > CANJDH01. The sequence continues at coordinate 10,224 of JANPAR010000279.1, forward strand.
CGGCGAGGATGCGCAAGCCACGCGCATCGAGGTAACTCGCCGCCGCCGCCGCGCGCGGGCTGCCGCTCGCGGTTGAACCGGGCCGGTATTTGCCCGAGAGAAAGCCGCTTGCCAGCGAGTAATAACCGATCACGCCGATGTTTTCCTGGCGGCACAATGGTTCCAGCTCGGCTTCGTAACCCACGCGTTTGTACAGGCTGTATTCCGGCTGCAGGCTTACATAGGCCGGCAGTTTGTTGGCCTTGGCGACGCCGAGCGCTTCGGCCAGGCGCGCGGCCTTGAAGTTGGAGGCGCCAATGAAGCGCACCTTGCCCTGTTTGATCAGGCGCGCATAGGTATCAAGTGATTCGGTGAAGGGGGTCGCCGCATCATCGGCATGGGATTGATACAAGTCCACGTAATCCGTCTGCAGGCGCTTGAGCGACGCCTCGATCGAGCGTGTGATGTGGGCGCGCGACAATCCGCTGCCGACACCGGGCATTTCCATGCCGCACTTGGTGGCGATGACAAGTTGATCGCGACCGCCGCGCCGCTTGAGCCATTTGCCAATGATGGTTTCGGACTCGCCGCCCTGGTTGCCGGGGTGCCATTTCGAGTAGGTATCAGCGGTGTCGATGAAGTTGCCACCCGCTGCGGTGAAGGCATCGAGCAGCTTGAAGGACGTGGCTTCATCGGCAGTCCAGCCGAACACATTGCCGCCGAAACAGACCGGGGAGACCATCAGGCTGGATTTGCCTAGTTTGCGATTTTGCATGTGAAGTTTCGTAAAGTTGTTGCGGGAACAGCCATGAAACCGGGGCCGCGTGCTATGGTGGTGCTCGATCAACATAAACTTTAACGGAGAATCCCATGCCTCGCTCGATACTCGATGAAGCACACATTCACAGAGCGATCCGCGACAAGGTGGCGAGCCATGAGCAGGACATCGTGCGCGAGGTGCAGGCCGCGATTGCTGCCAACGCGGTGGTTGTGGTTGGCATGAAGATGAACCCGTTTCCGAAGCAGGCGCGCAAGCTGCTCGACGCGACGGGCATTGCGCATCACTACCTCGAATACGGCAGCTACTTTGGGGACTGGCGGCGGCGCACCGCGCTCAAAATGTGGTGTGGCTGGCCGACCTTGCCGATGGTATTTGTCAAAGGCGTGCTGGTGGGCGGGGCGAATGATCTGAAAAAGCTGGCGGACAGCGGAGAGCTCAAAAAACTGCTGGTGGACTGAGGCCAGGCCAGCCGTTGCCACCATAACAACAATCCATCCGCAATCTGCCTTAGATGCCTTACAATTAGTAAGGTAAATAAAAGAGCCTGCCGCCATGTCCATCGCCACCATTACCAGCAAGGGCCAGATCACCATTCCCGTTGCCGTGCGCAAAGCGCTGGGCGTGGGGTTTGGCGACCGCCTGGCGTTTGTCCGCACGCCAGCCGGCCAGTTTGAGATCGCACCGGCCAAAGAGTCGGTGCGCACCCTCAGGGGATTTGGCGCGAAGTCAGGACGCAAACTATCGGTAGAACAGATAAATCAGGTCATCGCGCAGCGCCGCGCCGCAAAATGACGGGGCTCGACACCAACGTTCTGGTGCGCTACATCACCCAGGACGACGCAGCGCAATCGGCCAACGCCGTGCGTGTAATCAATGCCCTGACCCCGGATGCGCCGGGATTTATCAGCCTCACGGCTATCACCGAGTTGGCCTGGGTGCTCGAATCCGGCTACGGCATGACGCGCCGCGACATCACCCACGCGCTGCGGCGCCTGAACGACAGTCTGGAAATTCGCGTCGAAGGCGCAGCCGCAGTGCGCAAAGCCATCAACCTGTACGAATCACGCGTGCTCGATATCGCCGATTGCCTGATCGCGAGCAGTGGTGCGGCGGCGGGTTGCGAACACACGTTGACGTTTGACCGCAAGGCGGCGCGCATTGAGGGCATGCGGCTTATTTCGTGAACACCTGACCGCACTACACTGCTACCCATGAGCCAAATCCTGATCAACGAATACCTCAAGCAGCTTGACGTGCTCAAAAGGGTCTCGGGCACCAACCGCGAAAGCGTGGTGCGCGAGGCATTCAAGGATTTGCTCAAACGCTGGGGCCGCCAGCACGACCTGGTGTTCATCCCCGAACACGAAATCGAAACCCCCGCCAAAGAGCGCCGCTATGTCGATGGCGCGCTGCTCTACGAACTGCGCCTGCCGTTCGGCTATTGGGAAGCCAAGGACGAAAAAGACGATCTCGACGCCGAGATCGAATACAAATTCAAACGCGGCTACCCCAAAGACAACATCATCTTCGAGGACACGCGCGAAGCGGTGTTGATCCAGAACGGCGTAGAGGTGATTCGCTCAGCGGTGGACGACACCAAAAAACTGGAAAAGCTGCTCACACTCTTTTTCAGCTACGAGCGCAAGGAAATCGCCGCGTTCCGCAATGCCGTCGAAAAATTCAAGCAAGACTTGCCCGCCGTGCTCGAGGCACTTCGGGCCAAGGTGGCAGATGCCTACAAGAGCAACACCGCGTTCCGCGCGGCGGCAGCCAAGTTCCTGCTCCACGCGCAAGACGCCATCAACAAAAGCCTGGTCGAGGCCGATGTGTTTGAAATGCTGATTCAGCACATCCTCACCGAGGAAATTTTCAGCAAGGTATTTGGCGAGGACGATTTTCACCGCCAGAACAACGTCGCCAAGGAGTTGTACGCGCTGGAGGAACGATTCTTCACCGGCGCCATCAAGAAAACCACCCTCAAAGGCCTGGAGCCGTACTACGCCGCCATCCGCGCGGCGGCAGCGCAGATCGCCAGCCACCACGAAAAGCAGGCCTTCCTCAAGGTCATCTACGAAAACTTTTACAAGGTCTACAACGTCAAGGCGGCGGACCGCCTCGGCGTGGTCTACACCCCCAACGAAATCGTCCGCTTCATGATCGAATCAGCCGACTGGCTGTGCGAAAAGCATTTCGGCAAAAACCTGATCGATAAAGACGTGGAAATCCTCGACCCGGCGACGGGCACCGGCACCTTCATCACCGAATTGCTGGAACACTTCCGCGGCCAACCGGTCAAGCTCAAACACAAATACGACAACGAGTTGCACGCCAACGAAGTGGCGATCCTGCCGTACTACGTGGCCAATCTGAACATCGAGGCGACCTACGCGGCGATCACTGGGGAATACCGCGAGTTTTCCAATTTGTGTTTTGTCGATACGCTGGACAACGTGGGTTTGCACACTGCGCAGCGCGGCACGGTGGGCGACTTGTTCGGAAGCGTCAGCGAGGAAAACGTGGTTCGCATCAAGCGACAGAATGCGAAAAAAATTAGCGTCATCATTGGCAATCCGCCGTACAACGCAAATCAGTTGAATGAGAACGACAACAACAAGAATCGCGAATATCCGGAGATTGATAAGCGTATCAAGAGTACCTATATCGCTGCGAGTACGGCGCAGAAGACCAAGCTCTACGACATGTACGCACGTTTTTTTCGATTGGCCAGCGATCGGATTGATGCGAATGGCGTCATCGCGTTTGTCAGTAACAGTTCATTCGTTGACAGCCGAACGTTCGATGGATTCAGAAAAGTGATTGCCGATGAATTCAATGAGATATGGGTAGTGGATTTGAAGGGAAACGCCCGCACCAGCGGCGAACGCCGAAGGCAGGAGGGTGGAAATATTTTCGACAATCAAATTCGAGTCGGCATCGCAATTTGGTTTTGCGTCAAGAAAAAAGACGCTCACGGCTGCCGTATTTTCTATGAGGCCATTCGAGACTATGCGAAGACGGAGGAAAAACGCGAATTTCTTGCCTCTCAGAAATTGATGGAACGCAAATTCGAGCAAGTAAAGCCAGACGCAAAAAATAATTGGATCAAACAGGCTGACAATGATTTTGATTCGCTGATGCCCATTGCGAGCAAAGAGACCAAGTACGCGAAGGTGGCTGGGCGCGAGAAATCTATTTTCAAGTTGTTCTCTCTCGGGGTATCGACGAACCGTGACGAATGGCTATATGACGTAGATGCGAAGGTGTTGGAATCAAAAGCTCAAAACCTGTTGACTGGCTATAGGTCTCACTCTCCGAGAAGTGACGTCTTTTCTCCAAGTATCAAATGGTCCGAAACACTGAAGCGCCGGGCGAAGAGCGGTGTTCAGGAGACGTTTGCGCGCGCACGGATACTGAGGGCTGCCTATCGGCCATTTTTCTCCCCTTATCTTTACATGTCACCGCTTTTTATTGATAGGCCGGGAGCGGCGAGTGAATTTTTTCCGCAAGATCGGCCGAATCGGGCGATCTGCTTTAGCGATGTCGGTTCCCGTACAAATTATGTGACCTTGGGCATAGAGGGTGTCGCCGATCTGCACTTCGGCTCCTCCATTGACGCATATCAGCACGTGGGTCTATGGCGATTTGATGGAGACGGGAACCGAGTCAGCAATGTTACCGATTGGGCTCTCGACCAATTCAAGAAGCACTACCAACTTGGGCGTGGCAAGAAATCCAAACCCATATCGAAGGAAGCGATCTTCCATTACGTCTATGGAGTCCTGCACAACACCGCGTACCGCGAGAAATATGTTCTTAATCTCAAGCGCGAGTTTCCACGCATTCCGTTCTATGCCGATTTCTGGCAATGGGCGGAGTGGGGCGAGAAGCTGATGGCGTTGCACATCGGTTACGAGAAGGTCAAGCCGTTCAAGCTGAAACGTACCGACGTGACCGGCGAGAAAGCGCGCGCGGCCAAGCTCCATCCCAAGTCGATGCTCAAGGCCGACAACGACGGCGGGCGCATTCTGCTCGATAGCGAGACCACGCTGTCCGGCATCCCGCCCGAGGCGTGGGATTACAAGCTTGGCAACCGTTCGGCGTTGGAATGGATTCTCGACCAGTACAAGGAGAAGAAGCCCAAGGACCCGACCATCCGCGAGAAGTTCGATACCTACCGCTTTGCCGATTACAAGGAGAAGGTGATCGATCTGCTGATGCGCGTGACCACGGTGTCGGTGGAGACGGTGGCGATCACTGAGGCGATGAAAAGTGCTCCGCGATGATTGCAATCGCGGCTTGTGATGTATTTGGCAGGCGCTCGCAGAACTTGAAAAGCGGCTGTCTTGAAAACCCGCCTGGCCGGTACACAAGCGGGTTGCTTCGGGGCTTCATTGGGTGCGTACACCGGACGCCGTTGCTATCCCCGTAAGAGCGATTATTTTATGCTTGAAATGGGCAAGTTCAAGCATGCTGGTCTCAATCTTGAAAGGTATGGCCGTAGTATTCGCGACGCGGTGTTGACTGGTTGGGGCGGCTGGGTGACACTTCTCTGCCGGCGGAAGCACGAAGCCGGGCGCCTGCAGGGGCGATACCCGACCGAGAGCCGTCGGCGGGCCTGCCTCCCGTCCACCGTGGGAGGCCGTCCGACGACACCGATTTTTTAGTTTGATTGCCAATACTCCGATCCCTACATCAATGTCCAGCACAATCACCTTCCTCATTGCCGCGTCGATATTGTTCTGGATTGGCACGCCGGCTATTTGGGTTGCGCTAAAAATTGCCGCCTGTTTTGCCTGGATGGCAGTCTTGGCGGTGGTCATTTGCGTTTGTGTTCCGGTGTCGGGTGTGCTGAACGGCATGACTTTTATTCTGAACAGCCTGTCCAAAAAGAGTGGGCAACCGCGCCTGCCAACGATCTCCATCGATCCCTGAAGAACCGCTCCAGGAGCGGCTTCTGTGGCGGTGATGGCATGTGATCCGCTCCCACCAACGGTTTCAGGGAGTTTGATCGAGAGAGTGATGGATGGTTTTCTTGTTATCAATCAAGGCATGCGCCTGCTAAGATGATTTCTCCATCACGGTCATCAAGCGTCTGCCTGCGCGACCACAAGAACCGTGGGAAATCGGGACTGAGGCAGCGGTCCCGGTACTATTTCCGGAATTCTGTTTGAACGGAACCCAATGGAACTCCTCGTTTTTGCATTGCTCTGCGCGGTCGGTCTCCCCATTCTCTACGTGATTTTCTATGTGGTGATCGCGGTTTACGTTATTGCTTGCGAGGCGCTCTGGTCGTTTTATGGATTTCTCTTCAAGGGACTGCGGGCGGTTACCCATCGAGCGATGCGGGTGCTCAGGGCACTTGCCACAAGCGTGTGCCGGATTGCCACTGGCAGCACCGAATCTTGATCCGCGGAGGAAGTCGTCGTCGCAGCCGCTTTTATTTCATGAGCGTGTTCCTGTGGCGGCGGCAGGTTTTTGCGAATGACGGGAGTCCTCGCCGGATCAAATCATTGACGTGATGCTCGTTTCAGCAATGCTTTGAACTGTTCCGGTATGCCGATTGATCCAGAAGAAATTGCCAATTTCGTGAAACTGGTTGGTTCAGGCGACATCAACGCCTTGCACACCTTTGTCGAGCGGGGGTTGGATCTGAATGGAAAGGATCAATTCGGCGACACCATTCTCGAAAGTGTCGTGACCGAGTTCCATTACCGGTGTCCTCCACTTCGGTATGAAATCATTCTGCAAATGATACGTTTGGGCGCGGATCCACGTCGTCGCGGTGACACGGGCTCATCGGCGCTTTACCCCGCGATGCTCTTCTCCATGGATACTGAAATGATCCGCATTCTTTTGGATGCTGGCGCGGACCCGAACGCCGATGAGACGGACGAACCCACGCAGTCGTTGCTGGACCGAGCCATTTCTTATTACTGCTTCGAGGTCTGGGAAGATTTGGAGCCCGAGAAACCCACTCTTGAGGAATTGGAGAACGTTGACGCTTACTTGGCTTATCTGGCGCGCCTTGCAGCCAAGTACGGTGCGCAATCTCCTGGCCATCTGCTTTTGCTGCGGGCAAAAGGCGGACTGACCTTCAAGGAGTTAAGCAGCCGAAACGTCAAGGGCTGTTAACGAGTCGCCGCGCGAGAGTTGACTCTCAACGAGCCTTGTTGGCTCGCATTCACACCATCCGCTTGGCAATCTCTTCCAGCATCACCTCGGTTGCCCCGCCGCCAATCGACTGCACCCGCGCATCGCGCGCCATGCGCTCGATCGCGCTCTCGCGGATGTAACCGGCGCCACCATGAAATTGCAGGCAGGTGTACATCACTTCATTGACCAGTTCTCCGGCCAGCGCCTTGATCATCGACACTTCTTTGGTGACGCTCTGGCCCTGCGCGTCGCGCCAGGCGGTGTTGATGATGAGGGCGCGCACCGCTTCGACGCGGGCGCTGAGCAAGGCGAGGCGATGGCGGATGGTCTGCTTGTCCCACAGCGTGGCGCCGAAGGCTTTGCGCTGCGTGACCCAGTCGAGGGTGATTTCGATGGCGCGTGCGGCTTCGCCCATTGATTGTGCGCCGAGCACGATGCGCTCGTTTTGCAGGTTTTTCATCAAGGCATAGAAGCCCTTGTTTTCTTCGCCCAGCAGATTTGCGGCAGGGATGCGGCAGTCTTCAAACACCAGCTCTGCTGTGTCGCTCGATAGCCAGCCGTGTTTCTTCAACGGTCGTGCGACGCGAAAGCCTGGCGTGCCTTTTTCGACGATGAACATTGACACCTGATGGTTGCGCCCCGGCGCGCCAGTCTTGGCGGCGACGCAGTAGATATCGCCGTGCACGCCGTTGGTGATGTACATCTTGCTGCCATTGAGGATGTAGTGGTCGCCATCTTTTCTTGCCGTGGTGCGCATCGAGGCTAGGTCGCTGCCGGCATCGGCTTCGGTCATTGCCACTGCGGCGATTTTTTTGCCAGCGATGATGTCGGGCAGGTACTTGGCTTTTTGCGCCGCCGTGCCGGCGTGATAAATGTGCGGCGACGCCATGTCGGTATGCACCAGCACCGTCACTGCAAAGCCGCCATAGGTGCTGCGCCCGAGTTCTTCGGCCAGTACAGCCGTCGAGAGCGTGTCGAGGGCGGAGCCACCATACTCTTCTGGATAGCGGATGCCAAACAGGCCGAGTTCGCCCATGTCCCGCAGAATATTGCGCGGCACGTAGCCTTCAGCTTCCCAGCCGTCTGCGTGGGGCAGCACCCGTTCTTCGATGAAGCGGCGAATCGTTTCGCGCAGCATCTCGTGGTCTTCCGTAATGCAGGGGTGCGCACGTGCATCGCGCACTGCAGTGGACGTAGCGGGAGCGTTCATGGTCAGATGGGATCCCAGGTAAATACGTCAGAGGTACGGTCAAGGTTGTAGAACGAACCGCTCAACGCAGGCAGGGCGTGGCTCAACACCGTCTCGGGCGTCCAGCCCTCACCGCGATGCACCGAGCGCACCGGGCGCGGCTGGCTGATGAGGAATATCTCATTGTTGCGCACCGAAAACACTTGCCCGCTGACGTGAGCGGACGATGGGCTGGCAAGGGCTACCGCCAGCGGCGCGATCTTGGCCGGCGTCATCTGCTTGATGCGCTCGACGCGTGCTTTCTCGGCTTCGGTCTCGGTCGGGATCGAGCCGATCATGCGGCTCCAGGCAAACGGCGCAATGCAGTTCGAACGCACCTTGAACTTCATCATGTCGAGCGCAATCGATTTCGACAACGCCACCAGCCCGAGTTTGGCCGCCGAATAATTGGCCTGGCCGAAATTGCCGATCAGGCCCGAGGTCGAGGTCATGTGGATGAAGCAGCCCGACTCCTGATCCTTGAAGTAATTTGCTGCCGCGCGGCTGACGTAATACGCGCCGTACAGATGCACCTTGATGACGGCGTCCCATTCGTCGACGCTCATCTTGTGGAAAAAACGGTCGCGCAAAATGCCGGCGTTGTTGACCACACAATCGATGCGCCCGAACGCATCCATCGCCGTGGCGACGATGCGCGCCGCGCTCGATGCGTCGGCCACGCTGTCGATGTTGGCCACCGCGTTGCCGCCGGCCGCTTTGATCTCGGCAACGACTTTTTGCGCGGGGCCGGCGTCACTGCCTTCGCCCGCGACCGATGCGCCGATATCGTTGACCACCACCTTCGCGCCTTGCGCGGCAAACGAAAGCGCCATGTCGCGTCCGATGCCGCCGCCTGCGCCCGTCACCACCACGACTTGTCCTTCGACCATCTTGCTCATGCCTTGCTCCAACCCAGTTGATGAAAAAAGCGAGTGTAGCGCGCGGCATGTGCGGATGGGATACATTGCTCTTTGTCACGCGCTGGTTCCGCACCAGAGACAGGATTGAAGCATGGCATCTGACGCCAGTTTTGTTGACTATGTTTGTGAGCAAACCGGCGGCGCGGTTTCGTTCAAAAAAATGTTTGGCGAATACGCGCTCTATGCCGAAGGCAAGGTCGTCGCGTTGATCTGCGACAACCAGCTCTTTGTCAAACCGACGCTGGCGGGCAAGGCCTTGCTGGGCAAGGTACTTGAAGCGCCTCCCTACCCGAGCGCCAAGCCATGTTTTCTGATTTCCGGGCAGTTGGAGGATCGCGCTTTGATGGCGGAATTGATTCGTGTGACGGCAGGTGAATTGCCTGCGCCCAAGCCGAAAAAGGCGAAACCGGTGAATGCGGCGAGGGGAACGACGGCTGCGAAAACCAGGAAGTGAACATGATTCGGCTGGACACCGCATCGCGCACGCATGGCGCTGAAACACTCGCCGTAATAGACTCGTATTGGTTACTGTATCCGCCGCGCTGTGGCGCCGATTGGAGACCGCCATGCCCTTGGTACTCCGGCTCGATGCCGAACTTGAGCGCATTTTGACTATGCTGGAGCGCTGCGCTGACTTGCCGATGGACTATGCCGATGCCACGCTGCTGGTGCTGGGCGAGATGGAGAAAACCGCCGCAGTCTCCACCATCGATGTGAATGATTTTTCGGTCTATCGTCTGGCCAATGGAAAGGCGTTGACTTTGGTGTTTTAGCGCGGCGCGCATGGCGACTCTCTGAAATGTTGTGGTGCGCGTAAAGGGGCGCAAGTTTCCGCGATCCACGGCGGCCATGCCGCAGTTCTGGCGATGGCGAACGCCGGCTGGCCCAAGCGTAAAATCGAAGAACCGCCGACACTTTTCGCGAAACCGACCATGAACCAGCCCATCGCCTCCAAATATCTGCGCCGCGAACTGCCCGCCACGCTGCTCGACGAACTCAAGGCCGTGTTGGGCGCCGAGCGTGTCTCCGTCGCCAACGCGGTGCGCGAGCATCACGGCCACGATGAGTCCCACTTTCCCGATGCACTGCCCGACGTGGTGGTGTTCCCCGAGACCACCGAAGAGGTCGCGAGCGTCGTCAAGGCCTGTGCCAAACACAAGTTTCCGGTGATCCCCTACGGCACCGGGACTTCGCTCGAAGGCCACATCCTCGCGATTCATGGCGGCGTGACGGTGGATGTCTCGCGCATGAACCAGGTACTGGCGGTGCATGCCGAAGACCTCGATGCCGTGGTGCAGGCGGGTGTGACGCGCAAAGCGCTCAACGCACATATCAAAGACACGGGCCTCTTCTTCCCGATTGATCCGGGTGCCGACGCCTCCATCGGCGGCATGAGCGCCACGCGCGCCTCGGGCACGGCAGCCGTGCGCTACGGCACCATGAAAGAGAACGTGCTCGCGCTCACCGTGGTGATGGCCGATGGCCGCATCGTCAAGACCGGGCGCCGCACCAAGAAATCATCCGCAGGCTACGACCTCACACGCCTGTTCGTCGGCAGCGAAGGCACGCTCGGGGTCATCACCGAGGTGACGGTCAAGCTCTATCCGCAGCCGGAGGCGATGTCGGCGGCCGTGTGCTGCTTCCCCAACATGGTGGCTGCCGCGAATACGGTGATCCAGACGATTCAGCTCGGTGTGCCGATTGCGCGCTGCGATTTTGTCGACCCGCTCACGGTCCGCGCGCTCAACAATTTTTCCAAGACCACGCTCGAAGAGCTGCCGACCGTGTTTTTTGAATTTCACGGCACCGAGAGCGGCGTAAAAGAGCAGGCCGAGACGGTACAGGCGATTGCCGCCGAGCACGGTGCGCAGGCGTTTCAATGGGCCACCAAACCGGAAGACCGCAGCAAGCTATGGCAGGCGCGCCACGACGCCTACTTCGCCTGCCTGCAGTTGGAGCCGGGCTGCCGCATCATCTCCACCGACGTGTGTGTGCCGATTTCGCGGTTGGCAGAGTGCGTTGAAGAAACCATGGCAGACCTTGCTGAAACAGGATTGATAGGGCCGATCGTTGGACATGTTGGCGATGGTAATTTCCACGTCTTGCCATTGATCGACATGGACAACGAAGACGAGATCAAGACCGCTAAAGCATTCGTGGAGCGGTTGGTTCAGCGCGCTTTGGCGATGGAAGGCACCTGCACGGGAGAGCATGGCGTTGGTCAAGGCAAAATGAAGTATCTTGAAAAAGAACTTGGCGCTGAAACACTCAACACCATGCGGCTGATCAAACGGGCCTTGGACCCTGACAATATCATGAACCCCGGCAAGATTGTTGCTGTTTGAAGTGGTGAAAACAAAGTCGCGATTTCACCTCAAAGCTCCACTATTATGAACGCTAAAGTGGAAATGCTACTAACATGTTTCGTTG
>JANPAR010000280.1:0-6517 GCA_031430015.1 Burkholderiales bacterium
CCAAGGCGCACGCGCGTCTCAAAGGGCTGCGCGGTGTCAAGACGGTGACGCTGATGACGCACTTCGCCGATGCGGATGGCCCCACCGGCGTGGCCATCCAAATGGGCCAGTTCACTGCGGACATTGACGATTTGGCCGGCCCGCGCAGTGTGGCCAATTCGGCAGCGATCTTGCGCTACCCGGAGACGCACGCTGACTGGGTGCGCCCGGGCATTATGCTCTACGGCGCATCGCCGTTTCCTGAGCAGAGTGCCGACGTGCTTGGCCTCAAGCCGGCGATGACGCTCGCCAGTGAGATTATCGCGGTGCAAACGCTCAAGAAGGGTGAGGGCGTGGGTTATGGCTACCTCTACCGGGCAGAACGCGACATGCGCATCGGCGTAGCGGCCTGTGGTTACGCAGATGGCTATCCGCGCCATGCACCTGGCACCAATGCCGCCGGCACACCCGTGCTAGTCAACGGCGTGCGCACTCGTACCGTAGGGCGGGTTGCCATGGATATGCTCTACCTTGACCTCACGCCGGTGCCCGAAGCGGGTACCGGCAGCCGGGTGACGTTGTGGGGCGAGGGCTTGAGCGCCGATGAAGTGGCTGCTGCTGCGGGTACGGTGTCGTATGAACTGATGTGCGCGCTGGCGGCACGGGTGCCGGTAGCGTCTTGATATTGCCGCATCGCGTATTGCGCACCAACCTGAACAAGGATTGAGCTTGGCCAAAACAAAAAACGTTTACGTCTGCAACGAATGCGGCGGCGAGTCCACCAAGTGGCAGGGCCAATGCCCGCATTGCAACGCCTGGAACGCGATGGCAGAAATGAAGGTTGAGGCGTCGAAAGCCGCTCCCACCAACCGTTTCAGCGCGGTGTCCGGTGTGGCCGATGTCAAGACTCTGTTCGAAATCGACGCACGCGATGTGCCGCGCATCTCGACCACGGTGGATGAATTTGATCGTGTACTGGGTGGCGGCATGGTGCGCGGCGGGGTGATTTTGTTGGGTGGCGACCCGGGCATCGGCAAGTCAACACTGTTGCTGCAAACGCTCGCTGGTCTCTCTAGTTCGCGCAAGGTTCTGTACGTGAGCGGCGAAGAGTCGGGCGAGCAGATCGCCTTGCGCGCGCAGCGCTTGGGATTGCACGCGCCGGACATGAAGCTGCTCGCTGAGATCAGTCTGGAAAAAATTCAGGCAACCTTGCAGAGCGAAAAACCCGAGATCGCAGTAATCGATTCGATCCAGACGCTCTACTCGGATGCGCTCACGGCGGCACCGGGGTCGGTGTCGCAAGTGCGCGAGTGTGCAGCGCAACTGACGCGTGTGGCCAAATCCACCGGCGTCACCATCGTGTTCGTTGGCCACGTGACCAAGGAAGGCACGATTGCGGGGCCGCGCGTGCTCGAGCACATCGTCGATACAGTGCTGTATTTCGAGGGCGACACCCATTCGTCGTTTCGGCTGGTGCGCGCCATCAAAAACCGCTTTGGCGCGGTCAATGAACTCGGTGTGTTCGCGATGACGGACAAGGGTTTGAAGGGGGTGTCAAACCCCTCCGCCTTGTTTCTCTCGCAGCACGAACATGAAGTGCCAGGCTCCTGCGTGCTGGTTACACAAGAAGGGTCGCGTCCTCTATTGGTCGAAATTCAGGCGCTGGTCGATGATGCGCATGCGCCCAATCCGCGGCGTCTCTCGGTGGGGTTGGAGCAGGCGCGCCTGGCGATGCTGCTCGCGGTGCTGCATCGCCACGTGGGCGTGGCCTGCTACGACCAGGACGTGTTCATCAATGCAGTGGGAGGCGTGAAGATTGGTGAGCCGGCGGCTGATCTTGCAGTGATGCTGGCCATCGTGTCGTCGCTCAAGGGCAAGCCCTTGCCGAAGGGCCTGGTGGTCTTTGGCGAAGTGGGGCTGGCGGGTGAAATTCGTCCCGCGCCGCGCGGGCAGGAGCGTTTGAAGGAGGCCGCGAAGCTCGGCTTTACGCAAGCCTTGATCCCCAAGTCGAATGCCCCGCGCAATCCGATTGCCGGTTTGGAAGTGATCGCAGTCGATCGCGCAGCAGAGGCGTTGGCACGCTTCCGGTAGTCGTAACGGCGCCGCGCTGCGCCGTCGCAAGGCCTTGCCGGGTGCTATTGCGGCTTTTGCGACGCCCGCACAATCGCATTGCGCACCAGCTCAATGTGCTCGCGCAAAAAATACACGTGGTTGGAAAACGCCAAGGGCAGGCGAATGCGATTGACCTGGTCTTCAATCCAGTCCAGCCGCTCCAAGTAGCTGGGCAGCTTGGCTTCTGAGGGATTGTTGCGCAGCTGTCCTTCGAGAAACTTGAGTTCACCGTACCAGTGATAGACCTTGGAGCGGACGCGCCAGGAGTAAATCATTGGCGCGAATTTGGTGACCGGGATCAGCACTGCGAGGATCGGCAGAAGGATGAAGAACATGCGGTCGATCCAGGTCGCGGCCCAGAACGGCAAATACTTTTGCAGGAAGGGCGGGCCCGATTTGTAAAAGCGCGCGGCGTCGGTACTGAGAGGCAACTCCGAGTCGCGGTCGGCCGGGAATTCCTGTTCCTTTTGCAGCAGGTTGGCGTTGCCGTGTACTTCGTTGGCGGCCTTGAGCAGCAAGGTGACGAGGGCAGGATGCATGTCGCTGCGCGCCGCGAGCACGACTGTGGGGGCAAGCAATTGCACGTCTTCTGGCGGCAGGTTGCGTTCGAGGTCAAAACTGCCGTGCGGCAGCGTGAGCCGATGCAGGAAGGGAAAATTGCGGATGATCGCGTCGGCCTGATCGAGATTCATCAACGCGATGCCCGGTGTCGCGAGCAATATCTGCACGTGCGGCGTGTCGAGCGTGGTGAGAAACATGGCGGCGTCGGCTTTGCCTTCGAGCAGGGCGGTGGCGGCGTCCTGACCCGAAATGGGTAGCAGTGTCGAGTTGGTCTCGCTCACGCCTGACGGGGTGAGCAGGCGTAAGGCGAGGGCTCGGGTGCCGCCGCCGGGGCGGCCAATGGCGATGCGCCGGCCTTTGAGTTCGTTGAGTTTGGTGGGCGCGAAGGTGGATTTGGTGGTGAGTGTGGCCGAGTTGGCCGGTTTGGCCGCTTTGGCTGATGAGGAAGGCCGCTGCTGGCGCGCGGTCGCGGCGGCGGCCGACGTCGTTTTCGTCGCGGCACTGCCATCGGTAGTGGGGGTTGTGCCAGTGCGGACAAAAATCCAGAGCGGCTCGTAGTACACACTGCCCAGCGAGTTGAGTTTGTCGGCCAGTTCGGGTGCGTTGCCGTCACTGACCAAACCGCCTTGGAGAAAGCCCGCGCTGACGCTGGCGTTTTCGTCCAGCAGGCGCGCAAGGTTTTGTGCCGCACCGGTTGACGGGCGCAGCACCAGTTCGACACCGTCGCGGGCGAGCACTTTCTTGTAGCGCTCGGCGTAAAGCGTGAATGCGCCTTCGTCGGCGCCGGTGCTGATTTCAAACCTGTTGGGCGGTGCCGGGTTGACGTAGCGCACGCCGAGTGTGATGGCGAGCGCGATGGCGAGTAAGACTACCCAATACTCGGCAATGAAATCGCGCGCGTGTTCGCGGTAAAAATCGCGGGCTTTTTGGATCATGCGGCTATTGTGGCATAGCCGGCTGCGCGGGCACGCGGCGTCACACTGCGGCTATCTGAGGGTATCGCTGGCGCTCAAGCGCTATTCTAAAACCGTTGGTGGGAGCGGTTTGTAGCGTACCTAGGGGATGTTTTTTCCAGAGCAAATGCCGAATAAATGGCCCCCCGGTGTTACAATGCGCGTCTATTCCCTGACTGGGGTTGCCGCGGTGTTCTCCGCGCTTACCCCCTCTGTGCAATGCACCCCGTTGTTGCTTTGGTCGGCCGGCCCAACGTCGGCAAATCGACCCTGTTCAATCGTTTGACCAAATCGCGTGACGCGCTGGTGGCCGACATTCCCGGCCTCACGCGCGACCGCCACTACGGTCATGGCCGGCTTGGCACCAAGCCCTATCTGGTGGTCGATACCGGAGGCTTTGAGCCTGACGCCAAGACCGGTATCGTCAGCGAAATGGCACGCCAGGCAGCGCAGGCCATCGCTGAAGCGGATGTGGTGATCTTCCTCACGGATGGGCGCGCCGGCGTCACTGGGCACGACCACAACATCGCCGGCATGCTGCGCAAAGCGGGGCGCAGCGTGCTGCTGGCGGTAAACAAGACCGAAGGCATGACCACGAGCGGTGTGGCCAACGAGTTTTACGAGTTGGGGCTGGGTGACCCGTATTCGATCTCGGCCGCGCATGGCGACGGCGTGCGCGAACTGGTCGAGCTGGCGCTGGAAAAATTTCCAGAAACAGCGGAAGTTGATGTGGCAGTGGAAAAACGTCCACGCCTCGCCATTGCAGGCCGTCCCAATGTCGGCAAATCGACCCTCGTCAATACCTTGCTGGGCGAAGAGCGGGTCATCGCGTTTGATCAGCCCGGCACGACGCGCGATGCGATCTCGATTGATTTTGACTGGCAGGGCAAGCCCTACACCCTGATCGACACCGCTGGTCTGCGGCGCCGTGGCAAGGTGTTCGAGACGATTGAGAAATTCTCGGTGGTCAAGACCATTCAGGCAATTGAAGACGCCAACATCGTCATTTTGGTGCTCGATGCGCGTCAAGACATATCCGACCAGGACGCGCATATCGCTGGTTTCATTCTCGAAGCGGGCCGCGCACTGGTGGTGGCGGTCAATAAATGGGATGGTCTCGACGGCTACGTGCGCGAACGCATCAAGTCCGACATTGCGCGCAAGCTGCAATTTTTGTCATTCGCCAATCTGCATTTCATTTCGGCCAAAGAAGGGCAGGGCATCGCCGGGCTGATGAAATCGGCGGGCGCAGCCTATGCAGCGGCCACGACCAAACTCTCGACGCCGAAAATTACCCGCGTGTTGCAGGATGCGGTCGCGGTACAACAGCCGCCGCGCTCGGGCATGTCGCGCCCCAAGCTGCGCTATGCCCATCAGGGCGGCATGAACCCGCCGGTGATCGTGGTGCACGGCAATTCGCTCGCCAAGGTGCCGGACAGCTACCGGCGCTATCTCGAAGGCGTGTTCCGCGAGGCCTTCAAGCTCAAGGGCACGCCGCTGCGGGTGCAGTTCAAGCACAGCGCCAATCCGTTTGCGGACAAGTGAGTGTGCAGTGCCGTGACAAGCGCGGTGCCTGCAACCGCCGCGCCTCGACGGCTGGGTATTTGTACCTATTTGCACCTGGCGGGAACCAATCGCCTTGCAAATAGCCAAAAAAGGCGCAATATGTCACCTACGCGAAGCGGGAGCCAACGCTGCGATCTGTCCGATTCGTGTAGTAAATTCAACCCTCGCAAATCAACAAGCGAAAGCAAACAGAAGGGCATACCATGAGCAATAAAGGGCAAATGCTACAAGACCCGTTCCTTAACGTCCTGCGCAAGGAACACGTGCCGGTGGCGATTTATCTGGTCAACGGTATCAAGCTGCAGGGGCAGATTGAATCGTTCGACCAATACGTCGTGCTGCTCAAAAATACCGTGACCCAGATGGTCTACAAGCACGCGATTTCGACGGTTGTACCGTCGCGTCCGGTGACCATGAATCTCGAGCAGGGCGACGCCTGAGCCAGCTCCATCAGTGCCGTTCCTGCGGAAGGTTCTGCCGGCGGTACTTTGATCGTTTGAACGGTATCCGCCGCTAGCGGAGCGCGCTCCATCATGCTTGATTCCTATCACGCTGCGGCGCGCCACAGCTCGCTGGATACCGCCGTGCTGCTGGCGCTCGACTTTGGCGAGCGTGGGTATGCCGATGCGGTGGCTGAATTCCGTCTGCTGTGTTCGAGCGCCCTCATCAAAGAGGCGGCGCTGATTGGCGGCAAACGCCAGCGGCCCGATCCGGCGCTGTTTGCCGGCAGTGGAAAGGTGCAAGAACTGGCAGCTGCAGTGGCCGAGACCGGTGCCGGGCTGGTGGTGGTCAACCACATGCTGGCCCCGGCGCAGCAGCGCAATCTCGAAAAAGAAGTCAAAGTGCGCGTGATCGACCGCACCACGCTGATTCTTGACATCTTTGCCCAGCGCGCACAAAGCCATGAGGGCAAGATTCAGGTAGAGCTGGCCCAGTTGCAGCATTTGGCAACGCGTCTGGTACGCGGCTGGACCCACCTTGAGCGTCAAAAGGGCGGCATCGGTTTGCGCGGTCCGGGTGAAACGCAGCTTGAGACTGACCGCCGCCTGCTTGGCATCCGCGTCAAGCTGTTGCGCGAAAAACTCGACAAGCTCAAGCGCCAGCGCGAAGTGCAGCGCCGTGCGCGCAATCGTGGGCGCGTGTTTTCGGTGTCGCTGGTTGGTTACACCAACGCCGGCAAATCGACTCTGTTCAATGCGCTGACCAAGGCCGATGCCTACGCCGCCGATCAACTGTTTGCGACGCTCGATACCACGTCGCGGCGCGTCCATCTCGGGGACGGAGAAATGCGCGGCGATCAAATCGTCGTGTCCGATACCGTGGGATTTATTCGAGAACTGCCGACC
>JANPAR010000281.1:0-8271 GCA_031430015.1 Burkholderiales bacterium
ATGCACCTCGAATCCCTTCGCCGCCGCCAGTGTCATCTGTTTCATTTCTCGTTCCGTCCCATTCAGTCACGCACTCAGCGTTTAACGCACTTCATGTCTGGGCCGTGGACCGATTCGGGGACTTGTTCAGTGTTTCCCTAAGTGATGAACTCCGCGCCGCAGTCAGCGTGCAGCCGCTGCGGCGCTGCGTTTGTCTGCGGCATGACCGCAGGCATCGCCGCCGGCAAAGCCGCCGCGCAAACAGATTGCTGGTGCACCGCACTGCCGCAGTTGCAGCAGATTGATCCCGCCGCTACCTGCCTATGCCCCGCCTGCTTGCAGCAAGCGCTTGCCTCAAGCGCTGCCGCGCAGTAGCCCAAGCCGCTGACGTTCAGCATTGACCAAATGGCTGCGCATCGCGCGCCGCGCTGCCGCTGCATCTCTGCCGCGAATCGCCTCGAGTACAGCCTGATGCTCGGCCACGTTGTCGCGCTTGCGGCCGGCGGTGACGAACAGCTCCTCAATCCGCGCGTTGAGCGGCTGTTCTCCTTCTTCCCACAATCGCTCGATTACGAGCGCCAGTGCCGTATTGCCGCTGGCGCGCGCGATGCACAAATGAAACTCGCGGTCGGCTGCCGACTGCATGCGGTTGGCGCGCATGTCGGTGGCGAGCCGTTTGAACGCGCTCTGCATGGCGGCAATGTGGGCCGCCGTGGCGTTGCGTGCCGCAAGAGCCGCTGCCTCGCCTTCGACCAGCCGCCGCGCCCGCAGCACATCGAACGGTGAAATTTCGCGTGGCGCCTGCGCCGCGGCGCGCGTGCGCTGGCGCAGCGGTGCCATCACCGGTGCCACCATCGGCTTCACAAACGCGCCCGCGCCGACCTTGATCGACAGGCGGCCTTGCAGCTCGAGTGTGCTGAGCGCTTCGCGCAACGAACTGCGTGAAACCTTGAGAGACTGCGCCAGCTCGCGCTCGGCCGGCAGGCGTTGGCCTGGTTTGAATGTGCCCGCGTCGATCAGGCGCACGATCTCGCCGGCAATGCGCTGATACAGACGAGCGGTTGCAATCGGTTTGATTGACATGGTTGCGCAGTCTGCCGTGCATCAAGCGTGCGGTCAAGCGGCGCCTGGTATTTGCATTGCACGCGCGGTACAGCGCAGACCCGGCGCATGAGGGCCGGAGCAGTCAAATTGACAACGCCGCCTGCAAGGCGTAAATTGGTCTGAAAAATAGACCAAGCAAGGAGACAAAATGCGTAGTGCCACATTCGGGGTGTTGTTCGCTTGCCTCGCCACCGCCCTGTTGGCCGCATTGGCCCCGTCGTCATTGCGGGCGCAGGGGTATCCGTCGAAGCCCGTGCGCTTCATTGTGCCGTTTGCGCCAGGCGGACAATCGGATGTGGTGGCGCGCGTTGTCGGCCAGAAGTTGTCAGAGCGTTGGGGGCAACCCGTGGTGATTGAAAACAAGCCGGGGGCGGCCACCACGCTGGGCGCTGACTTTGTCGCGAAGGCACTGGCGGATGGCTACACCATTTTGCTGGCACCGGCACCCTTCGTCATCACGCAATATGCTTATCCAAAATTGCCCTATGACAGCCGCAAGGATTTTGCGCCCATCACGCTGCTGGTGACCAACCCCTTGGTTGCGGTGGTCAATCCGCTGCGCCTGCCCGTCAAGACGTTTATTGAATTTGCCGCCGCAGTAAAGAAAGAGCCGGGCAAGATTTCCTATGGCACGCCGGGCAACGGCAGCTTGCCGCATCTGGCGGTGGAGTTGTTTGGATTGCAGGCGGGCACCAGCGCGCTCCATGTGCCGTACAAGGGCGGCGGGCCAGCGGTCGTCGATCTTGTAGGCGGGCAAATCGCATTCATGTTTGCCAGCCCACTGGAGGTGATGCCGCACGTCAAGGCCGGTAAGTTGCTGGCGCTCGGCGTCACGTCCGATAAACGTGTGACGTACTGGCCCGATGTGCCGACGCTCAAGGAGTCTGGCTACAAGGAATATGAGGCCTATGCCTGGTTTGGTGTGGTAGCACCGGCGGCCACGCCGCGCGACATTGTTGCCAAACTCAGCGCCGACATCGTCGCGGTGCTGAAGTCGCCCGATGTGTCTGAGCGTCTGATTGCACAGGGCGCCGATGTGGCCGCTACAAGTGCAGAAGAGTTTGGTCGCTTCCTCGCCGCCGAGCACGTTCGCTGGTCTGCCGCCGTCAAGGCCGCCAACGTCGTCGTGCAGTAACGGTGCCGTGGCCCGTGGTAACGGTGCAGCGGCCCGTGGTGACGGTGCGGTTGCTTGCGGTCATCCGGTCACCTGCTGTTAGTCCCATCCATTCCAAGGAGTTGCATTGAAAGCACTGAACACCTACCCTGAAGGCACGCCCTTTACCGGCAAGATTGGCCGCACCGCCGCCACCTCTGAACCCGCGTGGCCGATGCCGCAACGCGCCAAAGAGGGTGCTCCCAATGTGCTGGTGTTCCTGCTCGATGATGTCGGCTTCGCGCAACTTGGTTGCTACGGCTCCGACATTGCCACGCCCACGTTTGACCGGCTCGCGGCGGGCGGCTTGCGCTATCGCGACTTTCACACCACGGCGATCTGCTCGCCCACACGTGCTTGCCTGCTCACCGGCCGCAACCACCACTCCAATGGTGTCGGCATCATTCAGGAAATGGCGACCGGCTATCCGGGCTACAACGGCATGGTGCCCAAGGAAAACGGCTTTCTGTCAGAGATGCTGCTGGCCCAGGGTTACGCTACGTTTGGCATCGGCAAGTGGCACCTCACGCTGGCCGGCGAATATGCGTCTGGCGCGTCGAAAGCACGCTGGCCGCTGTCGCGCGGGTTTGAGCGCTTCTACGGTTTCATCGGCGGCAAGACCAGCCAGTGGTCACCGACACTGATTCATGACAGCCACTACATCCCGCCGCCGTTCACCGGGGATGAGAGTTATCACCTGAACGCAGACCTGGCCGATCGTGCCATCGAATACCTGGTCGATCTGCGTACGGTGGCGCCGGAGAAACCCTTCTTCATGTACTACTGCCTGGGCGCCGGGCACGCGCCGCACCAGGTCGAGCGTGAGTGGATCGAACGCTATCGCGGCAAGTTCGATCAGGGTTGGGACACATGGCGCGAGGAAGTGTTCGCACGCCAGCTCAAATCGGGCATCGTGCCGCCGGGCACCAGGATCGCGCCTCGCCCCGAGCAGGTCAAGGCATGGGACAGCCTGTCGGCCGACGCGAGGAAACTCTATGCGCGGCAGATGGAAGTATTTGCCGCCTTCCTGTCACAGACTGACCACCACATCGGCCGGGTAATCGCGCATCTGGAAAAAATGGGTGAACTGGACAACACCATCATCATGCTCGCGTCCGACAACGGCGCCTCTGCCGAAGGCGGCGAGCACGGCTCTTTCAACGAATGCCAGTTTCCGAATCGCATTGAAGCCACCATCGAAGACAACCTCAAGCACCTCGACGAGTGGGGCGGCATCAAGTCATTCACCAACTATGCCTGGGGCTGGGCCTGGGCCGGCAACACGCCGCTGCGCCGCTGGAAGCGTTATTTGCATCAGGGCGGGATGAGCGATCCGCTGATCGTGCACTGGCCCAAGGGCATCAAGGCGCGCGGTGAAGTGCGCGGGCAGTACGCGCATGTGGTCGACATCACCCCGACCCTACTCGATGCGCTTGGTCTTGAGGTGCCGAAGGTGTTGAATGGCGTGACGCAGCGGCCGCTCGAAGGGACCAGCTTCGCCCATACCTTCAATGCGCCATCGGTATCCACAGCCAAGCGGGTGCAGTACTACGAGATGATCGGCTCGCGCGCCATCTGGGCCGATGGCTGGAAGGCGGTGGTGGAGCAGCCGCAAGGCGACTTCATGACCGAAGAGATGCTCGACGCGCAAAAGTGGGAGCTGTACCACGTCGAGTCCGACTTCTCCGAAAGCCACAACCTCGCCGACCAGCATCCCGGGAAACTCAAGGAGCTGATCGAGTTGTGGTGGATCGAGGCCGGCAAGTACAACGTGCTGCCGCTCGATTCACGCATGCAGCTGCGCATGGGTGAGCGCAAGCCCTCGACCGTGTCGCAGGGAAATCGTCATGTTTACTACCCCGGCATGGCAGCACAGTTTGAGTACACCGCAGTCAATCTCAAGAATCGCTCGCACACCATTACCGCCGAAGTGGAGATTCCGGCCGGCGGCGCAGAGGGCGTGCTGTTGGCCCACGGCAGCTGGTTCGCCGGTTATTCGCTGTATGTCAAGAACCGCCGCCTGACCTACGTGCACAACTACCTGGGCCTGGCGGAGTACCGCGTCCAGGCAAATCAGGATCTGCCGGCCGGCAAGGCGACGCTACAGTTCCGCTTCACCCGCACCGGCGAGCATCAGGGCCACGGCGCCTTGTTTGTCAATGGAGCCCAGGTTGGAGAAGCCGAGATCCCGCGCACCATTCCGGCGGTGATTGAAACGTCGGGCGAGGGATTGTGTTGCGGATACGATTCCGGCGTGCCGGTCACGCCGGACTACGTGTCGCCGTTCCGCTTTACCGGGCAGCTTGCGCAGGTGGTGGTGGAAACCGGTGAGGTGGGCGCGGCTGACCCGGAGGCGCAGGTACGCACTGCGTTCAGCGACCAATGAGATCAGGACACCACGCCATGCAAAAAACGTTTCGCGGAACACTTCTGGGAATCGTGCTGGGAGCCGCTCTGGGAGCCATTCTTGGCCTCTCGACGCCGATCGCGCTGGCCCAAACCTACCCATCGCGCCCGATCAAGCTGATCGTCCCCTACGCGCCGGGTGGCAATACCGACATCGTGGCGCGCATCTTCGGGCAGAAGCTTGCGGAACGGATTGGCCAACCGGTGGTATTCGACAACCGCGGTGGCGCCACCGGCACGCTGGGCGTTGGCGTCGCGGCCAAGTCGCCCAACGACGGTTACACCATCGTGATCGGCGATCTCGGGTCGATGGTGATTGCCAATCACGCGATTCCCAGCCGGCCCTATGATCCGATCAAGGATTTCGCGCCGATCGCGCTGGTGACCAGCGTCTCGATTGTGGTGACCGTCAATCCCAAATCGACAGCGAGCAACTTTGAGGACATTCTCAAACGCGCGCGCGCCCAGCCGGGCAAACTGACTTACGGCACCTCCGGCATCGGCTCGCCCAGCCACATGGCGATGGAGCTGGTGCAATCGATGACCAACGCCGAGTTGGTGCACGTACCGTTCAAGGGCGGGGCGCAGGCAGTGACGGCGCTGATTGGCGAGCAAATCGATTTGCTTGTCGATGGTGCTGCCTTCGGCCAGGTCAAGGGCGGGCGTCTGAAACCAATTGCGGTGACCGGCCCGCGCTTGCCGGCATTGCCCGACACACCCGGCATCGGCGAAACCGTAAAGGGCTTCGAGTTCACCAACTGGTGGGGCTTTCTCGCGCCGGCCGGTACGCCAGCAGAAGCGATCAATCGACTCAACGAGGAGTTCAAGCAAATTGCCGCGCTGCCGGAAATACGCGAACGCCTCAGCGGGCTAGGACTGGCTGCGCGCAACAGCACCCCCCAGCAGTTCGCGGAGCACCTGCAAAGCGAAACCGAAAAAATCGGCCGCATCGTCAAGTCGGCGAATATCAAGTTTGAGTAAGCCTCTTGCCGCAACCATGACCACGCGTGCGGACAATCGTCCCAACATACTCTGGTACTGCGCCGACCAGCAGCGCTACGACACGATTCGCGCATTGGGCCAGCCGTATATCACCACGCCCAACCTGGATGCCTTGTGCGCCAACGGTGTCGCCTTCAAGCGCGCCTACTCACAGAGCCAGATCTGCACGCCCTCCCGGGCGAGCTTTCTCACCGGGCGTTACCCGGCCAGCCATCATGTGTACCGCAACGGCAATGCCTGGTTTCCGTCGCACGAAAAGCTGGTGACGCGGCTGTTTGCCGACGCCGGTTACGACTGCGGGCTGGTCGGCAAGCTGCACCTGACGGCCGCCAAGTACTACGAAAAGCGCCCTGATGACGGCTACCGCATGTTCCTGTGGAGCCACCACCCGTCGCCCGACTCGGCGCGCGGCCACGACTACGAAACCTGGCTGCGCCACGAAAAGAAGATCGACCCGGTCGAACTGTATGCCCCGGTGAATCATTTCTGTGGCGCCGGTGTGCCGGCCGAGTATCACCAGACCACCTGGGTCTCGGAAATGGCGATGCGCTTCATCACCGAACAGCGCGACGGGCCGTGGCTGCTGTCATTGAACCCGTTCGACCCGCACGCGCCGTTCGATGCGCCGGCGGAGTACCTGGCCAAGGTCAACACCGAGTCCTTGCCGTTTCCATTGTTCCGCGACAGTGACATCGAGCGCCAGAAGGCGTTCGCCGCCATCGACCAGCAAACCAAGGTAGCGGTCGATCCGCGCGTGCGCCGCCACAACAGCCCGGTGGTAGAGCAAGAGCACGATCTGGTGGCCTCTGCGCCACCGGCAAGCTACGACGCGCTGGAGGTCAAGGCCAACTATTACGCCATGATCATGCTGATCGACGACCAGTTCAGGCGCATCGTCGACACTCTGCGTGATTCTGGCCAACTTGACAACACCATCATCGTCTACATGAGCGACCACGGGGAATTGCTGGGGGACCACGGCCTGATCCTCAAGGGCTGCCGCTTCTTCGAGGGCCTGGTGCATATCCCGATGATTTTTTCCTGGCCGGATCGTTTCGTGAAAAGCCTGCAAAGTGACGCCCTGGTTGAATCGGTCGACGTGGCGCCGACCCTGCTCGAAGCCGCCGGCTTGCCGGTACCCGAGAACATGCAGGGCCGCTCGCTGATGCCGATCCTGACCGGCGCAGCCGACCCTCATACCCACAAGTCGCGCGTGATCTGCGAATTCAACGACGCCATCGGCGGCCCGCAGCATACCGACCACACTCACGGCTCGATGGTGTTCGAAGGCCGTTACAAGAGCGTGGTGTATCACGGCCATGACATCGGCGAGATTTACGACTTGGAGAACGACCCGGGTGAATTCGACAATCTCTGGGACCAACCGCAGGCACGCGATCTCAAATCCACTCTGCTTAAACAACATCTTGACGCCATGATGGCCACGGTCAGTGCCGGGCCCCCACGCAGCGTCGCCTACTGAATCACACCAGGAGCTCCTATGGCAAACCAGGCATCACCAGGCAAGATCGGCCGCACCCGCGAAGAATCCACTCCCGTCTGGCCGGAACGCAAGGAGGCCAAACCGGGCTCCCCCAACATCGTCATCATATTCATGGACGACATGGGTTGGTCCGATCCGGGCTGCTATGGCTCCGAAATCGATACGCCGAACATCAATGCCCTGGCCGCGCGCGGCGTGCGTCTGACCCACTACACCACCCATGCCATCTGCTCACCGGCGCGCGCGGCGCTCCTGACCGGTTGCAACGCCCATGGCGTCGGCACCGGCTGGCTCGCCAACAATCATCCGGGCTACCCCGGCTACTCGGGCGAGATTCCGCTTGAAGCCGCCACCCTGCCCGAAACCTTGCGTGCGGCCGGCTACGAAACCATCATGGTCGGCAAGTGGCACAACACGCCAGCGGCAGACAACTCGCAGAGTGGCTCCAAGCATAACTGGCCTTCACAGCGCGGCTTCGACACCTACTACGGCTTCATGGATGGCGAAACCAACCACTTTTTCCCGGCACGCCTGATGCTGGGTAACCAGGTGCTGCCGGTGGACGAATATCCGCGCGACTATTACACCGGCGACGACTGGATGGATCAGGGCATCCGCTTCGTCAAGGAATTGCGCGAGAGCAACCCGGCCAAGCCGTTTTTTCTCTATGTGGCCAACAACGCCATGCACGCACCGCTGCAGGCCAAGCCATCCGACATGGCCAAGTACAAGGGCAAGTTCGATGCCGGCTGGACTGCGGCGCGCGAGGCACGCCACAAACGACAGATCGAAATGGGGCTGATTCCGCCCAACACCAAGCTGCCGGCCTCCGACCCGCGCGCACCCAAGTGGGATGACACCGACACCGAGAATCGCCCGCTCTATGCGCGCCACATGGAGGCCTTTGCCGGCATGCTTGACAACGCCGACCAGAATGTCGGCAAGCTGGTCAAGTACCTTGAAGACATTGGTGAACTCGACAACACCATCATCCTGTTTTCGTCGGACAACGGCGGCACCGACGCCGGCGGCGAGCACGGCATGGTGCTCAACAACCGCCGCTACTCCGGCCTGCCGAACCATTCGATGGAACACGAGCGTGGCATGCTCTCGCAATTGGGCG
>JANPAR010000282.1:0-2241 GCA_031430015.1 Burkholderiales bacterium
AGGTGGCGCGGCATGCCCATGAGTTGCTGCGTGAGCTCCAGCCACTGGGTGATGCGCTGGTCGTCGGGCTCCATGCCGGCGGCCAGCACGCGCTCGTGCAACTGCTGCGCCAGCAGGCTGCGGCCATCGAACCAGCGGTGCTCCTTGGCGAAGGCGTCCACCAGGTCTTCGTCCAGCCCCAGCGCCTTGCCGACGTCGCGGATCGCGCTCTTGGGCCGGTAGGTCACCACCACGCCGGTGATGGCGGCGCGGTCGCGGCCGTATTTGGCGTAGATGTACTGGATCACCTCCTCGCGGCGCTGGTGCTCGAAGTCGACGTCGATATCGGGCGGCTCGTTGCGCTCCTTCGAGATGAAACGCTCGAACAAAACCTGTATTCGCCCGGGGTCGATCTCGGTAATCCCCAGGCAATAGCACACTGCCGAATTGGCCGCCGATCCGCGCCCCTGACACAGGATGCCCTGGCTGCGCGCAAAACACACGATGTCGTGCACAGTGAGAAAGAATGGCTCATACGCCAGATCGCGAATCAGCAGCAGCTCGCGTTCGACCAGCGCCACCACACTCACCGGCACTTGCGCGGTGCTGCCATCACTCGCCACCACGGCGGCATGCGCCACACCCTCGAGCTTCTTGCCGCCCTGCATGCGCGCCGAGATCGACGGGCGGGCGTAACGCGCTACCAGCCCGTCAAACGTGAGGTGGCGCAAATGGCTGGCCGGGGTTTCACCGGGCGGCACGATTTCCTGCGGGTATTCATAGCGCAACTCATCGAGGCTGAAGCGGCAGCGGTCAGCGATAACGAGTGTCTCGGCCATCAGCTCGGGCGGATACAAGTCGGCGATCGCGTTGATCTGCCGCATTGCTTGCTCGGCATTGGGTTGCGCGTCCAGCCCCAGTTCGGCGAGCGGTTTGCGCAGGCGAATCGCCGTCAAGACATCCTGCAGGGGCTTGCGGCGCTTCTCGTGCATCAGCACGTGGCCGGTGGCCACAGCCGGCATGCCCGTAGCAGCGGCCAGCGCCAAAGACTGCGCAAACGTGCGTGCGTCGTCTGCGCCTTTGAGTTGCTCGACGGCGACCCAGAGCGACGCCGGAAAGCATGCCTTGAGACGCGGCAGCGCATCGCCCGACAAAACCGCACTCGGGATTACCAGAGCAAGACAATCGGTCATCGGCTGCGCAGCCAGGTCGGCCAGCCGCAGGCAATAGCGCCCCTTGATCGCCCGCCGCCTTGCCAAGGTAATCAGGGCGCACAGCCGCGCATAGCCGCGCCGCGAGGTGGCGAGCAACACCAGCTTGCCGCCATCTTCGAGCGTGAACTCGCTGCCGATGATCAGTTTGAGCTTGGTATTTTTTGCTGCCACATGCGCCCGCACCACACCCGACACCGTGCATTCATCAGTGATCGCCAGCGCCGTGTACCCGAGCAGGCTGGCGCGCGCCACCAGCTCTTCCGGGTGCGAGGCGCCGCGCAGGAAGCTGAAGTTGCTCAGTGCATGAAGCTCCGCGTAACTCGGTTGCATGGCCTTCTACCGTCAAGCAAAAAAACCATGCAGATACCAGCCACCGCGCGCAAGATCGTGAAAAATCCACAGCGTCTCGCCTTCACGATTGGCCATCACGTAGTAATCGCGCCGCGCGGGCGCGCCATCCCACCAGCCGGTTTCGATGCGCTCCGGCCCGGCCAGGTGGCGCAAGGCACCGCGATGCACCGGCTCGCCCTGCAGCAGGATCAACGAGCGCGGCTGGCGCAACAGCCAGATGGGTCGCGGCGGCGCTGTGCTTGCCGACACGGTTGTCCGCGGCAACGCTGCGCTTGCCGACAAGGGCGGCCACGGCGACGCTCCACTTGCCGGCACCGGAGACAACGACAACGCCTTGCCCTCCCGCACCTCCTTGCGCCGCGCCACCCGATGCGGCCGATACCCCTTGCGCTCCTCTTTCACGCCGTGCACCACCTCGTGCGTGGCTTTTTCAGGCCGATGGTCGCTGCCCTCTTCCACCATCAGTATCGACCCCGCCCCCATGCGCGCCAGCAATTGCTCGGCCAACACATCAAGATTGCTCGCACGCGACCCCGCATCCGGGAAAAAACCACCACTGGGCGGCTGGTACACCTGCATGTCAGTCAACGTCAGCCCCACCGCACACACGGTGTCTTCAAGCGGCTGGCGCGCCAGTTGCTCACGCAGCAGCCGGCTCCAGCGCCGCACATCGCGCGCCGGCTCGCGCGTGCCCACC
>JANPAR010000283.1:0-2880 GCA_031430015.1 Burkholderiales bacterium
CCGTTCTTCCCCATAATTTTTCAGCGCCTCCCTTATTTGTTGCTCAGTTGCAAGCTCAAGCCACTCTGCTGCCGTGATCCCTTGCGTGGTGTCCATGCGCATATCGAGCGGGCCATCGCGGCGGAACGAAAATCCGCGCTCGGCCACATCGATCTGCGGTGACGACACACCGATATCCATCAACACCCCATCGACTGCTCCCACACCGCATTCATCCAGCACTTGATCGAGCGCGGCAAAACCTGCATGAATACATTCGAACTGCACACCTTCAATCGACTTACCCCACCCTGCCGCTGCACGCACGGCTTCAGGATCCTTGTCGAGCGCGATCAAGCGCCCCGCCGACAATCCATCCGCATTGCGCTGCGAAACCTGCGCCGCTTGTGTGTTGTGCCGCGCGTGCGCCAGACACTGCGCGATCAGTCGACTGTGTCCTCCACGTCCAAATGTGCAATCGACAATGATTCCGTGAGGCCTGAGATCGAGCGCATCAACAGCTTCGTGCAACAGAACCGTGATGTGTTGGGGAGCGTCATTCACGCCGGCCTAGAAGGAGTAATTCTGCAAAGCAGGCGGCAGGCCGGCCGCAATGGTGTCGGTCTCGTGCTGCTCGACGGTGGCCGCATTCCAGATTTCAAAATGGCTGCCCATTCCCATCATGGTCACGTCGCGGGTAAGCTTCACCCCATCACGCAACTCGGGGCTGATCAGCACGCGACCGGCACCGTCCATCTCGACATCCATCGCGTTGCCGAGGTAAATGCGCTGCCAGCCTTTGGCCGAGAGCGGCCACGCAGCGATTTTTTCGCGATGCGCTTCCCACACCGGGCGCGGGAACAGCAGCAGGCAACCATCCGGGCTTTTGGTCAGCGTGAGCCAGCCTTCGCACTGCAATTGCAATGCGTCACGATGCCGGGTAGGAATGGTCATCCTGCCCTTGGCGTCCAGACTTAAATTGGCCGCGCCCTGAAACATGGTTGTTGTCGCCCCGCCTGCCTGCGTTTTTTTGGAAATTTTTTACCACTTTTTCCTACATTCTCCCACTGTAAAGCAGCATAAAGGCATTTGCAAGTGAAAATCACTATTTTTCCAATCAAGACAATGACTTAGAGGGGATTTTTGAGAAATTGTTTTATCATAAATATCAATTAAAACAATGATCTTTGTTTTTTGATTAAAGTAAGTTCTCATGAATACTGTACGAAGTGCGCAGGCACTGCGCCTATGCTGCGGCGCAATGAACTTTTTCGCCTATTAGCACTCACAGACAGGGAGTGCTAAAATAAATCTCGTCTTCTGGCCCGGCATTCATGCAGTGTCACCCAGTGCAGGGGTCAGCACCCAACAGAGGAGTGAGCCATGAGTACTGCATTAGCCTTGCCGATGTCGTCCAACCCGTGGAATCTGCCCGTGCCTTCGGCGCTGGGCACCATCGACAGTTACATTCAGGCGGTCAATCGCTTCCCGATACTCACCCCTGAGGACGAAACCCGCTACGCGCGCGACTACCGCGACAAGGAAGACCTCACTGCCGCCGGCAGGCTCGTGATGTCACACCTGCGCCTGGTGGTCTCGGTGGCGCGCGGCTATCTCGGCTACGGCCTGCCCCATGCAGACCTGATTCAAGAAGGCAACATTGGCCTGATGAAAGCGGTCAAGCGCTTCGACCCCGAGCGCGGCGTGCGCCTGGTGTCATTCGCGTTGCACTGGATCAAGGCCGAGATTCACGAATACGTATTGCGCAACTGGCGCATGGTGAAAATCGCCACCACGAAGGCTCAGCGCAAACTGTTTTTCAATCTGCGCAGCCACAAAAAAGGCATCGGCACCTTTACCCCAGATCAGGTCGACGCGCTGGCAAGCGAACTCAACGTCAAACGCGAAGAAGTGATGGAGATGGAAATGCGCATCTCCGGCGGCGACACCGCACTCGAAGCGCCGCACGATCAGGAAGACGACAACAACTTCGCGCCGATCTCGTATCTGGTCGACACCGCTGATGAACCTTCGCGTGTGCTTGAGTTGCAGCAGATCGAGACCAATCGCAGTGAAGGCCTCGCGCAAGCGCTGGGCTCACTGGACGAGCGCAGCCGCCGCATCATCGAAGCGCGTTGGCTCAAGGCCGAAGCCGATCAGCTCACACTGCATGACCTTGCAGCCGAATTCAACGTCTCGGCGGAGCGCATTCGCCAGATTGAAGTCAAGGCAATGAAAAAGATGAAAGAGGCGCTGGCGGAACACGCGTAACCTTGCATTCATTGGTCGGCCAATGCACGTCCCGGCACCTTCCGGCATAGGCAAAAGGCAAAAGCGAAAACCAAAGGCCCGTCTCTCGTGAGACGGGCCTTTTGATTTGGTGCCGGTTATCTGACTCGAACAGATGACCTATCGCTTACAAGGCGATTGCTCTACCAACTGAGCTAAACCGGCTAAATGACTGCGGTGCGTAAATGACTGTGGTGCGTTGATGCGTCGGCAATGCCAAATCGACTTGCGGTAACAAACTTGAAGGGCAATTCAACCCTGTCGCGGCGCGTATTCTACGGCGAGCGCCACCTACTTCACCACGGTAAATTTTGGCTTGCCGCTGCCAGGTGAGCGCGACGGGCGCGCGGGTGCGGTAGCCGGCGTAGGGTTGTCCACCTTCGCTTCGGGTTTGTGCTCACTCACCACTTCGGTGACTTCAAACCCCATTCCGTGACCGTTCTCGCGCGCATAGATGGCGGCGATGCGCTCAATCGGTACCGCGATGTCACGCGCCTTGCCGCCGAAGCGCGCGGCGAAACTGACGTAGTCGTTGGCGATCTTGAGGCCGCTGGTAGCGTCAAACGAAATGTTGAGGACGATCTGGCCATCCTTGACGAATTCATTCGGCAC
>JANPAR010000284.1:0-2351 GCA_031430015.1 Burkholderiales bacterium
TCCGTTTCGTGATGGCAGCGAATATCTGGCTCAGGCGGTGCGCGCTTTTCGATGCGTTCCCGATCAATCGGAAGACCAGAAGCCTCAATAAACCGCTGGAAAACCTCGATTTCAGCTTGCCCTTTTGTATCCTCGGATGCCATGCGCGTCCAATCTGGCTAACGTAGCCACGAGTCGATCACTTTTTGAAGCGTCCTTTTTCGCACCAGTACTTGACCTTAATCGAGCCAGGGGAAACGGCGTTGCTTCGATCGTTGCGGAAGTGAGGCTGACTTGACGTAAACGACTCCTGTGCAAACTCGCAGTTCGCAAGGTTATATTTGGCGTTGTCTTCGACATTCTTGAGCGGAGTGGCATCAAAAGTTGCGATGTGAACTCGAAGTGTCTCATCGTGCTTTTGCGTGGGTATATCGATACCGGTACGGTACAAAGTGTATTCAGCACCGTCTGCGATTGCGCAAGAGGTAATGAGCCCCAGAGACAAGCTTGCTATCAGTTTCCGCACAGTGCTCCTCCCGATGGCTAACAAAAAGTGGGACACCAAACGTTTCCAGAAAAACCGTCGCGCGCGAAGGCCATTCTGGCGCCGAAATTCTCAAGTAGTTGATTCAAGGGAAACTTTTTGACATTGCAATTTCGTCCATCCCAACAATCCAGAAACGCCGTCGTGACTCGCGCTAGGTCGTGCATCGTAAATCAATCACTGCGAGTTGGCTTGATCTGCGTGAATCAATTGGACAGCGGGACAGACCTGGAAAGCGGTCAATTCGCCATATGCCGCGCCTCTGAAAATGGCTCTGGGAGCGGATGTCATGGCATCATGTGCCTGTAACCCTCTCCCACCAAGGGTTTCAGGCCATCACTCGTTGGCGATTTTCAGCACCAGCTTGCCGAAGTTCTTGCCTTCGAACAGCATGTTGAGGGTTTCCGGAAAGGTGTTCAGGCCTTCGACGATGTCTTCGCGCGATTTGAACTTGCCTTCCTGCATCCACTGCGCGATCTGCTTGATGCCCTCGGTGTAGCGGTCGGCCCAGTCGAACACCACGATGCCTTCCATGCGCGCACGGTTCACCAGCAGCGAGAGGTAGTTGGCCGGGCCCTTCACCGGCGTGGTGTTGTTGTATTGCGAGATCGCGCCGCAGATGACGATGCGCGCCTTGCGGTTGATGCGCGTGAGCACGGTGTCGAGGATGTCGCCGCCGACGTTGTCGAAATAGACGTCCACGCCTTTCGGGCAATGCAGCTTGAGGCCGTCCTTCACGCTGCCCGATTTGTAATCGATGCAGGCGTCGAAGCCGAGTTCCTTGACGACGAAATCGCACTTGTCCGGCCCGCCAGCGATGCCGACTACGCGGCAGCCCTTGATCTTCGCCACCTGTCCCACCGTCTGCCCGACCGCACCGGCCGCGCCTGATACCACCACGGTTTCGCCGGCTTTCGGCTGGCCGGTTTCGAGCAGGCCGAAATACGCCGTCATGCCGGGCATGCCGAGCGCGTTGAGCCATTGCGACAGTGTGCCCATACGCAAATCGATCTTCGCCAGGCCCACCTGCTTGAGGCCGGCTTCCCCGACCAGGCAGTACTCCTGCACGCCGAAACCACCGGCAACGTGGTCACCCACCGCGAACGCCGGATTGTTCGATGCGATGACCTTGCCGACGCCACCGGCACGCATCACCTCACCGATGCCGACCGGCGGGATATAGCTCTTGCCCTCGTTCATCCAGCCGCGCATCGCCGGGTCGAGCGAGAGTTGCAACACTTTGACGAGCACGCCGCCGGGCCCCGGTGTGCCCACCGGTTCTTCGGTGAAATTCCAGTCGGAGCGTTTCGGATTGCCGACTGGCCGGGCGGCGAGGCGGATTTGGTGGTTGATGATGGACATTGGATAAAACCTTTCGCGGGCATGGACAGGACACTATCAATGCAGTGTACTGAAATCCTTTCGTTCTCCCATTTTGGGAGTATGATGCGACATGAGGGTCATCGCCAAGCGCAGCTTGCAGGCTTTTTGGGTACGGGCCGGATGTGGCGATGCGAAAGCGCCCCTGGAGGCGTGGCACGAGGAGGCGCTGCGCAGCAAGTGGACATCGCCGCATTCGATCAAGTCGCACTTTGCCAGCGCCAGCTTCGTGGGCCGTAGCAGAGTGGTGTTCAACATCGGGGGCAACAAGTACCGGCTGGTGGTGGAAATGCAATACCGCGCAGGCATTGCCTGGGTAAAGTTTGTTGGGACGCATGCGGGGGATGACCGCATCAATGTGGAGACCGTCAATGACTATTAAGCCGATTCGAAACGAGCGCGATTTGCGTGCGGCGTTCAAGCGCCTGGACCTTATTTTTCAGGCTGC
>JANPAR010000285.1:0-7503 GCA_031430015.1 Burkholderiales bacterium
CGGGCAGGCCGCCGACGTTGTGGTGGCTCTTGATCGTCTGCGCTTTTTTGGTTTTCGCACCGGCCGACTCGATCACATCCGGGTAGATGGTGCCTTGCGCGAGCCACTTGGCATCCTTGATCTTGGCCGACTCGCGCTGGAACACTTCGACAAATTCCTTGCCGATGGTCTTGCGTTTGGCTTCAGGGTCGGTCACACCCGCGAGCTGCCCCATGAATTCGGCACTCGCATCAACGTGAATCACCTTCACGCCGAGGTTGCGCGCGAACATGTCCATCACCATCTTGCCTTCGTCGAGGCGCAACAGGCCATGATCGACAAATACGCAGGTGAGCTTGGGGCCGATAGCTTTATGGATCAACGCGGCGGCGACGCTGGAATCGACGCCACCCGAGAGGCCGAGGATGACTTCTTCGTCACCCACCTGCGTGCGGATTTTTTCCACCGCTTCGCCCACGTAGTCGGGCATGTTCCAGTCCGGTTTCGCACCGCAGATGTCGATCACGAAGCGGTTCAATATCGCCGTGCCTTGCGCGGTGTGCGTGACTTCGGGATGAAACTGCACCGCGTAAAACTTGCGCGCTTCATCGGCCATACCGGCGATCGGGCAGGAATCGGTCGAGGCCATCAGCTTGAAACCCGGCGGCAGCGCGGTGACCTTGTCGCCGTGGCTCATCCACACGTTGAGCATGCCGTGACCTTCGGTCGTCACTGCATCCTGAATGCCGTCGAACAATTTGGTGTGGCCGCGCGCGCGCACCTGAGCGTAGCCAAATTCGCGCTTGTCACTCGCTTCGACAGTGCCGCCCAATTGCACGGTCATGGTGAACATGCCGTAGCAAATGCCCAGCACCGGCACCCCTTGCTCATATACGGCCTGTGGTGCGCGCAGATCTTGCGCTTCGTAGGTGCTGGCGTGACTGCCCGAGAGAATGATTCCCTGGGCACCATAGCCTCTAATGAATTCGTCCGAGACGTCGTTGGGGTGGACTTCGGAATACACCCCAGCTTCGCGCACACGGCGCGCGATCAATTGGGTGACTTGCGAGCCGAAATCAAGAATCAGGATTTTGTTGTGCATGAGCGAAAGCAAAGAATCTCGATGAATGAGCAGAGAATTCGTGCCAGCTGCGGTAATCGCCAGCTGCAAAAATCAAATGTCACGCCGTGGCCGCACTACTTGCTGACCAGCTATACGCTTACCTGATAGTTCGGCGCTTCCTTGACGATCGACACGTCATGCACATGCGACTCGCGCATGCCGGCCGACGTGATCTCGACAAACTTGGTCTTGCTGCGCATCTCGTCAATACTGGCGCAGCCGCAATAGCCCATTGAGGAGCGAATGCCGCCGATCAATTGGTAGATGATTGAGAGCACGCTGCCTTTGTAGGCGACGCGGCCTTCAATGCCTTCCGGCACCAGCTTGTCCGCGTTGTTGGCCGGATCCTGAAAATAACGGTCGGCCGCACCATCCTGCATGGCACCAATCGATCCCATGCCGCGATAGAGTTTGTACGAGCGGCCCTGGTAGAGAACGGTTTCACCGGGCGCCTCTTCGGTACCCGCGAACATTGATCCCATCATCACCGTATGGGCACCGGCAGCAATCGCTTTGGCGATGTCACCCGAGAAGCGAATGCCGCCGTCCGCGATGAACGGCACATCGGTGTTTTTGAGCGCTTCGTAAACATTCGAGATGGCAGTGATTTGCGGCACGCCCACCCCTGCCACGATGCGCGTGGTGCAAATCGATCCAGGCCCAATGCCAACCTTGACGCCATCAGCGCCATGATCGACCAGTGCCTTCGCGGCCTCTGTGGTGGCGATGTTGCCGCCGATCACATCCACCACTGGGAAACGTGTCTTGACCCACTTGACGCGATCCAGCACACCCTGCGCATGCCCGTGCGCAGTATCGACGACGATCACGTCCACACCCGCTCCCACCAAGGCTTCCACGCGTTCTTCCGTCCCCTCGCCCACCCCCACCGCCGCACCGACGCGCAGTTTGCCGTGCTCGTCCTTGGCAGCGTTGGGATGCTCGGTGGACTTCATGATGTCCTTGACCGTGATGAGCCCGCGCAACTGAAAGGCGTCGTTAACCACCAGCACGCGCTCGAGCCGGTGCTTGTGCAATAGCGCTTTGGCTTCTTCGGGCGACGCGCCCTCCTTGACATAAATGAGGCGCTCGCGCGGCGTCATCAGCGTGCTGACCGGCGCATCCAGATCGGTTGCAAAGCGATAGTCGCGGTTGGTAACCATGCCCACCACCAAGCCCTTGTCCACCACCGGAAAGCCGGAGACCTTGTGCTGGTGTGTCAACGCGAGCAACTCTCGCACCGTTAAGGCAGGAGAGACGATGAGCGGGTCTTTGAGGACACCTGACTCGAACCGCTTGACCTTGGACACTTCGGCGGCTTGCTGCTTGGCCGTAAGGTTTTTGTGGATGATGCCGATGCCGCCTTCTTGCGCCAGGGCAATCGCGAGGCGCGATTCGGTGACGGTATCCATCGCCGCCGAAACCAGCGGAATGTTGAGGGCAATGTTGCGGGTAAGGCGGGTTTTGACGGAAGTGTCGCGCGGCAGAACCGCCGAGTGCGCGGGGACGAGCAAGAGGTCGTCGAAGGTGTAGGCTTTACCGGCAAGCCGCATGATGCAAATTCCTGTAGCCGCAAAGCCGTATTATACGCAGGCGGCTGCAGGATTTCGCCGGGGCAGCGCGAGGATTGAATGCAGCGGACGCGAGTTTTTGCTTAGGATTCCAAAAGCAATTGATTACCATCTGGCGCACATTTGACGCGCTGGATGGAACCCATTAACGTCATAGGCTCAGCGCTACGTCACTTGCAACACTGGCAGCGATACCTGCTCGATAGGGATAAAACAACATGAACCAATTCAACAGATTTGCGGTCGCCGCCTTACTGGTATCGATCATGCTGCCGGGAGCGGCTCTGGCGCAATCCTACAAATGGCGCGATGAAAAAGGGCAGATCGTTTACAGCGACCAGCCGCCGCCGAAAAATATTCCGCCAGGAAACATATTGCAGTCGCCCAAACCAACCGCGGCGGCGTTGGCAGCAGCAGCAGCGGCGGCTTCGACCGGCGGCGCAGCAGTATCCTCGCCTGCCGGCAAGACAGCGGCAAAGCCAGCGTCACCCAAGTCGGTTGCCGAACAAGAAGCCGAATACAAAAAACGGCAACTCGAATCGCAAAAGAGAGGAAAGGAGGAGTCTGACAAGGCGGCACAGGAGCAGCAGCGTGTGGCTGCCTGCGCGAGCCTGCGGCAGGCACTTGCCGGATTGGAGGGCGGTCAGCGCATTTCGCGTACTGACGAAAAAGGTGAGCGCTTCTTTATCAACGACGAACAACGTGCAGCCGACATCGCAAAGGCGAAACAAGAGATGGCGGCTGCAAAATGCTGAACTGCTGACTGGCGCTAATCGCTAATCGCTAATACTTGGCGACGCCGTCTTTCCGGTTCCGCACCTTCTGTTTGTTTGCACGACGCGTGCGCGCCAATTTTGGGTCCGCTTGAAGTGGCCGATAGATTTCGACCCTGTCACCCGCACGTACCAACGCTTCGGACGACACGAGTTTACCCCACACGCCGTATTTGGCTTGATGCGCATTCTGTAAGCCAGGGGGCGTCACCAGCTTGCTGAGCATCGCAGCCTGAAAAATCGTCGTGCCTAGAGCCACGCTCAGGCGCGCAGTCTGCTCCATACCTGCGGCGGGCGCCCACACGACGACAACCTCAATCATGTCAGCCAAAGAGCGCCTCAGCACGTTCAGAAAACGCGTCAACAAACGATGCTGCGATGACATCAAACACTGGCGCAATCACCCGTCCGACCAACCCGCCGGCGAACTCGTAGTCAAGCGCGAACTGCACTTTACAGGCGTCCGCACCCAACGCGTCAAACAGCCACGTGCCTCTCAACTCTGAGAATGGGCCCTCGACGAATTCCATCTCTATGCGCTCGACCGGATGGTGACGATTCAAAGTGGTAAATCCCGAGTGCACCCCGGCAAAGTGAATGTCAATGCTGGCCCGGACGCAATCGCTGCTCCACTGTCGCATTCTCGCACCGCCGCACCAAGGCACGAAATCCGGATACGACGGCACGTCGGCAACCAGATCGAACATGCGCCGGGCACTGTGCGCGACGAGAACGGATTTGCGAATTTGCGGCACGTACAATTAGTCCGAACGGGGTAGGCGTCTGCGCGGAAGCTCAAATACGCGATTGTACGAAAGCCCGGTGGCAACATCGAGCCAACACGGGCGACGCTAAAATCGTGCCCCGTATCACCTAGAGCTTAACTCCCCCTGCGATTGGCAGCATGAGCATCACCCAAAACAAGAAAGCGCGTTTCGACTATTTCATCGAAGAAACCCTCGAGGCAGGCCTTGTTCTTGAAGGGTGGGAGGTGAAAGCCGTTCGCGCCGGGCGAGCGCAAATCAACGAAGCCTATGTGATTGCGCGCAACGGCGCGTTTTGGCTTTTCAACGCGCACATCAGCGCATTGCCGGCCGCCTCGACACATGTGTTGCCCGATCCAGTGCGATCACGCAAGTTGTTGCTGGGGCAGCCAGACATCATGCGCCTGATCGGCAAGGTCGAGCAACGCGGCTATGCGCTTGTGCCGCTGGACCTGCATTACAGGAATGGGCGCATCAAGATCGAAATCGGGCTGGGCAAAGGCAAGCTCAAAGGCGACAAGCGCCAGACTGAAAAGGCGCGGGAATGGTCGCGGGAAAAGCAGAGGTTGCTCAAAACGGCCTCTCGTTGACCTCCGCGTTGCCGGAACGTGACGAATGTCACCATTCTTGCAAAAAAAACGCTCGCATATGATAGGGATAGGACACAGAACTGAAGTCGATTGTGTGAAAATCCGGAAAAGTGTGCGTTTGACGTTTTTGTTGCTTGATGTTGATGGCGCGATTGGCGATTGTCAGGCTTCGCAAACAGCGCAGCACTTTGTGAACTTTGAAGCAGCAGTTAGCGTTGCAGGACCAAACGTGTTATGTTAAGAAGCTGAAACTTGATCAGCCTAGCGTAATCCAAAGGAAACGCAATTCCAAGGAATCGTAAGTGGCAGACTCCACCGAAAAACGGAAACGTGTTGTTGATCTGGCGGGACCGGTGATACCGGGCGCAAGCGGCACCTCTCTAGCGGGCGCTAGTGCAACCTCTTCCGCACGCGATCCGGACATGACCGTGCCGGCGCAGGCAGGGGAGCTATCGTTTGAAGAACTGCAAGCGCAACTGCGCAAGTTCAAGGACACGCCGCAAGCCGACGCCACCATCTCCGGCGATCCAGAAGACAAGACCCGCAAGGATCCCAACGCGCCCAAGCACCGTGGTGTGCTGGCATCTGATTACGACGGCCCGTCGTACTCTGAACTCAAACGCCGTGCCTCCGCCAATGGCGGCGAAGAGAACCGGTTGTCTTTGCCGGTCGGCTACATGCTGCAGGAATACCGCATTGAAAAAGTGCTAGGCATTGGCGGTTTCGGCGTCTCTTATCTCGCACACGACACCAATCTGAACTCCAAGGTGGCGGTAAAGGAGTACCTCCCCAACGATCTGGCCGTGCGCAACGAGGAAACTGCGGCCGTTTGGGCCAAGAGCAATGCCGACGACGAGGAATACAAAATCGGGCTAGACCGCTTTTTGCTCGAGTCGCGCACGCTTGCCACCTTTAGGCACCCCAACATTGTTCGCGTCAACCGCTTTTTCGAAGCCAACAACACTGCCTACATGGTAATGGACTACGAGTTTGGCGAAAGTCTGAACGCGTGGATGAAAAAGCGCCTGGAGCGCGGTGACGATCCTCCAGACGAAGCCGCCCTGCTGCAAATGATCGTGCCGCTGATTCAGGGTCTCGACAAGGTACACGAAGCAGGCTTCCTGCATCGCGATATAAAGCCGGCCAATATTTACGTGCGTGATTCCGATGGCAGCTTGGTGCTGCTTGACTTTGGCGCGGCGCGCCAGACTGCTGGTGCTGCGAAAGAAGGCCTCACCTCCATAGTTACGCCCGGCTACGCACCTTTTGAGCAATACCACTCACATGGCCGCCAAGGGCCTTGGTCTGACCTCTATGCCATGGGTGGCGTGTTGTACTGGTTTATTGCTGGCCGCAAGCCCATCGAGGCTGCCGCCCGCATCCAGAGCGACCCGCAGGAACCTGCCGTCGAGATCGGCAAAGGCAAGTACAGCGAGGCCTTTCTCAAGGCAATTGACTGGGCGTTAACCCCGGATGACCAAAAGCGTCCGCAGTCCGTCAACGAATTTTTACCAGTGCTCATCGGTGACAACCAGATGGGGCCGGCGGGCACGAGCACAACGGTTAAAAAGAGCCCCCTTTGGATGAAGTTTGGCTTCGCCGCAGTCACAGCAGTTGCGCTGGTCGCGATCGGGCTCAACTTCCTGAAACCTGGGCGTGGCATGGGCGGTGCAGAAATGACGTTTGGCATCAATCCAGGTTCAGCGCGCATGGCCGACGACGCCCAGATTCGCGCCAAGCTCGATGGTTTCCTGCAAGAGATTCAGAAGGGTACCAAGCGCGCCGTCGACATCAAGCTGACCAACAATTTCAAGCCGTTGCCCGACGGCAAACCGCAATTTGACATGATCATGGCGGTAGCAGACAAAATGGGCGACGCGGTCCGTGATCATGGTTATGTACCGGTTGCGGCATTTCGCGACTTGCGCGTTCATTTTTACGTTAAGTCAACTGGCAAAGGCGAGAACGTCAACAGAATCACGGACGTCAAGAATTTAAAAGTGGGGGTGTTTACCAAAGCCAGCACAGTGGGACCGATTTCGATCAATTGGCTGCTCATGAATGACATCCCTGTTGATGCCTCACACATAATGGAGTTTCAAAATCAGGATGATTTGCCGGATGCCTTGATGGAAAACCGCGTAGACGTCATCAGCCTGTCCCAGGCCGAAAGCACCAAGGCCAAAGCAAAATTTGGTGACCGGATAAAAAAAATCAGTGAGTCAGATCCCTTTCCAGGCTACGCCATTGCAGTATCCCCTACCATGGATGACGAGCATGCCGCGAAGTTGACCCAGACCCTGTGGAACCTCCACAAGACGCCTGAAGGTCAGGCCGCATTGAAAGGCTTTGATATCGGCTCAGCAGCCAATACGACCGAGCTCAAGCAAACCGGCAAGCGCGAATACGAAAAGGCGATCAGTCAAATCGATCGCGCGCGCAAGCTCTATCCGCCGGCAGAGTCCAAGAAGTAGCTGGTCACGCGAGACGCGTCACCCTGAAAAGCCCGGTTCTACCGGGCTTTTTTTGCGCATTCGAATACGCATTGGCACTCCATCGCACGCTGCCGCG
Organism: Burkholderiales bacterium; assembly: GCA_031430015.1. GTDB lineage: Bacteria > Pseudomonadota > Gammaproteobacteria > Burkholderiales > JAEUOS01 > CANJDH01. The sequence goes on from JANPAR010000285.1 coordinate 7,372, forward strand.
CACAGCAGAGTCCTACAATCACGCCGTGAAGCGCCAATTCAACCCTCGTCGAGTAAGTGAGCGCAGCCGCTTGATGCTGGAACAAGGCGGGATGCATCCATTGCTGGCACGTCTCTATGCCGCCCGCGGCGT
>JANPAR010000286.1:0-16060 GCA_031430015.1 Burkholderiales bacterium
AGCGGGTCGCCGGGGGCGAGGAACACGAGCGAAAAACACACCAGGCTGACGGCCAGCCCGATGGGAATCACGTACAGGATGCGTTTGAGAATATAGGTGAGCACGTGGCGCCTGCGGTACCCAAAAACGGTGAATCAAAAACCATCGCCTCCCCTGGAGGCTGGAACCAGCCGCCAGGGGAGGATGCGTATCAGCGCTTCACTCCATCACAGATTACTGGATATAGGCCGGCGACAGGTCCTGGAACCAGTTTTTCGACTGCACGAAGCCCTTTACCTTGGGCGACAGGGCGCGCGGGCCGGTGTCATGCACAACAAACAACATGGCAGCCTGATCGACCACTCGCTCATGCAGCTTGCCGATGGCAAGGTCACGCTTCTTGGCATCGAACTCGCCGCGTGCACCAGCCACGAGCTTGTCCATCTCCGGGTCCTGCACCCAGCCCCAGTTGACCGAGCGCGGCGCGACCATGCGGCTGTCGTAAAAGCGTGCAAACGCGAAGAACGGGTCTTGCGTCGCAAACGACACGTTGATCGCATGCGCCCCGTTGGACTTCGGATCTTTCGAACCGACGCGCCAGTTGTTGAACAGCGTTTCCCACACCAGCACGTCGAATTCGACCTCGACGCCCACTGCCTTCAGGTTCTGCTGCATGAATTCGTTCATCGCCAGGGGCTGCATCTGGCCCGAACCCGAGGCCGAGATCTGCACTTTCACCTTGAGCGGTTTGCCCGGGCCGTAACCGGCTTCGGCGAGCAGTTTTTTCGCCTGCTCCGGGTCGTACTTGATGTCGAATTTCGGGTTGCCGTACCAGGGGTGGCCGGGCGGCACCACGCCTTTGGCGGGCAAGGCATTGAAGCCGAGCAGGCGGCGAATGCCGTCGCGGTCAATCGCGAGGTTCATCGCCTGGCGCACCTTCAGATTGGCTGTCGGGTGGCCCTCGACGAACGAGAACTGCCACGGCCAGGTGTGCGGGTAGGGGTTGCTCGTCACCTGGTAGCCGCGTGATTTGAGCTGCGCCATGGAATCCGACGGCGGCGCCTCGATCCAGTCGACCTGGCCTGACAACAACGCGTTGACACGGGTGTTGCCTTCAGGCATCGGCATCAGCACCAGCTTCTCGGCTTTCGGCACGCGAGCCTTGTTCCAGTAGCCGGCGTAGCGTTCCAATTCAAGGCGCTCGCGCGGCACCAGGCGCGTGAATTTCCACGGGCCCGAACCCACCGGCGCCTTGGCAAACTCGGTCCAACTCTTGGTCTTGCCCCATGCGGTGGGGCTCGCCATGAACAGGTTGGTCAGGTTGATCGGCAGGAACGAATCAGGCTCGCTCGACGTCACTTCAACGGTGTAATCGTCAATCTTCTTGGCGCCAGAGAGCGTAGGCATGCGCGGCAGCGTCTGGCCAACCAGCCGGGCGTCGTAATGTGGCGCGTCTTTCTTCAGGACTTTTTCGAAATTGAACACGATGGCATCGGCGTTCACGTCGGTGCCGTCATGGAATTTCGCGCCCTTGCGCAATTTGAAAATCCACTTGGTCTTGTCCTTGGCGTCCACCGCCCAGCTTTCGGCGAGGCCGGGGATCACCGTCGAGGGTTTCTCGGCTGACGACAAATCCCACATCGTCAGCGCATCGAACATGGTCCAGCCGGTGAAGCGGTTTCCTTCGAAGCCGGAGTCGGGCTGGCTGGTGGTGGCGGGAATGTCGGCGGCGGTCATGCCGATGCGTAGCGTGCCTTGTGCTGCGGCGCCGGCTGCGGCAAACGCCAGCGGCGCGGCCAGCGCGGCGGCCAACAAGGAGCGGGTGATGCGTGACAACTGCAAATGCATGGGGAAACTCCTATGGATCGATTAGGGGGGTTGAACGATGCTATGCAGACACCGTGCCAACGTCGCTGCAGCTGCCGTTTTGGCCGCAATCCGCCGCTGTCCTCCGCTGGTAAGGGCGTTGAAACGCATGGCGGGCGAAAGTATGCACCAAATGCGCGCGGCTGAAATGGGGGCGCAAATCATTCCGGTGCGTAGTGCTCAGAGCACCATGCGGCGCTCGCTGCTGGCCGGTAAGCCGGCTCACCTTGTTACGCCAAAAGCCAGAGACTGGCGTTTAGAAAGGGAGTAGCGTTTCCCTCAAACCTTCGTCAATGGATTCTTGACTTTGAGCGATGGGAAGCGCGAGAAGTCGCGATCCGCCGTCCACAGGGCGGCGACGCCGTGATCCGTACAAATCGCGGCGATGCGCGCATCATGAATCGCACCGCCTTGCAATTTCGCCCCTGTCACCAACTGCTTCAGGGTGTTGAAGTGGTTCGCTGATTCGCCGATCAAATGCAGCGCGGGCGACTCGAACCACGCCTCAAGCTGCGCGAGGGCTTGCGCGGCAGTGCTGGGAGGATTGAAGACGTTGGCGCGCGTAGCGATGGCAAAAAACTCATGAACGCAAGGCCAGGGGATCGCCCAAGCAGCGCGCCCCTCGGCCAGGGTTTGCACACAGGCGGACGCCGCTTCGTGCCATTCACTCTCGCTGCGATGCGCGTAAATCAGGATGTTGGTATCGAGCGCAATCACCTTATTCGCGCTCGTTTGCCAGCGCAAGAATGGCTGACCACGGCATCGCGCGCGCAGCGGAGGTTAACCCTTTGCCACGCACGCTCGCGTCCCTGAGTTTGAACGGACGCACGGTCTTGGCCTCGCGCAGCGTGCGCGCCAGGCTTTGTTCGATCAGTGCGCGCAGGGTGGTGTCGTGCCGTGCGGCATGCGCTTTGGCAGCAGAAAACAGGGCGTCGGACAAGTCAATGGTGGTTTTCATATGGGTAGCCATATTGAATAAGCCATATCAATATAGCATGAACTGATTGCAGAAATGATCCCGGAGATTCGGCGCAAACCTTTGGCGGAAGCCGGTGTTGACGTCAACGCAGCTAATACGCTTTGGAGCGGTGCAGTATCTCCACCACTTCGATCAAGACGAGCTTGTCATGGATGGAGGCGCGAAGGCGCCAATCCCCTGCACGGTATTTCCAGTATGCGCCCAAGGTGTCGCCATGCAGAGCCTCGCCAATGGCGCGCGGATCCGCAAGAGATTCGATGCGTTCTACGAGGCTTTCAATGCGCCGCTGTACCGGCTTGTCAAGTTTGCCGAACTGCCGCTCTGCAGTGGCTGCGAATTGAACCCTATAGCCCATTGCGTTTTTTTACGACGCTCCAGGCAATAGCGTCCTTTGGATCAGTCGGCCCGCGCTTTTTCTGGCGTGCCAAAAATGCCAAGTCCGCTTGGCGCTCGGCCTTATCGTCGGCTGCCTTGCGCTCAGTTGAGGTTTTGCCCCGGCGTGCCGCAATGTCGAGAGTGGTGTCCATCGCTCATCCCTCCTGCGGATTGAGAAGACGCGATTGTACCGGCGCTGCACACGTGCAGCCGGCAAACCAAACAACTCAAACAACCCAGCTACGCCATCGAATTGATTGAATATCCGGCAGAGCGATCGCTTGCGATGTAAGAGCGGCAATATGTACGGGTGTGGCTTGGGTGGGTGCTTGCCTGATCAAATCGCCTGAGTCTCACGAACCAAGACTTGCATAACTCCAATATCGGGAACTCGAAGAGCCGCTCTGGATGCGGATCTCAGCGAACAGGCCTCCGAGAGTGGCTCTGGGAGCGGATCACAGGAGATCTACCTGTTCAAAACCATCAGCCAGATCTATACCTGAATCGCGTGTTTACCCACTCGCCAGCGTGTTCCACCGCGCGGACCATCTTCCTCGTGCGGAAACGACAAGCGGACGTCACCGCGATCAGCCTGCGCATTTCCAGCCGGTACGACGGGGTGAATCAAGTCATCAATCGTATCGACCTTATCCGGCGTGGGGCGACTCGTGAACAGTGCTGACACGTCGTTCCGGGCATCCTGACGAAACTGTGCGACAAATCGGCTGAACTCCGCGCGGGGGCGTGTTTTGTCATTGACCGCATGCGATAGCAAAAGAAATGACCAATCTGTTTGACCCGGCATGTCAGCGGAGTCCAGCGCCTGATAAAAGCGGTGATTCAGTCCGCCATGATGCGCCACCTGCACCACGTGCAACGGTTTCAGCAGTGCCAGAAGGGCAGGGAAATATTGTGTGGACCTTGCCGGCGCAAAGTCCGAAAATCCGGCGTCACCACTCACCAAAATGTTCTGCTCTTGCAAGTGAAATCGCACGACATAGCTCAGCCGGTTGCTCGGTGTTACGGTACCCGACGCAAGACCCTCCCTCCGGTAGGCCAGCAGATAGGTGCCAATCGGCAGCTGTTTGTGCAATTGGGTGACGAGTTCATGGGATGGACCCAGCAAATGAAAACCAAGTTCCGCCAGGGTTTTCGCGTTCGCCTCCTGAAATTGCCGGCCGTTCCAGCGGAAATACCTGGGTGCCCCTTGAGGAATAACCTCCGAGCGGATTCGAATGCGACTCCCGCCTGTTGCGTGGCGCCGCTTGATCGCAGCGACGACTTCCGCCAAGCTCGTCGCGTTGATCGCTTCGTTAGCGGCGGATTTGCGGATGTTTTCCAACGCCAATTGATCAGAATGGAGCGCGGCGCTGCTTAACCAACCGCGTGCTGATGGACGCATAACCGAGTCATCATCATTTGACAGGCCGAAGAGATCCCCGGTCATCCAGTGAAAAACGGCGCGCTCCTTTAATGCGTCAACTGCTTCGACAAACGCCTGGTCGTCCTCAAATTCATGTTCATGGGCATGGCCACCGTCTTCTCCCAAGAGCGAGCATGCCTTGTCGAGATGACCCTCAAAAAAATCAGACGCGGCACTCGGTTGGGAAGCAACAATATTGTGGACATCAAAGCGTTCCTCCTGAAATTTCTTCACAAGTTCGGGCGAACCATCTCGACGAACATCGCTTTCTCGCGGATTGTTGCCGGGTGCGTTTGCGTCAATTCCGTAGACGCGGTCAACGTCATTGATTCGCTCCACTCTTTTTGACAAATAACGGTGCAAAACCTCATTGCCACCATCCGCCATCAGGCGCTTCACCAGACTGGCATCTCCGCCAGCCACGCTTCCCGTGCTTACCTTGCCGGCATCATCTTGAACAGGTGGCAACCAAATTTCGCCGATATCCAAAGAAGTGTTTTCGATGATGGGCACGAGGCCCCGCAAGTGATCTGCGTCGTAGTGCGTTCCAATGATCAGATCGAGCTTAGGCTTCGAATCGCTGAAATCGGTCCAGACATCAGTAGGCTCACCATCAGACCGAAACAGCTTGTTATAGACATGGTCAATCTTATAGCCGGAAGATTTGTCCACGCCAGCATCCGCAAGAACGCGAACGACTTGTCCGTCTTTCAACCGGAACTGCAGCAACAACGCTGCGCCAAGCTGCACTTCGAACATGTCCACCTGGATATTCTTCATATTGCCCATCCTTCATGTTGAATTGCTGTCGGCTTTCGGCTCGCGTTGTCCGCGACGCTATTCTTGCCCATTTTTTTTATGAATTTACGGGCAAAGATCGTCGCTCAACAACTCGTCCCCTCCAGCAACCTTCTCGCCCCCGCCACCGGCGAAGTCATCGCCTCCATAAACGCCGCCGCTTTGTGCTGGCTGATCTGCTCCCGGATCATGTCGATCCTGTCGTCCACGGTCTCGCCGAACACCAGCTTGACCAGCACCACCATCAACTCGAAAAACAGCACCAGCGAGAAGAACAGCAGCCAGGCAACAAACGCCGCCGGGTTGTTCGTGGTGTATTGGTGCAGCGCCTCAACGCGCGCCAGCAAGCCGGCCTGCTCGGTCGAGTCTGACGACAGCTGCCATTCAGCCAAGGCCTGCTCCCGGTTTGCCGCCAATTCGTTGAGCCTGACTTGGGCAGCTGCGTACTCGGCGCGCAGCAACTGCGCCTGCTTTGCCAACTCGCGATAGACCGGCCCAACGCTCCTGACCCGGCTGCCACAGGTGCCGTTGGCTTCACAGTTGGCAGCCTCCTGTGCCTTGAGCCAATCGGCCTTGCTTAGCGCAGCCGCGCGCTTCTGCTCGGCAAGCTTCTTTTCGTAATCCGCCTTGAGTCTGGCTTCGCCCGCCTGCCGCAACTGCTGCGACACCTCGCGGTCGAAAATTACCAAATCCACCGTGGACGCGCCGATTAACGCGATCACCACGCCGATCAGCACCCGGCCCAGATTGACATACCAGACCTTGGGCGTCGCCAACACCAGCCGCTCGACCAGGTAGATCATGCCCGCGCAAAACAGCGCAATCGCCACCGACAGCCCGCTATCCAGCCGGAAAATCTGCGAGGCGATCAGATAACCGGTAACGCCCCAAAGGATGATCGGAATATGGATCGCCAGGGCAGACGCTTTCAGGCGCTTGACGGACGAAGGATGAAAGCGCTGCACCCGCTGCGGGTGCTCGCCGACGATGTGGCACAAATAGGCGCAAATGTTCATGATGGTCTCCTTAACCTGCCAACAGTTCAAAATCGATCACTTCCCGAAGGCCCTTGGCAAAACCGATCTGGTAGCGGTTCAGCGCCTCCAGAACCCAGCCCTTGCCGGTGGCGGCGCTTTCAATCTGGCCCTGCAGCAAAGCGATCTCGCCTTGCAACTGCTCGCACGCCAGGCGCAACTGCGCACTCATGGAAGGGCTGACCCCCTCAATCGCGATCACCTCGCTCTGCAGACGATGCATCTTCGCTCGCCGGCGCTCCGCCAGATCGGTCAACGCGTTTTGCATCTTCGCAATTAGCGACTGCCGGCCCAGTTCAAGCGCCTCCTGGGTGCGATAGTGCGCACCGTTGTGGCGCCCTAGGCCAAAATAGTTCTCTTGGAAAAAAGCCGTCAATTCCGGCGCGTTCATCAGCCCCGTAAACCGAAATGAAGCGGGCGCGGGCGCAGAAGAGGGGCTGTCATGCACTTCAGCGCCCGGCCATTTGCCATCCAGCCCGGCCGGCAGCGCAATGACGTTGTTTCCCGATGTTGGGGGTTCTTCGCCTGGAAGATCAGCGGGCGCGGCCACACTCCCCATTTCTGCCGACGTCAAGCTGGCATCTTCCTGACGAAAATTCCACAGTCTTTTCAGCAGTTTGGGCATGTGCATGGCTCATCCTTTAGAGGTAAATTAGGTGCCGGACATCCGACGCCTTCCCTCCAGATACGGGCCGAGGCTCAAAAGGTCAGGCTATTTCGGCATTTGCCTGAATTGGTTGGCTGGTGCGACCTGGGTGCCCGATGTACCCTGACCTTTTCCTGGCTGTAACGTAGCTATCAAAAGCGCGATAGGCGAACTCCCCCGTACTTCCCACATTCATTCAAATCCCAACTCTCATGATTTCCAACCTCCCCGCAATCATCACTACCGTTGGCCTCGCTTTGGACATCTTCGGTGCGGTTCTAGTGGCCGTTGAAGTAGTTAAGGTTTTTCGCGGTCCCACTTCAATCGACGATGGCGACACAGGCAGTATTGCCGGGGGCACTCAGATTGTGCCGAATCCCGAGTTCGTCAAATATGAGCGTAGCAAGCACTGTTACATGCGGGCAGGTCTTGCCTGTCTTGTGCTCGGGTTTATCCTGCAAGCTATCGGAACTTGGCATCCAATTTGGTTTCCTGCGCGGTGACTCCCCACAACAGAATGGACCGGCCTCCTTATCCAAACCGCCATACCGCATGCCTTGGCGCCTCGTTAGGTCGCGTACAGAGGCAGGATTCCAGTATTGCAAGTCCTAATAAGCAGGAGCCAGAATCTTGTTGAAGCCAAAGTACGCGGCGATACTTGCATCTGTTTGGATATTTGCGCCGCTAATGCTGATGTCGGGAATCGGCCATAGTCAGCAAGAGAAAAAAGGTCTCTCAAAGAGGGCTATTCCGGATAGCTCGAAGCAGCGGCCCAAATTGGACTTGGAACTGCTCGAAAAATCAGCCGAAAAATATTCTGACGAAAGCAACCACGTATCGGCACTGCTACTACGCCAGCAGATAGTGACGGTACTGGAGAAATCCACCGACAGACGCACCCAGATTGCTTTGGCAACCGCACTTACCCAAGCTGCACACAGCCAACCCAAGTACGCTCACCCCTACTACTGGGCTCCCTTCATCCTCATGGGAAACTGGAAGTGAGGCTGCCGATCCTGAGAATAGTACAAACGTGCCTTTGCGCGGTGGCTCTAGCGGTTGGGGTCACTTCCACAGGCTGGGCACAATCTGCCAAGCCTGATTCAGTATCCAGCGCATCGAATTTCAATAATGCTAAGCGTACCGCCCTCGCGGAGGCGGAAAGACTTGAGAAGGTCGCTGCTCAACACACGAAAGAAGGGCACCATGCCGCTGCCCTGCCGCTGAGGAGCAAAGCTCTGGCCGCCCTCGAAAGCGTCTTCGGTGTCGATCACCCAGAAATCGTCCGCTCAATCCATTTGCTGGCAGGTACTTACCAAGATCTAGGGCAGATGGACAAGAATCTACCCTTGGAAATACGGGCCCTCGCAATACGTGAAAAGCACTTGGGTCCTGATCATCCAGAAGTTGCCGCTTCTCTATCTAGCCTGGCCGGCAGTTACTATCAGGTTCAACAATATGAAAAAGCCATATCCCTTGCGCTTCGCGCCCGGGCAATTACGGAAAAGATATTTGGCTTAGATCATCCCTCTACAGCAGATGCACTTCATGAACTAGGGAAAGCCTACAGCGGACTAAAGCAGCACGACAAAGCCTTGGACGCACAGTTACGAGTACTTGCGATTCGAGAAATGACTAGCGGGCCGGATAGTGTAGAAACGGCATGGTCTCTTTATAACCTCGCATTTACTTATTCGGCACTAAAGCAATACGGAAAAGTGATACCGCTGCAACAACGACGTTTGGCTATCGAAGAACGAACTTACGGCGAATACACTATCCAAACTGCTATTGCTCTCAGAACATTAGCTGAATTACACGATTTTCTTGAACAATGGCAAGAATCTCTTCCACTTCGTCGTAGAGTGGCAGCCATATTGACTCAAGTCTACGGAGAAAACCACTCCCAGACGGTGGGGGGGTTGCTATACCTAGCGAATAACTACTATCGACTTGCCAATTACCAAGATGCACAACGTGTGTATGAAAGGATTCTAAGTTTCTATCAGTCCGGCGCAACGCCGGGCCATGAATTGATTAATACCGCAACCAGCAACCTCGCGCTTACCTATGCCGCCATGGGGAAACATGATGAGGCGATTGCTCTCTATAAACGTGTACTAAAAGTCGAGGAAAAGCGTCTTGGGCCTGACCATGTCAATCTTGCAGACTATCTATCTGGGCTCGCTACTGCGTACACAAACATTGCCATGCATAACGAAGCGTTACTGCTCAAGCAAAGGGTGTTGGACTTGAGGGAGAAAGCGCTTGGAGAAAACAACGCGTTAACTGCTGAAAGTCTAAATAACCTAGCTGTAACTTATGTACATCTAGCCCAGTATGAAAATGCACTTCCTCTCCAGGAACGTTCACTCGCAATAAGAGAAAGGATTTTCGGCTTAGAACATTCAGAAACGGCGCAGTCCATATTCAATTTAGCCACTACCCAGTTTTACCTCGGCGCACACCAAAAGGCTTTAGCCCTCAATCAGCGCTCCTTGCGCATACATGAGATAGTTTATGGCCCTTTGCATCCCCGCACGGCCATAGCCATTACCGGACTTGCCACCACCTACGACGCGCTGCTCGATCACGAAGAAGCCTTAAGACTGCATGAAAAAGCACTGTTAATTTTTGAGAAATCGCTAGGCGTTACTTATGCTTATGTCGCCCGAAGCGTGGAGGGCATGGGAAACGCAAATTACCGTCTAGGGCGATTCAGGAGTGCGATTCCGCTTTATGAGCGAGTTCTCACAATTCGAGAAGCCGCACTACCACCCACTCATCCAACGATTGCAGATGGCTTAAGTAATTTAGCCTCAGCGCACAGAGAAGTTGGTAATTACAGGCTGGCCATTCCTTTTTATCAACGTGCTCTTCTCATCCAAGAAATCTCAAGAGGCGGTACTCATCCTGGCTCTGCGCGAATTGTAGATAATCTGGCCCGCGCATATCAGCAGCTAGGGCAAATTAATGCTGCAATTTCTCTTTTCAAATCAAGCATAAATGTATATCAAGGCGCGCGCGAGCAAATCTCACGAATAGGGAGTACTGAGTTACGTAGTTATACCGACTTAGTTTCCAAAACGTATCAAGAGTTAGCCGCCCTGCTGACCGACCAGGGCCGCCTGGCCGAGGCCCAGATTGTGCTTGACATGCTCAAGGAGGACGAGCAGTTCGACTTCATCCGGCGTGCTGGAAACGCTGATCCGCGCCGCTCTCGCATCGGCTACACCGCCACTGAGCAAACGTGGGTCACCCGCTACCGGCAGATCGCCGACCGACTTGGTGCACTCGGGTCCGAAGAACGGGAACTGGAGAAGCAGGCCAAGCTGGGTTTGACTGCAGAACAGAAGCGACGCCAGCAAGCCCTGGCCGCCGATCTGGAGGTCGCCAGAAAGGCGTTCGAGTCCACCCTCACCGACATGCGTGAGGCCTTTGCCAGCAGGGGCCCTGCCCGTGCAGTCGAAGTGGTCGAAACCAGTGTCCAGGCCCAGCGTGAACTGCAGTCCCTGCTCAAGAGCCTGGGGGATGACACCGCCCTGGTGCAATACTTCATCACCGAAGACCGGGTGGGCATGCTCGTCACCACCCCGGGCATCCAGCTGGCCCGCAACACCAAGGTCGATGCCAAGGAGCTAAACCGGCAGATCGGGGCATATCGCCGCCTGCTGGGTGACCCGAAGTCCAATCCCCTGCCGGCAGCGCAGGCGCTGTATCAGTTGCTGGTGGCACCAATCGAGAAGGATCTGGAGCAGGCTGGCGCCAGAACGGTAATGCTGTCGCTGGATGGTGCCTTGCGTTACCTGCCCTTTGGCGCCCTGCATGACGGCAAGCAGTATCTGGCGCAGCGCTGGAAGATGCCGATGTACACCAGCGTGACGCGGGAGAAGCTGCGCGATGCGGCCACACCCACCTGGCAGGCGGCCGGACTGGGGGTCACACGGGCGTGGCCTGAGTTCAAGCCTCTGACGGGTGTGCGGGAGGAGATCGGCGGTATTGTGAAGACCGCTGCCGGGGGCGTAATACCGGGAGAGATTTATCTTGATGCGGCCTTCACTGCGGCGCGATTCAAGGATGTGAGCCAGCGCCAGTTCCCGCTGCTGCACATTGCCAGCCACTTCCGGTTCAGCCCGGGCACGGAGGTCAACTCATTCCTGCTGCTGGGGGATGGGCAGCAGTTGACTCTGGGGGACATTCGTACCCAGAACTACCGGTTCGACAATGTGGATCTACTGACGCTGTCGGCCTGCGATACCGGTTTGGGTGGCGGGCGGGATGAGCGCGGCCGGGAGATTGAGGGCTTTGGGGTGATTGCGCAGCAGCAAGGGGCTAAAGCGGTGCTGGCAACCCTGTGGCCGGTGGCTGACCAGAGTACGGCTGTGCTCATGGCCGACATGTACCGCCGCAGGCAGACACAGAACCTGACCAAGATCGAGGCCCTGCGTCAGGCCCAGATCGCCCTGCAATCCCAACCCAAGTACGCCCATCCCTACTACTGGGCTCCCTTCATCCTCATGGGGAACTGGAAGTAGTCAGGGCTTGGCGGGCTGGGGCGAGAGTAGCAACACGATCCGCCCTTCTTTGACCGCAGGCTCGATGCGCTGGGTGGCCAGGTAGTCCAGTGCTTCAGTTGTCGCCTTGAGCGTTAGCTGAATTTTTCCGCCACCAAGGCGCTCCACTTTCGGCTCGGACTTTGCCATGCGCAGGCCTTGCTGCAGCTCAGCGAGACGCACTTCAGGATCATTCACCAACAGCACCGTGGCTTGACCACCCCCGCGCATAACCATGCCCTCGTCCCGCTCGGGCAGCAAGCCGCTCATCTGCACCACCAGCGCGATGCCCACGACCACCGAGGCGGCCATCGCCCAAACGCGCGTGCTTTGCCATAACGGGCGTTGTTGCGCGAGCCCTTCGCGTCGCAGGCGGAACAGCAATTGCTGGTACTGCGCGGCGTCAGCTTCGGGCACATTGCTATCCAGCGCCTCGCTGCGTTTCTGCAAGGCGGTACGCAAGGCCGTCGCCTGCTCGATGCCCTTGGGATCGGTAGCACCAGCAGGTTTGCCTGCCAGTGCGTCGAACCAGGCGGTGTCGTCAGATTCAGGAGGTTGGGTCATGGGGTGGTCACGCCGCCAGCAGTTCGGTGCAGTGCGCGATGAACGGCTGTATTTTCTTCTTGCACTGTGAAAGATATTCCTTGGTGGCCGCTACGGTGCGGCCAATCCGGGTGCCGATGTCGTCGATGCTCATGCCCTCCATCTGCAGCGTGAGCACATAGGCCCGGTCGGGCATCCGGCTGGCAAACGCCGCCAGCCCTGCCGAGACGCATTCATCGACTGAAATTCCGGTGGCGCAGGCGGCGGGAGCGGCGGTGGTTTCTTCGATGCTGCGCCATTCTTCGTCGGCAAATACGGTCTCGTGCGAATTGAGACTGAGTTTTCTGCGTAATTGATCCGACAGGCAATTGCGGGCAATTTGCCAGATCCAGGATTTGGCGGTGCCTTCACCGGTGAAGCCGGCAGCGCCGCGCACGATCTTGACAAAGGTGTCCTGCAGGACATCCTTGGCTTCGTCGCCCGACAAGCCCCGGTGCACAAAAAAGCGAAGCATGTGCTGGGCCGTGCCCTGGTATAGCGCCTTGACTCCGGCATCCATGGCCTTGCCTCCGTTGCGAATGAGCTTGATGATTTCTTCTTCCGTCACGTTCATCAGGGGGCGGGTTTGGATAGCCGCATTATCCCCCAGGCATTTTGGGTTGCGGTACTTGCGGCGTTGCACTCCGTGTGCCGACGCTCTGCGCCACGCCTGCTTCCCATAGACGCGTTCCAGCTGAAAACGTCAGGGATTTTCACCGCTACCGGCCGCCGCAACACTGAAGCTTCCAGGCGGCCGGCCTGACCTTTCCCGGCCACCCGCGTATCTGGGGCAAGGGTGAACCAGATCATTTTTCGAAGCACCGCTCACCCTGCGGTGCATTCGTAAGGAAACGACATGCATACCACCTGCTCCCGGCAAGCGACCAACCGCGCGCAACAGCTGGGCATTCCTCCTTTGATCCGGACCTGGCTTCTCGACTATGGCGACGAAACTTTCGACGGCCATGGGGGCTGCATCCGTTACTTCACGCGCCACAGCCTGCGCACAATGGAGCGCGAGTTCGGCGCAGCACCGCTCAAGCGCATGCACGAATACTTTCGCTGCTATCTGGTGCAGAGCAATGCCGATGGATCGATCATCTCTGTCGGCAAGCGGCACAACGGGCAGCGCTTTGGGCGGCATTGACCGGTGTCGATTGAGCTCTGGTGCAGCAGGAGCAAGTGCCGGCACGCAATCGCATTGTTGATTTGCGGGATCGTTGCATTTGGCTCTGCGCAGGCTGACTCGATCAGCGGCCGGGTCGTAGCCGTTGCGGACGGCGACACTGTGACCCTGCAGGATGCGGAATATCACCTGCATCGCATCCGGGTTGCCGGGATTGACGCGCCTGAGAAGAAGCAGGATTTTGGTGATCTATCCAAGCTGAGTCTTGCCGCGCTTGTGTTCAACCAAGACGTGGATGTCGTCGGCGACAAAATGGATCGTTACGGCCGCCGCGTGGGGAAAATCATGGTGGCAGACCCTGGCTGCGCATTCCCACCCTGCCCCAAGACGCTCGACACCGGACTCGTGCAGATCAAGAACGGCATGGCGTGGTGGTACCGGCAGTACGCCAAAGAGCAATCGTTCGAAGATCGCGCTGCGTATGAACAAGCCGAGGTTGAGGCCAGATTGCAATTGCGCGGATTGTGGATCGCCAGCACACCGGCCCCGCCTTGGGAATGGCGGAACAACAGGCGGCAAAGGCGGCGACTAAACATTGACTATCTCACTCCCCGGAGATCCGCTCTAGCCGCGCTTCGTGGCTGGCACGCCTCCAAAGCCGTTGTCTATCAACGGTTTCAGGCCGAGGGCCGGGGACGAAAACTGTCCACGATCAACAATGCCGCGCCCACCGTGATGGCGGAGTCGGCCACATTGAATGCCCAGAAGTGCCAGCCGGCCCAATGGAAATCGAGGAAGTCGATCACGTGGCCGTAGGCGATGCGGTCGATCAGATTGCCGATGGCACCGCCGAGGATCAGCGTGAGGCCCCAGCGGAACAGTTTTTCACTTTCGTGCTTGGCGATCAGCCACATCAGCACGACGATGGCGGCGCAGGTCACGCAAATGAAGAACACGCGCTGCCAGCCGCCGGCGTTGGACAAAAAGCTGAAGGCCGCGCCCTTGTTGTAGATCAGCACCAGATTGAAAAAGGACGTGATGCTCACCGACTCGCCGTAGCGCAGGTTGCTGCTGATCGCGTACTTGGTCCATTGGTCGGCGATCACCAGCACCAGCGAGACGGCGAGGGCGATGACGAGGGCGCGGCGGGCGGCTATTTGCACGCGGCCCCCGCAGACGGCGCACGCCGCTGGCAGGCGATCACGCGCATGTGCGCGGCTCGCCTGCGCCGAACAGATTGGAGATGCAGCGCCCGCACAGCGTGGGGTGCTCGGCGTCGGCGCCCACTTCTGCGCGCCAGTGCCAGCAGCGCTCACACTTTTTGTGCGGACTCACATTGGCGTTGACTTCAACCGCGTCACCCGCAGCAGCCTTCACCGTCGCCTGCGAAGTGATCAGCACGAATCGAAGATCATCGCCAAGCGATTGCAGCAGGGCGAGCGTGTCGCCAGCGGCATGAATCCCGACTTCGGCCTGCAAGGACGAGCCAATGGTCTTGGCTTCGCGCATGCCTTCAAGCTTGCGCTGCACGTCGCCGCGCACGGCGCGCAACTGCGTCCATTTCGTGAGCAGCTCGTCTGAGCCGTTAACAGCGGGAAGGACGTGATGGGTGTGCGTAAAGATGGTGTCATCGCTCTTGCTCACGATGGCCCAGGCTTCTTCTGCCGTGAACGAGAGTACGGGAGCCATCAATTTGAGCAGTGCCTGCGTGATGTGCCACAGCGCAGTCTGCGCGGCGCGGCGCGGCGCGGAGTCGACCTTGGTGGTGTAGAGCCGGTCTTTGAGAATGTCGAGATAAAAGCCGCCGAGGTCTTCGGAGCAGAAGGTTTGCAGCTTGGCCATCGCCGGGTGGAACTCGTATTTTTCGTAGTCGGCGAGCACGTCGCGTTGCATTTGCGCGGTAAGGGCGAGGGCGTAGCGGTCGATCTCCAGCAGTTGTTCCACCGGCACGGCGTGTTGCGCGATGTCAAAGTCGGACGTGTTGGCGAGCAAAAAGCGCAAGGTGTTGCGGATGCGCCGGTAGCTCTCGACCACGCGTTTCAGGATTTCTTCCGAGATTGACAACTCTCCCGAGTAGTCGGTGGCGGCGACCCACAGGCGCAGCACTTCGGCGCCGAGCGAGTCGCTGACCTTTTGCGGCGCGACCACGTTGCCCTTGGACTTGGACATTTTTTCGCCCTTGCCGTCGACCACGAAGCCGTGTGTAAGCAGGCTCTTGTAGGGCGCGCGGCCGGCGATCATCGACGACACCAGCAAGGACGAGTGAAACCAGCCGCGATGCTGGTCGCTGCCTTCGAGGTACATGTCGGCTTGCTCGTCACTGTTTGAGAGCAGCGGGTGCGAACCGCGCAGCACGGTTTGAAACGTCGAGCCGGAGTCGAACCAGACGTCGAGCGTGTCCTTGATTTTCTCGTAGTGCGCTGCGGAGAATTCACCGACCGCGCCGATCATGTCTTCCGGCTTCAATGTCTGCCACGACTCGATGCCGCCTTGCTCAACCAGCTTGGCGATTTGCTCGAGCAGGGCCGGCGTTTGCGGGTGCAGCGCGCCGGATTCTCTGTGGACGAAGAAGGGCATCGGCACGCCCCACTGGCGCTGGCGCGAGAGCGTCCAGTCCGGGCGGTTGGCGATCATGTTGTAGAGCCGCTGCTTGCCCCAGGCGGGGAAGAACTCGGTGGCTTCGACGGCGCGCAATGCCG
>JANPAR010000287.1:0-8927 GCA_031430015.1 Burkholderiales bacterium
GCACGTATGGCGCATTGCATTTTGCCTTCGTATAATGAACCATCACCTCGCGTGCAGGCTGCCATGCTGATCGGTTTCGTCGCCCTCTATCTCGCCATCTCCGTCGGCATCGGCCTTTACGCCGCGACGCGCGTGCATAACACCAAAGACTTCGCGGTCGCCGGGCGCAGCCTGCCGCTGCCGGTGGTCACGGCCACCGTGTTCGCGACCTGGTTTGGCGCGGAAACCGTACTCGGCGTCTCCGCTACCTTCGTCAAAGATGGCTTGGGCGGCGTGGTCGCTGATCCCTTCGGCGCGTCGCTGTGTCTGATTCTTGCGGGGCTGTTTTTCGCGCCCAAGCTGTATCGCATGGGTTTGCTTACCATCGGCGATTACTACCGGGTGCGTTACAACCGCACGGTTGAGGTGGCGACTTCCGTTGCCATCGTGATCTCTTATCTGGGCTGGGTGGCGGCGCAGATCAAGGCGCTGGGTCTGGTGTTCAACATCGTCACCAGCGGTGCCATCAGCAACGAGTGGGGCATGGTGCTGGGTGCGGCGATTGTGCTCACTTACACGACGTTTGGCGGCATGTTTTCGGTGGCGATGCTCGATTTTGTGCAGATGATGGTGGTGATGTGCGGGCTGTTGTTCATCGCCTGGTTCATTGGCGGTTTGGTCGGGGGCCCCGGCGTGGTGATCGCGCATGCAAGCGCGGCGGGCAAGCTGCAGTTCTTTCCGGCGGAGGCCAAGCTCAGTCTCTGGGTGCCCTTCATTGGTGCTTGGATGACGATGATGCTGGGTTCCATCCCGCAGCAGGATGTGTTCCAGCGCATCACCTCGGCCAAGGATGAAAAGACCGCGGTGCGCGGCTCGGTGTTGGGTGGCTCGATCTATTTTGCGTTTGCCTTCGTGCCGATGTTTCTGGCGTATGCGGCGACGATGGTGGACCCGGCCAAATTCGGCGCATTGGTGACCAACGATGCGCAACTGGTGCTGCCAACCTTGATCCTGGAACACACGCCGGTGTTTGCTCAGGTGATTTTTTTTGGCGCGCTGCTCTCGGCCATCATGAGCTGTTCGTCGGCAACATTGCTTGCGCCGGCGGTGGCTTTCTCGGAGAACATCGTCAAGGGTTTTTATCCCAACATGACGGACCGGCGCTTTCTGCTGGTGATGCGCGTGTCGCTGGTGACGTTCGCCATCGCGGTGCTGTTCATCGCGCTCAACAGCAAGCTCACCATTTTTCAGATGGTCGAGAGCGCCTACAAGGTGACGCTGGTGACCGCGTTTATCCCGCTGGTGTTCGGGCTGTATTGGTCACGCGCGACCACGCAGGGCGCTTACTTTGCGATGACGCTGGGCCTCTCGGTGTGGCTTTCGTGTGAGGTGTTCGTCAAAAGTGACGTGTGGCTGGCGCAGATCGTGGGCTTTTTTGCGGCGTTTTGCGGGATGATTGCCGGATCATTGTTGCCGCAAAAGGTGGGTGTGGCCGCGACGCTTGGAGCAGCGCACGGAGCAGCACGCTCAGCGGCGGAAAGTCACGGTCACGCGCACTCGCGTGCGCATCCGCACGGGCCGCAGCACTGAGCTTACGAACTGAGGTGCAGCCGCTGGCTCACTGCGGGCCGCGTCCAGTGCGTTCGGCGCCTAGTCGATCTTCGCGCCACTCGCTTTCACAATCGGCGTCCAGCGCGCGACATCTTCCTTGATCACGGCAAGCAACTGATCAGGCCCCAGCGTCCACGGCACGGCGCCCAGTGAGTCGAGGCGCTCGCGCATTTCGGGCGCTTCGAATATTTTCAGCACTTCGCTCTGGATGCGTGTCACAACGGCCTGCGGCAAGCCTTTGGGGCCAATGATGGAATACCAAGTGCTGACGCTGATCGCGCCGGTTTTGGACTCCATCATGGTTGGCACCTCAGGCAGGGCTTTGGAACGCGCCGGGCTGGTCACTGCAATCGCGCGCAGGCGCCCGCCCTTGACGTGGCCGACGATGGAGGGCGCCGATGCGAACGCCATATCGACCGTGCCGCCGGCGACGTCGGTGACCGAGGCGGCAACACCGCGATAGGGAATGTGCGTGATCTTGACCTTGGCATGCTGATTGAGCAACTCTCCGGCCATGTGGTTCATGGTGCCGTTGCCGGCCGAGCCAAACGTGAGCGGTTTACTGCGCGCGAGCACGACCAATTCATCGAGCGTTTTGGCGGGGAAGTCGGCACGTACCACCAGCACCAGCGGCACGTCGGCGAGGCCGACGATGTTGGTAAAACTGTTGACCGGGTCGAACGGCACCGAGGCGTAAAGCGATGGGTTGATCGCCATGGTGCCGACATAACCCAACACCAGCGTGTGGCCGTCAGGTGTGGCATTGGCGACCTGTCCGGTACCGATGTTGCCGCCCGCGCCGACGCGGTTTTCAACAATCACCGATTGCCCGAGGCGCGGGCCAAGGCGTTCGGCAATGGTGCGACCGAGGATGTCGGACGAGCCGCCCGGGGCTTGCGGCACCACCAGGGTTATCGTTTTGGTGGGCCAGGTTTGCGCCGGGGCGTGGGACGCGGCAGCGAGCGCGAGCGAAGCAGCCACCGCTTGCAACAGGGTTCGGCGAAGAAATTTCATTTGCATGGCGTGTCTGTGAGAGAAGAGAAAAAACCCGCGCGGCGGCGGGCTTTGGTGAACGCGTGCCAATTTGTGACGCGCGGCAGCAAGGGCATCAACTATCGATAGGCCATCAACAAGGCCATCAACAATCGCCCGCGGGCAGCCGACTGGGAGGTCATCACTGATCAGGGATCAACATAGCCGCCAATCACGGTCCAGCGGCCATCCTTGATCTGCGACAGGCGCGACTTGCTCGAGCCCAAATGCTTGGTGGGTGAGAAGGTCATGCCGTCACCGCCAAACATGTCGGGCGGGAAGGTAGACGAATCAAGCGCCTTGATGAAGCTCTCGGTGGTCAGGTTCTTGCCCGCCTTGGAGACCATGGCCAGCGTGTTGTCCATGATCAGGTAACCGTAGGCGGAGAACACGTCCGGGTCTTCGTTGAACTTGGTCTTGTACTTGGCGGCCCAGAAGCGGACGTTTTGTGCGGCATCATCGAGATAGGGATGAGCGATGGTGTGGGCGGCGATGAAGCCGTTCATGGCGGGGCCACCCAGGCGCGGGATCAGGTGGGTGTAGGCGGCCGAGGTGCCGACAAACTCGGCGTTAAAGCCGGTCTTGCGCGCTTCGGCGATGGTACCGACCGTCTCGCGAATAATGGTGCCCATGATCACGGTGTCGCAGCCGGCGCTTTTCATCTTGGCGACTTGCGACGAAAAATCGGTGGAGCCGCGCTTGTAGCTGGTCTTCTCGATCAGGGTTTTGCCATTCTCTTTCACGGCAGCTTCCGCGCCCTGCAAAATTTCGAGGCCGAAGTCATCGTCCTGATAGATCGTGCACCACTTGCGGTCAGCTCTGACCTTCGTGAGATTCTTGACGGCCGCACGGACCTGGTCGAAATAAGTGGCGGCAAATGAATACTTGAGTTTGTGCAGCGGGTCATACATCTGGCGCGCGGCGGTGAGCGGGAACAGGTGCGGAATGTTCTTCTCGAAAAATATCGGCATGGTCGCCATGGCAATCGGTGTGCCGATGTTGCCCGCGGTGGCAAATATCTTGTCGCGCTGCGCGAGCTTTTGTGCCGCCAGCACGGCTTTTTTCGGGTCATAGCCGGAGTCTTCGGCGATGAATTTGACTTTGCGGCCATTGACGCCACCCTGCTCGTTGGCTTCGTCGGCGCGCAGTTGCATGCCGTTGCGCGCGGATTTGCCGAAGGCCGCGATCGGGCCGGACAAATCCTGGATCGTGCCGATCACCACTTCGTCTTTGGTGACGCCTTGGGTTTGTGCTGCTGCCGTACCCGGCAGGACGCCCAGAATCGCCAATGCCGGTGACAACAAGGCGGCTGCCAATGCTGCTGATTTCAATTTCATGTTTGTCTCCATCGCCAAGAATGAGTTTTCATGCGGCTCTACGGCTGGCGATGCCGGGAAAGCCTTGTCTATCAACGGTTTTGCGGGATTGCCAAGGTGAAAATCAAGCCGCCTTAGTGTACATGGAATCAATCATGTCCTTGTACTTTTCATTGACGAGCTTGCGTTTGAGCTTCA
This sequence comes from Burkholderiales bacterium, assembly GCA_031430015.1. Taxonomy (GTDB): domain Bacteria; phylum Pseudomonadota; class Gammaproteobacteria; order Burkholderiales; family JAEUOS01; genus CANJDH01. The sequence continues at coordinate 4,137 of JANPAR010000287.1, forward strand.
TGGTCGGGGTGAGTTCCTCATCCTCGGCGGTGAGTTTGGTTTCGATCAGGCGGAATTGCTTGATCTGCTCGACGCGCGCGAACCGCTTGTTAACGCGTTCGATCTCGTCACCGATGAGTTTGATGACTTCGGGGCGGCGCGTCAGGCTCTTGTAGTCGGAGAAGGGAATCGACTGTGCCTGTGCCCACTGCTCGAGATTTTCGTGATCGACCATCACCAGGCACGAGAGATAGGCGCGCTTGTCCCCGATCACCACCGCGTCGGTGATGTAGGTGGAGAATTTCAACTGATTCTCGAATTCGGACGGCGTGATGTTTTTGCCGCCCGCAGTGATGATGATGTCCTTCTTGCGGTCGCTGATGTAGAAGTAACCGTCTTCATCGACACGGCCCACATCGCCCGTGTGCAGCCAGCCGTCGATCAGGGTTTCGGCGGTTTTTTCCGGCTGGTTCAAATACCCCATGAACACGCTGTCGCCCTTGACCAGCAATTCGCCCTCGTCTGACACCTTGATCGACGCGTGTTTGGTGGCGATACCGATCGAGCCGGGCTTGATGCGCCCGGCCGGGTTGAAGGTGACGGCGCCGCAGCTCTCGGTCATGCCCCACACCTCAATCATCGGCAGGCCAAGCGCCATATACCAGCGCACCAGGTCGGGCGAGATCGGTGCGGCACCGGTAACGAGAAAGCGCGCGCGATGCACGCCGAGAATGCGGCGGATGTTGTCAAGCGCCAGGAAGCGCGCGAGACGGAAACGCCACGCCAGCGCAGACGGAATGGCGCGCCCTTCCTCGACGAACTTCGCGCGCTCCATGCCGACGCCAATCGCCCACGCATAGGCGGCCTGCTGCATCTTGGTGGACTCGCGAATGCGGATCAGTACGCTCGAATAAAACTTTTCCCACACACGCGGTACGGCGGTAAAGGTGGTGGGCTGGATCTCGCGCACGTTTTCCGGCACGGTGTCCGGGTTCTCGACAAAATTGATCACGGCGCCGGTGTAGAGCGGAAAGTATTCGCCGCCGAGGCGCTCAGCGATGTGGCACAGGGGCAAGAACGCCATGCGCTCGTCCACTTCGGCGCGCGGCAATGCGTCGTTGTAGATGGTGCAGGTGGTCAGCAGGTTTTTGTGCGATATCATGGCGCCCTTCGGCTTGCCCGTCGTGCCGGAGGTGTACACCAACACCGCAACGTCCTCGGGCTTGCGTGCCAGGCTGCGCTGTTTGATGAGGTCAGGATGCTTGGCGTGGTGCTCGCGGCCAAGGACGCGCAGGGCATCGAAGCTCAGCACTTGCGCGTCATTGAGCTCGCGCAAACCTTCCATGTCAAACACGATGATCTTGCGCAACATCGGCAAGCGCTCGCGCACTTCGAGTGCCTTGTCGAGCTGCTCTTCGTCTTCGACAAACAGATAGACGGTGGACGAATCTGCGCACAGGTATTCGACTTGTGAGGCGGCATCAGTCGGGTAAATGCCGTTGACCACGCCGCCCGCAACGTGACCGCCGAGATCGGCCTGTACCCACTCGCGGTTGGTGTTGGACAAAATTGAAATCACTTCGCCGGCCTCGAAGCCGAGGGCGATCAGGCCCATGCCAATGTCACGCGCTGCATCGCCCAGTTGCGACCAGGTCATCGCGCGCCAGATGCCAAAGTCTTTTTGGCGCAGCACGGTTTGCCCGCTGCGGCGCGCGACGCCATCCCAGAACATCTTGGCAATGGTGTCGCCTTGCGCGACGCCGCGATCAACGCTGGCGGGTGCGGCAGGGGTGAAATGCGGCAGTTGCGCAGGGAACAGCGCGGCGGTAGCGGACGGCGCATTGGACGCCGATGCGCCTGTCACAGAAGCGCCGGTCAATCCGGACATGAGCTTGTCAAACATCGTGGAGTCTCCTGCGCCGCAATCATTCGTGCTGGCTGGCGCTTGTTGTGAGCCGGATTGTGGCGGGGATCGACAAGCCGCGCAACGATTGCCGCTTGTGCAGTGCCGCAAGAGGCGGAGACCATAGACATTGCTACTTGATGTCAATCTTGGGGCAGACTTGGAGGTTTGGAGGTGCGCAGGCCCGAATCGGAACCCGAACCAGCATCCCAACTCGCTTCAATCACTCGCGTTAGCGTGTTCCTCAATCAACTCCAGCAGCGCCACGCCGTAGCGCGCCAATTTCGCTTCACCAACGCCGCTGATGGCGCGCAAGTGGGTTAGCGAATCGGGACGCCTTAAGGCGATGGCGGCGAGTGTGCTGTCGTGGAACACCACGAAGGCGGGTATGCCATGCTCGCGTGCGATGGCCGCGCGCCAGTTGCGCAACGCATCGAACAGCATGGCTTCCGGCGTGCCATCCTCAATTTGAGCGTCGGCCTGAGAACCGCTCTGGGAGCCGCTCTTAGCAGCGTATCCGCGTGTACCACCTGCACCGCTCGCACCACCCGCCCCACGCGTGCCTGTGCGATCACGTGACTTCCCGCGCGCTTTTTTCGGTGCAGCCGACTCCTCGCGCAATTGCACTGCGGTCTCACCTTTGAGCACGCCGCGCGCGGCGTCTTCCAGTTTCAGTGCGCCGAACGATTCGCTGTCGACGCGCAGATAGCCCAGCGCGACCATCTGGCGAAAGATGGTGCGCCAGTGCGCTTCCGGGGTGCTGCTGCCGACGCCAAAAGTGGGCAGCGCGTTGTGACGCAGTGACAGCGCGCGTTCGGTTTCGCGTCCTAGCAATACGTCAATCACATGGCCGGCGCCGAAGCGCTGCCCGGTGCGGTAGACCGCAGATAGGGCTTTTTGCGCGAGTTCGGTGCCGTCAAAAGTGCGCGGCGGGTTGAGGCAGTTGTCGCAATTGCCGCAGGGCTCGGACGCTTCGCCGAAATAGGCGAGCAGGCGCACGCGGCGGCAGCCGGCGGTTTCGGCGAGGCCGACCAGGGCGTCGAGCTTTTGGCCCGAGACGCGTTTGTAGACTTCCTCCGCCTCCGATTCGTCGATCATGCGCCGTTGCGTGACGATGTCGGACAGGCTGTAGGTCATCCACGCGTCGGCGGGTGCCCCATCGCGACCGGCGCGGCCGGTCTCCTGATAATAGGCTTCGATGTTGCGCGGCAGATCGAGATGGGCGACGAAGCGTACGTCGGGTTTGTCGATGCCCATGCCAAAGGCGATGGTGGCGGTAACGATCAGGTCGGGTTCGTTCGAGAAACGGGTTTGGGTTTCTTCGCGGGTTTGTGCATCGAGGCCGGCGTGATAGGGCAAGGCGTTGAAGCCATGTTCGCGCAAAAAATGCGCGGTGCCTTCAGTCTTGGCTCGCGAAATGCGGTAGATGATGCCGCCGTGGTGTCCGCTGGCGGTCTGGTGGCGCTCCTGCAAGAAGTCGAGCAGTTGCGCATGCGCATTGGCTCGTGGCACGATTTCGTAGCGGATGTTGGGGCGGTCGAAGCTGGAGATGAATACTTCGGCTTGGTCGAGATGAAGCTTGGTGATGATTTCGCGGCGCGTCAGCTCGTCCGCTGTGGCGGTGAGCGCGATACGCGGCACTGAGGGGAAGTCAGTGGCGAGAAAGCCCAACTCGCCATACTCGGGCCGGAAGTCGTGGCCCCATTGCGAGACGCAGTGCGCTTCGTCAATCGCGAACAGCGCAAGCGTGGCGCGGCCGAGCAGTTCACGGGTGCGTGCGCCGAGCAGGCGTTCGGGCGCGATGTAGAGCAGGTCGAGAGTACCCGCCAGCAGTTGGCGCTCAACGCGAGAGGCGGTGCTGGCGTCGAGAGACGAATTGAGAAACGCGGCATTGACGCCGGCTTCGGTGAGCGCAGCGACCTGATCGCGCATCAGGGCAATGAGGGGCGAAACGACAATGGCGCAGCCTGGGCGCAGTAGCGCGGGGATTTGATAGCACAGCGATTTGCCACCGCCGGTGGGCATCAGCACCAGGCAATCGCCGCCAGCCGCGAGCCGCTCGATAATGGCTTGTTGCGGCCCGCGAAACGACGCGTAACCGAAAATGCGTTGGAGAAGTTCAGCAGCCTGCGTCATGCGGCACGAGCGTAGCACGAGCCCCAAACCTGCGTAGCTGGCGTGCGCCGAATGTGCGCGCCGCCGACCGCCGCCGCAAATTTTTGGTGATTTCTCGTTTATGCGGGCTAAATGATTGATTGCAAAGCGCAATCTGGTTGCCGCATCAATCCGCAGCCGGAATGGAAAGAATCGCCGATTTGCTTGACCGATGAGCGCAAATGCAGCATAATTTGAGGTTCGCTTCCGGTGGGGTGGCCGAGTGGTTAATGGCAGCAGACTGTAAATCTGCCCTCTAACGAGTACGATGGTTCGAATCCATCCCCCACCACCAGCTTTGCCGGGTTTGCGCGGGTGTAGCTCAATGGTAGAGCAGAAGCCTTCCAAGCTTATGACGAGGGTTCGATTCCCTTCACCCGCTCCACCAGAATCTCTCTGCGGCGCGTTCCGGTGAGGGATTGAACCGGCGTGTTGCAGTGGCAGTTTGTATGTTGTTCCCGTTTTGCCCATGTAGCTCAGTGGTAGAGCACTCCCTTGGTAAGGGAGAGGTCGCGTGTTCGATCCACGCCATGGGCACCAGGTGTTGCCGGTGGCGCTTGCTGCGCTTTGCGAAAAATTCTTTTCAACAAATCGTTTTTCAAGGGTAGAGAATCATGGCCAAGGGTAAATTTGAGCGTACGAAGCCGCACGTGAATGTAGGGACGATTGGGCACGTAGACCACGGCAAGACCACGCTAACGGCAGCGATCACCACAGTGTTGTCAGCCAAGTTTGGCGGCGAAGCCAAAGCGTAT